>NZ_JALBYT010000003.1:0-203685 GCF_022690845.1 Shewanella sp. N2AIL | reverse complement strand
TCAACACGCTCTACAACGCGTAATTTAAAGGCTAAGGTGTAATCTCGTTGTGTGCGCTTACGGCTTGAGTTAATTGATGTTGTCATAAAGAAGTCCTCTTTATGTCAACGTATTTCAGGACGGGACACCAGATAACAAAAAGCCCCAAAGGAAACTTCGGGGCTTTTTCGTATTTACTCATTTGAGTTTCAAACGCTTACTTCTTATGAAGCTTATGCTTGAACAAGCCGTTATAGACTCGTCTTAAACGCGCTCAGCATTGAGATCATAGACGCTCAAGAACCGCTTGAGTGAAGTCAGTCGTGCCGTGAGTGCCGCCTAAATCGCGAGTGGTACGGTCGCCTTCTTCGATCACTGCAGATACCGCTTTACGGATTTGCTCAGCTTTGTCAGCCATACCTAAATATTCCAGCATCTGGATAGAGGCTAAAATTACTGAGGTTGGGTTCGCGAGGTTTTTACCAGCGATATCCGGTGCACTACCGTGAACGGCTTCGAAAATCGCGGCATCACGGCCAATGTTTGCGCCTGGTGCCATACCTAAACCACCGACTAAACCGGCACACAGATCCGATAAAATGTCACCGAACAGGTTGGTCGTCACGATCACATCGAAGTTTTCTGGGTTCATCACTAACTTCATGCACGTTGCATCGACGATCATTTCTTCTGTCTTGATGTCTGGGTAACGTAGGCTCACTTCACGGGCCACTTTCAGGAACAGGCCTGATGTTGACTTCATGATGTTGGCTTTGTGCACGATAGTGACTTTTTTACGGTTTTCTTTGCGAGCCAGTTCGTAGGCGAAAGTGGCGATTTGCTCGGCACCTTGGCGAGTCACGATACTGGTGGCTTCTGCTGTCAAACCATCTTCAGACACTTTTTGGCCATAGCCAGAATACATGCCTTCAGTGTTTTCACGTACTGTGATGATATCGATATTTTCGTAACGAGCTTGAGTGCCTTTGAACGAAATCACTGGGCGTACGTTAGCGTACAGGCCGAATTTTTTACGTAAGGTCACGTTGATAGAGGTAAAGCCTTCACCTACTGGCGTCGTCAGCGGACCTTTCAGTGTGATACGGTTTTTTTCGATTAATTCTAAGGTGCGCGGTGGCAGTAACTCGCCTTGCTTTTCGAGTGCAGTCAGGCCGGCATCGGCAAATTCATATTCAAAATCACAGCCCGCTTTATCGAGAATTTTTAAGGCTGAATCAATAATACTTGGGCCAATTCCATCACCTGGAATTACGGTTATCGTTCTTTTTGACATGGAGAAGTCCTTCCACGGTTCGTCGTTACTGCAATTGTCTGCCCCAGCGTTAACTGGATAGCAGGACTATGAATTTGGTATTTTTTCTGCCTATTATTTTAACCATCTTTGGTCAAACTTCACAGGAAATAGTGAGCAATATCACGATTTTTTATGTGGTATAACTTGTAAAAATACTGGGTTCTCACCATGATGGAGAGCCAATGGTTAAAAAAGTCTACTTTAGTCTAACAAATATATAAAAGAGGAAGACATTGAAGTTAATCCCTATCACATCTCTGGTGCTGTTATCCCTTGGAATATTGCCAGCAGTGCAGGCTGAAACCAGCACTAAACCGCTCACCCTCACAGATATCATGCACTTTGAATCCCTTGAAAAGCCGGTTATCGCAGATAAGGGCCAAGTCATCGCGGTCGAGTCTGCGCCCGATCGAGGGGATAGTCACGTCATTGTGAAAAATGTGCTGTCGCAGCAAAGTTATCAAATCGCGGGAGGGTCAGATCCTTTAGTGAGTCACGATGGCCGCTTTGTGGCTGTGGTGGTCAAACCGAGTTTGCTCACGCGTGAAACGAGTGATGCCAAGGCGAAGAAAAAACTCAAATCTGACATGGTATTACTCGATACTCAAACGGGCACGCAAACCCGCTTTGAGCGCGTGAAGGAATTCGTGTTCAGTGATGACGGTAAGCATTTGGCAATGTGGTTTGAGGCCGATGAAGAGTCTAAAAAAGACCCTGAGCCTAAAGCCAGCGAAAAACTCGCTGAAGCAGGCACACAAACCCCAGCGAAAGCCGATAAGCCAAAGGTTGATAAGTTTGACCAAGGCCGCCGTTTTACTTTGCTTAGTTTAGACGATCAAACCCAGCGCATCGATGTTGAGCAAGTGACTGGTTATGTGTTTGATAAGGGGAGCCGCCGACTTGCGCTAGCGGTGAATGATATCGCCAATAAACAGCATCAATTGCAGTTAGTGGATTTACGTACCCACCAAAAAACCGTCGCTTTTGACTCGCCTAGCCAACAGGTTGGTGCGTTAGCGCTGGCTAAAAATGGTCGTTGGCTGGCGTTTACGCAGGGCAAAGATAGCGAGTTACCCTATGGTCGCAGCTATCAGTTATCGTTGGTCGATTTGCAATCGGGTAAAATCAGCAAAACTCCTGAGTCACCTGAGTGGAAACTTAATCGCTACACAAGTTTAAGCTTCTCATTGGATAGCGAACGGCTGTTCTTCGGCCGCGTGCCAGAGGTGAACCAGCAGCTTAGTTTGCAGAAAATCACCGAAGAAAAAGACCTGTTTAATGCCGATATTGTTACCGGACAGCGCGGGCTTAAGGTGTGGCATGGTGACGACCCACGGATTAAACCCCACGAAATCAAGCAATATGAGGATGAGCAAAAACGCACTTACCTTGCGGTATTGCATTTAGGCTCAAATAACGTGGTGCAGCTTGGCGATAAAACTGTTCCAGATGTGACGATTTCACAACATAAGCGCTTTATGTTGGCGAGTTCAGATTTACCCTATCGCAAGATGGCGACGTGGGCTGGCTTTTATCAAGACTATTATCTGGTCGACATTAACACTGGCAGTAAGGTGCCTTTTTTGACTCAGCAGCCGAGTGATGCCGAGCCAAGTTTGTCGGGTAACGGCAAGTATGTGGCTTATTATCAGCAAGGTAATGTGTATCTTTATGATATTGCTGAGGCCCATCGCACTAACCTAACAAGATCATTAAAGGTCAGCTTTGCCGATGAAGACCATGACTATCCATCGAGCGCGCCGGGATACGGTTTTGGCCCTTGGCTGAAAGATGACGCTGGGTTCTTGGTTTACGATAAATACGATGTCTGGCAGTTTAATACTGAATCTAAGGCAGGTTTTGCCTTAACCGCAGGTAAAGGGCGCACCCAGAAAATTCAATATCGTCTTGAGGGCTTAGTCGATAATCCCGATGAACCGACTGAGCTTGCCTATAACGCCACTGTGTTACTCCACGGTTATAGCGATAAAACTAAGGCCGATGGCTTCTACCAAGCGACGCTAGGCTCAGCGGGCGTGAAAATGCTGATGCAAGGCGAGTATAAGTTGACTGTGTTAGGACGCAGTAAAGACGCAGACACTATCGTGTTTTCTAAGGAGCGTTTCGACTTATTCCCTGACTTGTATACGGCTAACTATAGCGCACCGCAAAATGCGCTTAAGCAAACGGATTTAGATAAGCAACGCCAAGCGTTTAACTGGAGCCAATCTGAGTTAGTTCACTGGACGAATGGCGATGGTAAGCCGTTAGATGGCGTGCTGATCAAGCCGACCAATTATCAAGCGGGTCAGCGCGTTCCTGTGTTGGTTTATTACTATCGTTTTATGACGGATAGACTGCACGCCTTCCCGCAGATGAACATTAACCACAGACCTAATTTTGCTTGGTATATCAACAATGGTTATGCGGTGTTCTTACCGGATATTCGCTTTGAAATTGGTTACCCCGGCGCGAGTTCGGTGCAAGCGCTCACTTCAGGTGTGCAAAAGCTGATTGAGATGGGCATTGCCGATCCCGATGCTATTGGTCTGCAAGGTCATTCTTGGAGTGGTTATCAAACGGCGTTTGCCATCACCCAAACTAAGATGTTTAAGGCGGCGGTCGCGGGTGCGCCGGTATCGAACATGACCAGCGCCTACAGCGGTATTCGCCACGGCACGGGTATTGCGCGTCAGTTCCAGTATGAAACTGGACAGAGCCGCATTGGTGCGAGTTTGTTTGCCGCGCCACAAAAGTACATTGAAAACTCGCCAGTATTTTACGCTGACCGTATTCAAACGCCTTTGATGATCATGTTTGGTGATAAGGACGATGCGGTGCCTTGGGAACAAGGTGTTGAAATGTACTTGGCCATGCGCCGTGCTGGTAAAGATGTGGTGTTCTTACAATATGAGGATGAGCCGCATCACTTGAAAAAGTACCCGAATAAGCTCGATTACAGCATTCGCATGATGCAGTATTTCGATCATTATCTGAAGGGTAAACCCGCGCCAGAATGGCTCAGCAAAGGCGAAGCCTATGTCGAGTACAAGGCTGATGATGAATAAGTGACTGGTTTAGCTTATTGCTATCGCACTGAGTGACCTAGGTATGCTGTCACTAAGACGTTTAGTTGGTTAATTATGAAAACAAAAACGCCACCGATTAGGTGGCGTTTTTATTTAGCAGTCAGTCGTCTTTATTTACTGCTCAATGTCTCGTGGGCGGAAGTGAGCACAGTGTCTGTGCCCGCATCGAGGTATTGCTTATAGGTATCTTGGCCCCAAGCAATCAACTTATCATTTTCAAAAATAAGCGGGGTACATTCCTCTTTGGTCGTCACACCGTCTGATTTCTCATGGTGAGTGCGATAAAAAAGTACCTGTAACTTGGCTTCCTTGACGGCTTTTGCCTCTGAAAAGTCGGCCTTACCGAGCAATTCTTTTACTGAACCGATATTTTGCCCTAAGGTTAAATCGTTCATCTTCTGGCTGTTATAGGCCTGTCGGTCCTCCCAATTCATGTCTTCTGGCGTTGGTTCATAAACCAGTACAACCACAGCGACAAAGGCGACGTAGGCGGCAAAAATACTACCGATAATTACTGAAACTTTTGATTTCATTTATAGTTATTCCTTTACCTCATTAAATGAGTCACTTGAGCACGTCCATAAAATACGCTTTTGTTGCGCTAAGGTAAATGCGTTAATTGCAACTTTGTATTAACAGAAGTTTAGTCTTGATTGATGGTTTTTTCAGGTGGGGAGTCAATCACGCGAAAGTCTTTCAAGTTGATATTGAGTGGTAGGTCCGTTTGTAACTGCGCCAGCTTATAGCTCAGCCTTGCCATCTCTTTGCCTTCAGCGAGCTTCTTCGCTTGCTTAGCGCCTAGGTTAGATAAGGAGGAGAACAAGGTCGGTAAGCTTCTAAAGGTTTTCAATAACTCGGCGGCCGACTTAGGGCCTATGCCCGCAATACCAGGAATTTTATTACCGCTGTCGCCCGCTAATGCCATCAAGTCGAGAAATTGGCTGCGCTCAACACCAAGCTTTTGTTCCAACGCCGCAATATCAAGATACTGCTGATTAAAGTGATCCCATTGACTAATTTGGCGATGATTAAGCTGACTAAAACCTTTGTCGGTTGACACAATTATGGCTTCACCTTGCGCTTTAGCGGTTTTTATCGCCAGTGTCGCAATCACATCATCGGCCTCCGTGGCGGCATAAATAGAGCCAATGTGCATTGCGGTTAAATGGTCTTGCAGCGCAACTAAACCCTGCGCCAGTGGTTCTGGCATAGGTTTACGACCTTTTTTGTAATCGGGATAAAGCTGTTTACGCCATGAGATTTCATCACCGTCCCACACGATAGCCACATGGGTAGGGCGATGCACCCGCAGCAGTTTAGTGCACGCCGAACTGACGCGCTCTGTGAGGCTTTGCATATCTGTTTCATCGGGGATCGCCGCATAGATGCGGCGAACCAAGTTGAGACCATCGATGATTAAAAACTTGTTCATGGGGTGTCGTTGTTTCGCTCTCTATTTCACTATTTGGTAGCAAGGAATATAAGCGCTTCCGGGAAGCTTCATTCTCTGTTGTTGCACAAATGCACTCAAGAGCTTATCCATCATATCCATGAGTTTAGGATCGCCTTTCAATTGGAAGGGACCATCGCGCTCTATGTGCTTGATTGTTTCCGACTTGACGTTGCCTGCCACTATACCCGAAAACGCTTTGCGCAGGTTGGCGGCAAGCTCGGCTTTGTTGGTTTGGAAGTGCAAGTCCAAGTTTGCCATCACCTCGTGGCTCGGGACAAAAGGTAACTGGAATTCAGATTCAATCTTCAGTGCCCATTGATATTGGTAAGCATCACCCGTTGAGCGGCGATAGGCTTTCACTTGCTCCATGCTTTTCTTCATGATACGCGCTACTTCAGTGGGATTATCTATGATGATTTGATACTTTTTCTGAGCTTCAGGGCCTAAGGTTGAGGCAATGAACTCATCAATCTTAATGAAGTAATCGGCGCTTTCCGTGGGGCCTGTAAGGATCAGCGGGAAAGGGGTTTCTTGGTTTTCTTCGTTGAGTAAGATACCTAAGATATAGAGCAACTCTTCCGCCGTGCCAGCACCACCTGGGAAGATAATAATGCCGTGACCTAAACGCACGAAGGCTTCGAGGCGTTTTTCAATATCGGGTAAGATCACCAGTTCATTGACGATTTGATTCGGTGGCTCGGCGGCAATAATACTCGGCTCAGTCAAACCAATATAACGGGCATTTTTAATCCTTTGTTTGGCATGACCTATGGCTGCGCCTTTCATCGGGCCTTCCATCGCGCCAGGACCACAGCCAGTGCAAATGTCCAATTCCCTCAGGCCAAGTTGATAGCCTACCTCGCGGGTATACTGGTATTCGATAGCATTAATACTGTGCCCGCCCCAACAGACGACGACGTTAGGGTCTTTCATGGGGGCAATCGCCCGCGCGTTACGCAAAATATCAAACACCACATTGGTGATATGGTGGGCGTTGGTCAGATTAATGTGTTTGAGCGAGTCGTATCTGTCGCTGATATAAAGGATGTCGCGTAAGACTGAGAACAGATGTTCTTGAATGCCGGTGATTATTTGGCCATCGACAAAGGCTTGTTCAGGGGGGTTGACCAGTTCTAATTTAACACCGCGTTCCCGTTGTAGGACGTGGATATCGAAATCATGGTATTGCTCGAATAGGGCTTTAGAGTTGTCGGTTTTTAAACCCGCGGCAAGTACTGCTAAGGAGCAGTTGCGGTACAGTTGATATAGCGTGCTTTTGGCACTTTTTTTGAGACGATCAACTTCAAGTTGCGAAAGCTGATCCATGCTGCCTTTAGGGCTGACTTTTACTATCATTTATCACTCCTTCGTCATGACAGGAGTGATTAGAGGAGGCGTATAGTGGGGCTCAATTATACGTCAATCACAACCCTGTCTCTGCTTTCGTGTTTCGCTTTGTAGAGTGCTGCATCGGCGCGTTCGAAGGTCTCATGTATGAGCTCACTTCCCATAACTTGCGCAGCCCCTATAGATACTGTAACTGTAATTCTCTGATTTTTAAATTTAAATGGAATATTTTTTACTTTCTCGCGCACTCTGTTTAAAAGTTGAGCGATATCAGCAGGTGCCACATCCGGTAATAGCAGGACAAATTCTTCGCCGCCATAACGGGCAACAAATTCGGTATCGCGTAGCGAGTTTTTCAATGCCATCGCAATCACCTGCAGGGTTTTGTCGCCTGTGCTGTGACCAAAGCTGTCGTTGATAGTTTTGAAGTGGTCGATATCGGCAACCGCGACCCACAGGGGAGATTTATGCCGTTGATAGTTACGGTATTCAAGATCCATGCGCTCTTCTAATGCGGCACGGTTAGGCAATTGAGTTAAGCTGTCGAGCAAGTTAAGTTTTTGCTGTTCGAACAAACGCTCTTTGTAGGTGTTTGCCTCGTTACTTAATTCATTAAGCTCTTTGCGCATCGTCTCCATCGATTTACGCAGTAAGGCTTGTTCTCTTTGCTCTAAGGCTTCTTTACGGGCCAATGCCGAGCGGATAGAGTTAAGTTGCTCAGTCAATTGGGCTTTAAGATCGACGACATCTTCCACATCGATAATGATTTCACCGGCGTTATCGACGCGGGTATTGATCTCACGATTCAACTGGGTCTTGAGTTGAAAACTGCGTTGATTGTGGTTGTAAGATTCACTGACCACTTCACGCACTGCGGCTAAGGCATCATTGAGGGCAAACAAAAATTCTTGCGATGCCGATTTCTCGCGGGCGATGTTATCAAGTAATAACGCTAAAATGGTTTGGTAGGCTTCGAGCAAGCTATCAACTTCAATCTCAGAAGAGAGCACTTCTTTGATCACTAAGACTTGGTCTCGCTGATCTTTACGAAACTCGATTTCCGAAATCATCTGCGCCAGCTCATGGGCTAGCTGCCTGTGTTTTGGCAAAACATCGAGTTTTTCTGATTCGTTAAATTGTAGCTGTAATATGGTTTCGTAGAAGCCGATGATTTGCTTAACTTTAGGAATATATTCCCAAACTGTGTGGAAAGGTTTAGCCAGATCTTGTTTGAAGTAATTGACTTCTTTTTTGAGTTTTTCAGGTGCAGAGTTCACGCGTTGGATTTGACGGATCACCTGTGACAAACCCGTACGACTCTCTTCAAGTTGTACCATCACATGGTGATATTGACCTTTTAACAGGCGCTCGACATCGACTAATTCTGGCAATGCCTCATCGACTCGCTCAAACGTATTTAAGTTATGGCGAAGTTTGGCGAGTTTATTATCTAGCTCAAGATTTTGCCCTTTACAGGCGAGGCTTAAGTGACCAATAAATTGCAGTAATGTCTGTAACTTTGCGTTTCTGTCTTCATTGACTTCATCGAGGGCTAGTTTGGCCGAATGAAGTTTCTGTTGCAGCAAGGTAAGTTGTGAAACGGTAGCGCTCGAATCCTTCATCCTGAGTGTTGTCCTAACTCTGCAAGGCTAAAAAACATGACGATCCTATGTCCAGATTAGCTGTTAACTCATATGATACTAATGTTATAACACTGGGCGTAGAGTGCAAATGCGATTTACCTATGACTCTGTGATTAATTGCTGATATTGATCAAATATTTTCCAGTAATTGCCTATCTTGGTTATTTTCCCAGCAAGGCCAGCGAACATCTTCTTTATTTCCGTTGGTATCTAATCTGATTAACCCGCGCTCAATGCCTTTTTCAAGGTGTAAAAATAACGGATTGGCAAATAAGCTTAGAGGGACAAAGTCGAGCGCTCTAAGGGCAACATAATAATCGTCACTACCCTCTAAACTGCGGGCACAGGCGAGCGCCATTTGCACGGTTTCAAACTTTAATTTCGCGGCCATTTTGATTTCTGATTTCGCTAACAGTGGCAAGTTGGCAAAACCAAGCCGGAAATGATGGACGATGTGCTGTTGGTCGAGTTTTTGGCGTATCTGGCTGAGCACGTGCGTTGGCTCAACGGCTTGGGTGAAACGCACTGCAAATACCCCTTGGCGTATCACATACACAGGTGCTGCGAGCGCATCGGTTAGATGAGTGGCCAGTTGCACCGTTACTGCATCACTAAAATATTGGCCATAGTCGAGGTCGGTCGTGAGCTGGGCAGGGAAGGCGATAATCCCTAAAGCTGTTGTAGACGCTTGATGTTGATTATGGCCCAAGTGCGCTAATAGCGCCGCATAGCCTAAGTTATGGGTGAAGGGTTCCTGAAGGCTCAATTGAGTTAATGCGGCGTTTTTTGCCATGGTTTTGCGGCGATGATGCAACATATACGCAATCACCAGCAGCAAGAGTCCGGCAATCAGGCAGCTGATAAGCAGTAGTGTGTGGGTGCTGTTGCTTTCCTTCACTGTCTCGGCAAGTTTTCCCTGAACCATGTTGAGCTCAAGTTTGAGTTGTTGTTCCGCAAGGGCTGAGGTCGACACTGGGGAGTCTTTCTCTTTCTCTGCAAGGGTGTTACCTAGCTCTATGATACGGGTTTGGGCATCGATGGTTTTAGTTAATTCCCCTAATTTTTGCGACGCCGAGGCAATCAGTGTGAGGGCAGCTTTTTGTTCATTGACGAGTTTTAAGTCGATAGCCAATGCCAATGCGATGTCGGCATGGGTCATCATTAGCGGCCAATCTTGGTTGGTTTGCGCGATTTCGCCAATTAAGAGTTCGTTATAAACCTGATAATGATGGCTTTGTTTTTCTTTGAATATTTGGTTCGCCATCAGTAAATATTTTAGGGCGTTAACATTGTCATTAATATTTGAGTAGGCTTGACCAAGATTGTGGAAATTAAGGCCTTGGGCAATATAGTTACCGCGTTTGGCATCTAATTGCTGGGCATTAAGGTAGTAATCAATCGCTTTATTCCAATCCCCTTGTTCGCCATAGACCATAGCGATCACTGTCATACAGCTTGAAAGATAGGTGTCATTGCCCATCTTTTTAAAACCGGCAGCGGCTTCGTGGGCATTTTTAAGGGCTTCATCCCACTGCTTTAAATCGCGATATACCTTAGAAAGTTGTAATTGCAGATTGGTTTTCATCGCTGGGTAATTAGAGCGATTGGAGATCCGAATCGCTTCACTGTAATGCTGCAATGATTTGGTGAGCTGCTGATTAAAATTGTAATAGAACCCCAGTCTTGCTTCAGCCGCCGCGATTAAGTAATCGTTTCTGAGCTTATAAGCAATGTCGCGGTATGTATGGAAGTGCATCAACGCCGGTACTTCTTGGCGGATCAATAAATGTAAGCCGCCTAAGTGCTCATGAATATTGTGCTTAAGAATCAATGCTTCGATGTCATAACTGTCGTTAATGCGGGTGAGCGCTTCATTATATAGGCCAATCGCTTCTTGATATTTCTGTTCGGTACGGCCAAGGTAACGACCATTCAACATGGCGACCATAGCAAGTTCGTAGGGCGATTGCGCCGCAGTAGATAAGAGTTCAATCAAGCTTTTTGCGTCTTGAAAACCGACCTTAGTTTTCACGTTCGGCTCCATATTCAGCCGAGTCAGCAGATACAAAATCTGTTCAAATTCGATTGGGCTGTAGCCTTGCTCTTGGGCTGCACGCTCAAATTGGTCACGATTTTGGAACGCAAGGGGGAAGGAAATGGATTTGTTGAGTACATCATACATTTGCTGTGGTGATTCTCTTAACTCCACCTCATCAGCTTCGAGATCTCGGCTTTGAACGCTAAAAGGCAGTGACAGCAACAAAGTAAATAAAATAACCGTGAGTTTTTGCATTTGAACTGTGATTCCTCATTCCTTAAGTCAAGGAACTTATTTTGTTAGCTTTTGTTAGCGCCTAATGAGGATGCTACATCGACTTGTTATACTTGGAAAAATCATAAGAAGCATAATAACAGAAGGAAGCAAGAGTGAAACCCAACAGATTATCAATCTTGATATTAAGTGCATTATTCTCGGGCCAAGTATTGGCCGATGTGAAATATCAAATCGACCTCGTTAAACCCGAGCATCATATCGCCCAAGTGAGTGTGACTTTTCCTGAAGTGAATACCAGTGATTTTACGGTCAATCTGCCAGTGTGGCGCACGGGTAAATATCAAGTATTGCCTTTGGCCGACGGTGTGCGTTTATTTAGCGCTAAAGACAATCAAGGTCATGAACTCCCATGGAAACGTACGGCGAGCGGTGAATGGCAAGTCGCGCTCACGCAGCCAACCAGCGTGACGGTTAGTTATCAGTTGTATGCTAATGAATTAGGCCAAAGGGTTCGCCATATTGATGCGAGCCACGCGTATTTAGATGCCAGCGGCGTGTTCATGTATAGCCCGCAATTTCGCTCTGAGCCTGTATCGGTTCAATTGAACGTTCCTGAAACGTGGCAAAGTTACTCCGGTATGGCTTCTGGCACGCCAGCGCATTCTTTTATCGCACAAAATTACGATGTGTTAATTGATTCCCCTATCGAAACCGGTGTGAGTACTCATAAGCAATTTAGTGCTAATGGCAAAAACTATGAGTTAGTATTTTGGGGTGAAGGTAACTATGACGCCGATAAAGTCGTTAAGGATTTAACGGCATTAAGTGGTCAAGCAAAGGCGATTTGGGATGATTATCCTTTTGATCGTTATGTGTATATGGTGCATGCCACCAGCGGCGCCAGTGGCGCGACAGAACATTTAAATTCTACGGTTATCCAACTGCCGCGTTTTAGTTTCCGTGAGCGCAAGGATTACCTACGCTTTATTAGCACAGCATCCCATGAGTTTATCCATACCTGGAACGTAAAGGCCTATCGTCCTGCTGGACTCGTGCCCTATGATTATCAGCATGAAAACATGACGGAATTACTGTGGATGGCCGAAGGCTCTACCAGTTATTTCCAAGGCCAGTTACTGCTGCGTGCTGGGGTGATGACGCCTAAAGAGTTCCTCGAAGACTTAGCTAAACGCGTTGAGAAAAACCAACTCAACCCTGGGCGTGAAACTCAATCTGTTGCCGAGGCGAGTGCAGGAGAGTGGAGCAGTACGGGCGGTGATTATGCGATTAATCACAGTGTGAATATCTACTCTGAGGGTTACTTAACCTCCTTAGCGTTAGATTTCTCGTTGCTCCAAGATACTAAGCTAAAGCATTCATACCGCGATGTGCATCGCCGTTTATATCAAGATCACCGTGTGCCAAAGGGCTATGGGGTTAGTGATGTGCAGCATATCCTTAAGGATTTATCCGGCAAAGATTATGCGCCTTGGTGGCAGGCAAACGTGAATAGCCCGATGAGATTAGATTTCCCTGAGTTGTTATCGCAGGCTGGGTTAGCAATGTCCTATGGCAAAGATTCAAAAGTCGAGGCATTTGCCGGCATGACGTTAAGCAGCGCCCATGGATCTTTAGTGTTGGATCAAGTACTGCGTAATGGCCCAGCGTGGCGAGCGGGTATCGTCGCGGGGGATGAAGTATTAGCGATTAATGGTCTTAAGGTGACTGCTGCGGGTTTTGATAAGCGCATTAAAGACTTTAAGACTGGCGATAGCATTGAAGTGACATTATTCAGCAACGATAAAATCAAACAAGTTAAGCTCATCCTTGGGGAGCAGCAAAGCGGTAAGTTAGTGCTTAAGGGCGATGCGAAAGCGACTAAACAGCAAAAAGCCTTCTTCAAGGCTTGGTTAGGCATTGATTGGCCGTTCGATAATAAAGGCGAGCTAGTGTCTAAAGCCAATGACTAAATCAAATGGCATTCAGCTTGCGATTAGGCCGAATGCCTTAAATTTAGGCGTTTGATTGATACAAAAAAGGCGCACCCTCATTTAGACGGTGCGCCTTTTGCTATTTTGTATTTCAACTTATTCATATAAGAAGAATACGAGTGAGTCGCGGATTTAGTTTACCTAACTTGCTTAGGCTTAAACTTGTGCTTCTTCGAGTCCACCTAGTGCTGCCACGAGTGCATGCATCAAGGCGACTAACTCGCTGCCCATTAAGGCGAAGTCTGCATCTAAACGTGCCATAGGGTCATCAGTGCCGACTTCATCGTTACCCGCTCTAAATTCTTCAGAGAATTTAAGACGTTTTACGCTGGCATCCGATTGCAATAATAGTGCAATCGACTGGCCGAAATGCAGTGCTAACTTGTGGACTTGCTTGCCTGTTGCGAGGTGAGCTAAGACTTCGTCTTCTTTTAAATCCTGTTGCTTGAAACGTACAATGCCGCCTTCATCTGCTTCGGATTTAAGTTCAGCTTCATCTTGCATTTCAAAAGGTAATGGCGCGCTGCCAAGTTTTAACCATTCGGTTAAATTGGATTCGACTGGCGCTTTAAAGCTCAATGGGATCACTGGCAGACTACCGAGTGCTTTGCGTAGGAGTGCTAATAACTCTTCGGCCTTAGTGGCGCTTGAACTGTCGACAAGGATCATTTCCAGTTCTGGCAAAATCAGTGCGTGAGTCTGGCTGCGGCGCGAGAAAGCGCGTGGCAGTAAACTTGTGATGATTTCATCTTTTAGCGCATCTTTTTCTTTTTTCGCCATCTTACGATTTTCTTCATCTTCAATGAGGGCGACTTTTTCTTCTAGGGCTTCTTTGACGACTTGGCCTGGGAGGATTTTATCTTCTTTAGTCACACAGATCAGATGGCGATTGTCGGCGCTGTGTACCAAAGAACTGCCTTTTTTGCCTAACGCATTTGAGAAACCAAATTTACTGACATCTTGGCTTGAGCATGGGGAGAAAGTGAAATCGGCCAACGCAGTTTCTAGCGCTTCGGTTTCGACGGCAAAAGGTTTATTGAAACGATAAAGAGTAAGATTTTTAAACCACATAAGAGGCGCTCATTGAAAATTAAAGTGGCAGTTTACGGCATAGTTTGGGCGGGGTAAACCTGTGTTCGACAGCTAATTTCTAGTGGCTAATCAGAATTCATTAAACTGTAACATAAGAATTAGCTCAGCTGCAGACCGCATTTTTACTGGGTTTATTGCCAGGCTTAGCGTCAGTTTTTTTACCTCGCGCACTAAGCAGTCACAATTGAAATAAAACTGAAACACATTCATTGCACACTTTCGGTCGTTCCAAACCAATAACCAAGACGAACATAACGTCGAAAGGATTAAATGATGAACGTTTTTTGTAAAACTCTACTTGCTTCTGCGCTAGCTTCTGCAACTCTGGCTTCAGCTTATGCCGCTGAGCCACTGACTGTTTATGGTAAGTTGAATGTCACTGCTCAATCAAATGATGAGAAAGGTGATGCTACAACAACTATTCAAAGTAATGCTTCTCGTTTTGGTGTGAAGGGTAATTTCGAACTGTCTAGCTCGCTGGAAGCGTTCTACACAGTTGAATACGAAGTTGATACAGGTGCTGCGACTAGCGACAACTTTAAAGCTCGTAACCAATTTGTTGGCCTAAAAGGCGCATTCGGTTCGTTCTCAGTTGGTCGTAACGACACGCTGTTAAAAATCTCTCAAGGTAACGTTGATCAATTTAACGATTTATCTGGCGACTTAAAAAGCCTGTTCAAAGGCGACAACCGTTTAGGTCAAACTGCGACTTACTTATCTCCATCAATCAGCGGTTTTGTATTCGGTGCGACTTATGCTGCTGAAGGTGATGCTGACCAACAGGGTCAAGATGGTTTCAGCTTAGCCGCTATGTACGGTGACGCTAAACTGAAAAAATCACCTATCTATGCTGCTATTGCTTATGACTCAGATGTGAAAGGTTATGAAATCCTGCGTGCATCGGTTCAAGGTAAAATCGCTAATTTAACCTTAGGTGGTATGTACCAACAACAGGAAGAGACGTATAAAAATGCTCTACCTGTAACTACTGATAGTGTTAACGGTTATCTGTTCAGCGCTGCCTATGATATCGATGCTGTTACTTTAAAAGCACAATATCAAGACATGGAAGACAAAGGTGATTCATGGTCAGTAGGTGCTGATTATGCACTGGCTAAACCGACTAAAGTCTTCGCTTTCTACACCAATCGTTCGTTAGAAGCGTCTACTGATGATGACAAATATATCGGTGTTGGCTTAGAACACAAATTCTAAATCCAGTATTAAGATTCAATTAAGGAGGCATATTGCCTCCTTTTTTATTGCTATAAACAAACAGTTATATAAACTTATTATGACAAATATTACTACTATATGGCTCAAACGGCGTGCTAATTCATAAATCTGTAATAAAAATGACTAATAATAGCCGTGTTGACATTCACTGACAGAAAATCACTTATGACTGCAAGGATATTGATAGTAGAAGACGAGTTAGCCATCCGCGAGATGCTGACTTTTGTAATGGAACAGCATGGGTTTACGACCTCTGCGGCGGAAGATTTTGATTCGGCCATTGCGCTGCTAAAGGAGCCTTACCCCGATCTGATTTTATTGGATTGGATGTTTCCTGGCGGAAGTGGTATTCAATTGGCGAAACGCTTGAAGCAAGATGAGTTCACGCGCCAAATTCCGATCATCATGTTAACTGCCCGCGGTGAAGAGGAAGATAAAGTCAAAGGTCTCGAAGTCGGCGCCGATGATTACATCACTAAACCTTTCTCCCCTAAAGAACTGGTCGCACGTATTAAGGCCGTATTGCGTCGCAGTGCACCGACTCGTTTAGAAGAAACCATTGATGTGCAGGGCTTAATGCTCGATCCTGTGAGCCACAGGGTGAGCGTAGGCGATACTGTATTAGATATGGGCCCAACCGAATTTCGTTTATTACACTTTTTCATGACCCACCCAGAACGTGTCTACAGCCGCGAACAGCTGCTCGACAATGTGTGGGGAACCAATGTGTATGTTGAAGACAGAACCGTTGACGTGCATATCAGACGCCTTCGTAAAGCCGTTGAAGAGTCTGGTCACGACCGCTTGATCCAAACGGTTCGTGGCGCAGGTTATCGTTTCTCTACACGCATTTAGTGCCGAATAAGTGTTAGGCACAAGTTAGCTTTTAGGCTATCTTGTGCTCCTCTTATTTAGCCTGATGTTTGGGTTTATCTATGTCTGACTCTTATTCAGGGTACCGGTTGTTTACGCGCTTAGCCTTATATCTACTGCTTTGTGCGCTAATAGGTTTATTGGTAGGGAAACTTCTCTGGATACTCTTTATCGGCATGCTAGGGCTGGTTTGCTGGCATTACCGACAATTATCACGGCTTAACTTTTGGTTATGGCGCGATAGGAAACTCACACCGCCGCAGGGCAGTGGGAGTTGGGAAGGGGTGTTTAATGGCATTTATCGCCTTCAAGGGAAAAATCGTCGACGTGTCGGTCAATTAGCCGCATTGTTGGCGCGATTCCGCCAAGGTGCAGAGGCGTTACCCGATGCAGCTGTGGTGCTCGATTCAGAGCATAATATTTTATGGTGCAACAAGTTAGCGCAGCTTATTCTCGGTTTTGTTTGGCCGCAGGATAATGGCCAACGTATTGATAACTTGATCCGCCATCCTGATTTTTCCGCTTATATTAAATCCGCACAATACAAAGAGCCGCTGGAGTTACCTTCGCCAGTATCGGATAGGCGTTTGCTTGAGATCCGTATCATGGCCTACGGTGATAGGCAGCTACTGTTAATTGCGCGGGATATCACTCGTATACGTCAGCTTGAGGGCATGCGTAAAGAGTTTGTCGCGAATGTGTCACATGAGCTGAAAACGCCGCTCACTGTGTTGCAGGGTTATCTCGAAATGATGCAAAGCATGGCCGAGCCCGATTCGATGAACGTCAAACCACTGGCTTTAATGCAGCAGCAGACGCGGCGAATGCAATCTATGGTCGAACAGCTATTGATGTTATCGCGGATTGAAGATGCGGCCGATATCAACCTCGAACATACAGTGAACATGACGCAGTTGATGGAAGTGCTCAAGGAGGAAGCTAAAGCGCTGGCACAAGATAGATACGAGCTGAGCTTCTATTGCGAACCTGGGCTTGATTCCCACGGTAATGAATTACAGCTAAGAAGTGCTTGTTCAAACTTGATTTCTAACGCGATTCGTTACACTGAACCCGGCGGTAAAATCACAGTGCAGTGGCGCAGCATGGCAACGGGAGCTATCTTTAGCGTAACGGATTCGGGCGAAGGCATTGCGCCTCAGCACATAGGTCGATTAACTGAACGTTTTTATCGGGTAGACAGTGCGCGATCAAGGCAAACCGGTGGCAGTGGTCTAGGTCTTGCGATAGTAAAGCATGCGCTTAACCATCATCACAGTGAGCTTAAAATCAGCAGTGAAGTGGGTAAAGGCAGTACGTTTAGCTTTGTTATTCCTTTACATCTTATCGAGCGTAAGAAGTAAATTGCTTAAGTGAAATATTCGCAATTAATAATAAAAACAGGCCATTATGGCCTGTTTTTGTTTCTAGGTTCAGAGAGTTGTTTATTAGTGACAGAAAAAAGCGATAAATAACGCATTGTCATCTAAGTGTCACATCACAGACATAGAATTGTCATTGTAGCGATTGATACTGGCTGCGTCTGAAGAAACTTAAGTTACAAATTAGTTAGCTTACTACTGGAGCACATAATGAAACTGAAAAAGCTTGTCGGCGCGATTACCCTAACAGCTGCTGGTGTATTCTCTGCAACTGCGATGGCATCGATTGATCAATCTCTGCCAACTTATGAAAAAGCAAGTGGCGTGTCAGGCAACTTATCATCTGTAGGTTCAGATACGTTAGCCAACATGATGACACTTTGGGCTGAAGAATTTAAACAAATGTACCCTAACGTCAACATCCAGATCCAAGCGGCGGGTTCTTCTACTGCGCCACCAGCGTTGACAGAAGGCACTTCACAGTTCGGCCCAATGAGCCGCAAGATGAAGCCAAACGAAATTGAAGCGTTCGAAAAACATTATGGTTATAAGCCAACTGCGGTTCGCGTAGCTATCGATGCTTTAGCAGTATTCGTACATAAAGATAACCCAATCAAAGGTTTAAGCGTTGAACAAGTTGATGGTATTTTCTCTTCTACTCACAAATGTGGTAGCAGCGACATCCAACGTTGGGGCGAGCTGGGCTTAGACGGTAACTGGTCAGCTAAAGACGTTCAACTTTACGGTCGTAACTCGGTATCTGGTACTTACGGTTACTTTAAAGAGCACGCACTGTGTAAAGGCGACTTCAAAGCGAACGTGAACGAGCAACCAGGTTCTGCATCTGTAGTGCAATCTGTTTCTCAATCTCTAAACGCGATTGGTTACTCAGGTATCGGTTACAAAACTGCTGGTGTTAAAGCAGTTGCGATTGCTAAGAAAGGCGAAGAGTTTATCGAAGCAACTGCAGAAAACGCAGCTAACGGTACTTACCCACTATCACGTTACCTATATGTTTACGTGAACAAGCAACCAAACAAAGACTTAGCACCAATGGAAAAAGAATTCCTACGTTATGTGCTGTCTAAGCAAGGTCAGCAAGTGGTTGAGAAAGACGGTTATGTGACTCTGCCTAAGAGCGTAGTTGCTAAAGATTTAGAACAAGTGGGTATCCGCTTGTAAGCCAAACGGCTTATTAATCAAGGACCTCCTCGGAGGTCCTTTTTTGTTTCTGGGTTTTTATCTGGGCGATGATGTTTGGTCATTATGTTTGGTAAATGCCAAATAAAAGGCATAAAAAAAGCAACCTAAATAGGTTGCTGTAAATTCCAATTCGGAATCTTGGGACGGTCGCGCTAGAAACCATCTAAAGGAGAATGATGATGAACGAAGAAACTCATTACAAAGATTCGGTTCATAATATCTGACTCAGCATCCTTAAATTAGTTCAGAGAAAGTGCGAAATATTTTAAATAATTTTGCATTTTGTTTTTATTAAGAAGCGCGAGCCTCGATTTTTGCTCCGTTTGCTCCGTTTGCTCCGTTTGCTCCGTTTGCTCCGTTTGCTCCGTTTGCTCCGTTTGCACATCGCTATTGGCGCTGTTGGCCGTCGCAACGGGCAAATCTTGCATCACGAAAGAAAACCGATTGCTGTTCTGCGATCGCCGTCAAAGATGAACTGTTACAAAAAACTCGCCTATAAGGTGCCGATAAGCTGACTTAAAGCTCAGTTACGATTTGCCTCTGAGCAAATGTGCAGTCGATAATAACGACTAGCAATCCGTGATGAGTTATGACAGTGGCAAGTTATGACTGTGTAGTTATAACAGTGGCAAGTCATGAAGCGCTGCACCACAGCTGCGTGGCATACAACTCATGATTAAGCATTCAAACTTACCCTAACAATTAAGAGCCAGAGCTTAGAGGGCTAGCGCCCAGAGCCCTGAACCCAGAGCCCAGAACTTGAATATCGAGGCGACAGTGTTACAAACAACTAAGAATAAGTTAGCGGATGCAACGACTTGGAATTTAACCCGAGATTACCATTCTTTTGCTAATACCGAACAAGTGCAAGTGAGACATGTCTCTTTGGATTTAGTGGTGGATTTTGACGCGCAGCGTCTTTTCGGTAAAGCGACGCTGTCCTTGGAATACCTTGAGCCCGATGTAGCAGAGCTTTGGCTCGATAGCCGCGATCTAACCATACTCGCGGTTACTTCTGTGAATGCTGCAGATAGCGTCAATGCCACTGATACAGTGAGTTTTTTAATAGAAGCGAATGAGGAGCCGCTCGAATTTGTACTGAGTGAAGCCAATTCCATTCTCGGGCAAAAATTATGTATCAGTTTGCCAACGTCACCTTGCAAACAGGTTTGCATTCACTATCAAACCTCTCCAGCCGCCCAAGGATTACAGTGGCTAGCACCTGAGCAAACTGCGGGTAAACAGTTACCTTATCTCTTTAGCCAATCGCAACCGATCAATGCCCGCAGCTGGATCCCACTACAGGACACGCCTAAGGCGAGAGTGACCTTTGATGCTAAAGTGCAAGTGCCCAAAGGCATGCGCGCAGTGATGAGTGCGATGAATCATCCCGACACACCGCTTAATGGTGTGTTTCACTTTGAGATGGAACGACCTATCCCGACCCATTTAATGGCGCTGGCCGTCGGTGATATTGCCTTTCAAGCGATAGGCCCAAGATGCGGGGTTTATACCGAGCCAAGTATGTTGGTCGCCGCCGCAAAAGAGTTTGAAGATACCGAATATATGCTCGACGTTGCCGAGTCATTGTTAGGTCCTTATGTGTGGGGCCGTTATGACATGATTATCTTGCCGCCGAGTTTCCCTTTTGGCGGGATGGAAAATCCGCGGTTAGCCTTTTTAACGCCCACACTCATCGCCGGCGATAAAAGCTTAGTGTCAACCGTTGCCCATGAGTTAGCGCATTCGTGGACGGGCAATTTAGTCAGTAATGCAACCTGGCGAGATCTCTGGTTAAACGAAGGTTTTACGACTTACTTTACTAACCGTATCGTGGAAGCGGTTTACGGCAAAGAGCAGGCAGAGTTGGAGTGGGTGATAGAGTTTGGTCGCTTAACAGAAGAAATGGCGTCTTTGCCTAAGGATAAACAAACCTTGCCCGCCAATGTGCAACAGGGCGATCCCAACCTTGCCTTTAATCGTTTTACCTATGATAAAGCCTCGATGTTTGTCCATGATCTCGAGCGCAGGCTAGGGCGAGTGGCGTTCGATAAATTTTTACGCAACTATGTGGATCATTTTGCCTTTAAGGCGATTACCACCGAAGTGTTTGTCGAATACGCGCAGCAAACCTTACTGCCATTACACTCAGATAAGATTACCGAAGCCGAGCTGCTAACGTGGATTTATGGCGAAGGTTTGCCCGAGGGATATTGCGGACCAACATCCATGAGTTTAGATAAAGTCGATGATGCGCTGGCGTGTTTTTTACAGGGAACGGCCGCGAGCCGATTAAGCGTGAAAGATTGGCGTGTACATCATTGGCAGTATTTTCTGACCCAATTACCGGAAGTCGTCAGCCAAGTGCAACTGATGGATCTGGACGAAACGTTCCGATTCACTCAATCGACTAATGCGGAAATTGCCTGTGATTGGTTTAGAGTGGCGATTCGCAATCATTACGACCCTGTGTTGCAGGCTTTAAGTGCTTATTTAGTGCGTATTGGACGCGGTAAATTTGTGCGGCCACTTTATGCTGAGCTGCAAATCGCGGGATATCACACTGAATTAAAAGATATCTATACAAAGGCTCGCGCAGGCTATCACCCTTCGATTCAAGTTCAATTAGACAAGTCGCTAATATTATAGACATTTAGGCGATTATAGCGATTTAGGTGCGTATAGAAATTTAGGCAAAAAAAATGGCAACCTAAGGTTGCCACAAGGAAATCAGTGCGGGATACAAATAGAATTCAGTGCGCTAGCGTGTTTTCTATTGTGTCCCAAAAGGGAGATGATGATGAACGACCAACTAATTAGACTCAATGCGATAAAACAGAAACTGTGTCATTTGAGTGAATGAAACTGCGACTCCACATATTTCATTCTCAAGGTGCATTTAATCTTATCCGTTAATCCTTACCTATACTCAGAGTCGCCATTTTTAATTAAGTTCACCGATATCAGAAAAAAATCCCAAAAAGTTTAAAAATATTTTCTGGGGTATTTTTCTGGGAAATATTGAGCGCTCACACTTAAGTGCTACATTTGTTTTACATTAAAATCATAGCGATAAAAATTCAACGCGTGTCAGCTTATTAATCTATGAGCTAGCGTTAGCGCTTGTTGAAATTTAAGCAAAAAAAATGGCAACCTAAGGTTGCCACAAGGAAATCAGTGCGGGATACAAGTAGAATTCAGTGCGCTAGCGTGTTTTCTATTGTGTCCCAAAAGGGAGATGATGATGAACGACCAACTAATTAGACTCAATGCGATAAAACAGAAACTGTGTCATTTGAGTAGATGAAACTGCGACTCACATATTTCATTCTCAAGGTGCATTTAATCTTATCCGTTAATCCTTACCTATACTCAGAGTCGCCATTTTTAATTAAGTTCATCGATATCGCAAAAAAATCCTAAAAAGTTTAAAAAAGAATTTCTGAGAGATAGAAAGCAGTTGAAATGTGCTATTACATTTATTGTACATATAAATCATTGGGATAAAAAAAGGCAACCCAATGGTTGCCTAGTGACCTATTCCTAGGTCAAGGGGGCCGCGCTAGAAGCCCCAGGGAGATGATGAACATGAAAAAGACATTCACTGTTCAATACATTTGAGGGGGCTTGTACGGTTAAAGTTCCATAAAAAAGTTAAAATAAATCTAAATTTTTATAAAACGCAAAATTTCAAATAGATAGCGAGTAAATTATTTTAGCAAAGCGGCAATTTTACTTTCTAATGCTTCGGGTTTCGTGGTCGATGCAAATCGTTCAATCGCTTCGCCTTGGCGATTAACTAAAAATTTGGTGAAATTCCATTTGATACCTTGAGTACCTAATACACCGGGAGCAGCTTTCTTAAGGTATTGATAAAGTGGATGAGTATGTTCGCCATTCACTTCTATTTTAGAAAATAGCGGAAACGTCACGCCAAAATTCAATTCACAAAAGGCTTGAATTCCTTGCTCATCGGTTTTTTCTTGGGCGCCAAATTGATTGCAAGGAAAGCCTAAAATCACTAATCCTTGATCTTTGTATTCTTGATATAATGCTTCTAATCCCTTGTATTGCGGTGTAAATCCACATTCACTGGCGGTGTTAACGATCAAGAGTACTTTGCCTCGATACTGCTCTAAACTTACTGTGTTGCCTTGAATGTCTGTCGCTGATTGGCTGTATATATTCGTAGTCATGTTCACCTCCATAGGATCTTAGTCAAACAGCATAAACCCAAAAATGATTTTCAGCAATATAGTTGTGCGCAATTCATTTTGCGGGTTTGCTAATTTACTTAATTATCAATATAGTTACAGCAATTTTGTAGCTAAAGAAAAGGGCATCTGTGTGACAGAAAATGACGCAGAATACGAAACAAACATGCAAGCGGACGTGGGGCAGGTTGTTCAACAACTCACTGAAGTTGAAGGCGAAGAACAAGCTGAAGTGTTTAGCGAAATTTTGAATGACTCAGAACCTGGAACCATAGCCTTAGCGCTTGAATCCTTGCCCTTGGATGAGCGTTACGAGCGTTGGCAGCAAGTTGAATTTGCTGACCGAGTGACAGTGTTGAGCTTAATGCGTGCCGATCCGCGCATGGGGATCCTCAAACGGATGCCCGACAATGAAGTGGACTTGCTATTTGCTCAGTTAAGCCCAGAAGATTTAATTGAGTGGAGTGATTATCTCCCTGAAAGTTTTACCGATCGCGCCTTGGCTCAGATGGGCGAGCGTCAGCGACAACGATTCGAACTCTACGATCAGTACTCTGAGAATGAAATCGGCCGTTATACCGATCATCAAATGTTGGTGCTCAGTGATAAGGCGAGCGTTGCGCAGGCACAGCGCTTTTTCCGCCGTATTGAACTCGATTGTAACGACAATTTGTTTATCGTTGATGATCAGGATAAGTATCAAGGCACAGTGCGTCGGTATGACATTTTTAAACATAATCCCGATGAATTATTGATTTCACTTTTGTCCGAGGATAGCCGTGCGTTATCCGCTGACACGAGTTTATTGGAAGCGGCCGAAGCGATAGAGCACAGCCGCGAAATCGAATTGCCTGTGATCGATGAGTCTGGAGAGTTAATTGGTCGCGTGACGCTGCGAACTGCGACCGCTTTAGTGCGTGAACATTATGAAGCGCAATTGATGGCGACTGCGGGTATGGATGAGTCCGACGACTTGTTCGCGCCTATTATGAAGGGCGCCCAGCGCCGCGCTGTGTGGCTCGGGATCAATTTACTGACGGCTTTCCTCGCTTCGGCGACGATTGGCTTATTTGAAAATGTGTTATCCCAAGTGGTCGCGTTAGCAGTGTTAATGCCGATTGTGGCTTCTATGGGCGGCATTGCGGGTAGTCAGTCGTTGACGCTGATGATCCGCGGTATGGCCATGGGACAGATTTCAGCGGGTAACTTGTTTTCGTTAATGAAGAACGAACTCGGTATTGGCATAGTTAACGGATTTTTGTGGGCGATAGTTATAGGTTTAGTCGCGGGCTGGTGGTTCGGTGAAGCGACCATAGGCATAGTGATTGGCTGCGCAATTTTGATTAACATGGCCGTGGCAGCAATTGCTGGCGTGGTCGTGCCTATGGTGCTGCAGAAGTTTAATCAAGATGCGGCGCTGTCGGGTTCAGTGATCTTGACCACAGTGACAGATGTGGTGGGCTTCTTTACTTTCTTAGGTATGGCGACCCTCTTGTATCTGTAGTGCATTAGTATATAAAAAGTTATATCAATAGTGCTCTGTTAGATTTGTAGTTTGAGAGTGATAGCGAAGTGGGATATGAGTGCACAGCTAAGTGGCGTGCACTCCCCGTATGTTGGCAACATTAACGGTTTAATCTGGATATGAGTGACATTCAGTTTGTAATAAGTGAACAGCCAGAGGAATTAGCGCTGGCGGCCCAATTGATTGATGGGCGTGATGATAACGCCCATCCGCTGGATCATCAGGTATTTTTCGATTCTCGTGCGGTGATCTTAGCGAAAACCTTTGAGGGTGAGATAGTCGGTTGCGCTGCGATAAAAGCTGGTAAAGGCACTGTCGGTGAATTGGGTTATCTGGTGGTGTCGTCCCATTATCGACGTCAAGGCATTGCCCAAGGTTTAACGCAAAAACGTATCGAAGTGGCGAAGGCTTTAGGGATCTCGATTTTATACGCCACTATTCGAGCCGAGAATACGTCGAGCCAAGCCAATTTGTTGAAGGCGGGCTTTCAGTTTTGGCGTGATTATTTGAGTATCCGCGGCACGGGCAACACAGTGGGTTGGTATTATTTAGCCTTAAGTGCCAATGTCGACGCTGAAGCGATAATGCAGTCTTTAGTGGGTGATCGTATTCAAGCGGTGTAATTGTGCTGTAAGTGAAAAGACTTAGATCTTCAGCTGTTTCGAGTTTGTTTTACATTTGTATATCCCTCGCAAATTATCCCCATTTATACGCAAATAGGCTGATTTTCTTTATTTATTCGGTATGATCCGCGGCTATTACCCACAGTCATTTATTGAGGTGTTTTTATGGCTAAGTTCAGAGTAGCAAGTGTTTTATTATTGAGTGCGGCAGCGCTGCAAGTGAATGCGTCAGAATTTAATCTTGGGTTGAACAACGATGTGGTTTCTACTGAGTTAGAGCTGCAATTGAACAAAGATACTAACGCAGTGTTAGGTTATATCTATGCCGACGAGGGTGGCCATATTGCCCAAGGTGCAATGCACATGACCCATGATGTGGGTGTGCATCACTTTGAAGTTGGCGCTAAGTTAAGTCAGCTTTGGTCTGACTATTCTCCAAATGGCAGCGCCATTTCTGTTGGTGGCCGTTATGCGCTATCTATGGGACCTAATATTTCATTACACGCCGCCGCTTACTACGCACCGTCAGTCTTGTCGTTTGGCAATGTTGATGGCCAATATGAGCTCGATTCAAAAGTGCAATATCGCGTCACGCCAAACATGGCGTTTTATGTCGGTTATCGCAAGATTGCCTATGAGTACGATGACGCCCGCGATTTCACTTTCGAAGATGGCGTGTATATTGGCGGCAAATTCCGCTTCTAAAACCAATCGTTTTGATCTCACTGCGTTAATTTAGCAGTCGATGACAAGAGCCGGCCAAGGTCAACTTCGCCGGCTTTTCCATTTTGCTTTTAGCTCGCTGTAGCTGGGCAATATGGATGAGAAAATGACTAATCCAATGCCGATTAACATCACTAGGCTGAGTTCTTCACCGAGTATCCACCAGCCGAACAAGGCTGCAAAAATCAATCCGGTATATTCAACAGGCGCCATTTGGCTCGCATCGGCACGTCGATAGGCATGAATGATGAGATAAGTCATACCAATATAAAATAGTCCCAACGTTAATCCCACCTGTGCTACTGGCAAACTAAAATCCGCGCCTTCGTATAAGGTCGCTGGTATCAGAAATATCATCGCAAAGGCATTAGACCAAAAGAGCATAGAGAAAGGATGTTCATGGGTCGAATAGGCCTTTAAAATCAAACTATTCAACGCCGACGTCATAGCGCCGAAAAAGGCTAAACCTATATACAGGTTAAACTCTGTTGGTTGGCTGATAAGTAAAATGCCAGTAAAACCAATGATCCCCGCAACTGAGCGTCGATAGCCTATGCGTTCATGCAAAAATAACGCAGAAAGCACGAGGAGTAACAAAGGTGAGGTATAAATCACGGCGGTTACCGTTGCGAGGGGAAGATGCAAAATGGCAAGCATAAAAATGGCATTGCCGAGTCCAATCAATAGGGCGCGGGCAAGATGCACTTTGTAATAAGGGCTCAGTTTGAGATTACCCTGCAAGCGCCACACAAAAGGCAGCACTAGCAAGGTGGCAAAGAGTTGTCTGTAGAGCACCAGTTGGAACACGGGTGCATCATTTTCAAGCAACTTGACAAAGAGGTTGCCACTGGCAATCAGGAGTTGTGCGGCTAAAATCATCAATAGAGGCTGCATAGGATCCCAGCAAAAAATAAGTCAGTATTAAGTTGTATTTTGGATTTCAGACCACGGTTTGGACTTTGAGACTAAAATAGCTCCATACGGCATGGGATATTCGACTAATTTAGCCTAACTGATTGTAAAAAACTAAATGTGGCCATAAAGTTAACCTACAATTCCAACTATCGACTAAGATTGACAGCATTAGCATTTACTTCATAGCTGTTTAAATGATCTATGGCCCTTTAACTTAAATAAGCCGATGAACAAACTTAAACAAACCCTATTTTGGTGTTTTTTACTTTTTATATGGACATTAAGTCCCTCTGTATTAAGCGCTGAAATTGCGTTGGACTCGCCGTATTTGTTCCATGCTCAAGCGGATCAACAGCCCCCAAAACAGTTTGATGCCGTGCCCCATTGGATGGGCCAACTCGACGAAGCTAACTCTGTGAGTTTAACCGGCGGTGACTATTGGATGATCACGCCTGTGATGGTCAATCAACGTCAGTCGAATTGGGTAGTGGATGCGAGTAACTCGATTATCGAATCTGTAGATTATTGGATAATCGGCAGTGATGGCAGTTCGCAACATGCCCATAGCGGCTACAGTGCCCCCTACGAATTTTTATTTGATTATGGCCGTAAGGTCACCTTGAATATGGGGACGGATTATTGGCTATTGGTTAAGCTCAGTAGCCGTTATTATTCATCGCCTCCCGAGATTGCCCTGCAAAGCGTGACGGATCATCAGTTGATGTCTGATCGCCTCGCCATGGCCGTGCTGCTGTGCTTAGGCGGCTTATTGTTTATCGCCTTATATAATATTCTGATTTATATATCTATTCTCGATAAAGCTTTTCTTTATTATGGCCTT
Source organism: Shewanella sp. N2AIL (assembly GCF_022690845.1). Taxonomy (NCBI): domain Bacteria; kingdom Pseudomonadati; phylum Pseudomonadota; class Gammaproteobacteria; order Alteromonadales; family Shewanellaceae; genus Shewanella; species Shewanella sp. N2AIL. The sequence continues at coordinate 175,969 of NZ_JALBYT010000003.1, read as the reverse complement.
TATGTCTTCGCGTATTTTGGTGGCTGGGCACTGACCTTCCATTTGCCGGCGCACTTGTTTAATTTCCATTACCTTGAGTTGCACCATCTGTTTTTTATCAGTTTGCCGATTTTTAATATCATGTTTTACAAGCACTTCTTGCAGCTGCCTAGCTACTCACCACGATTGTGGCGCCTTAGTCAGTATTTGATGTTTGCTTGTATTGTGGCTTTGCCGACCAGTATTTGGTTGTTGCCCTATACGGCGATTATTGCCTCAGTGCTGATCATGTTGTGGATTGCCTTAGCGATTACCTGTGGTAATGTCTGCTTGATGAAAGGCTTTGCTCCTGCACGTTATTTTATTCTCGCCTTTACTTGTTTACTCTTGCCTGCGGTGATTATTTTGCCCGGGAATATGGGCCTAACCCCTGACTTTATTGAACATGCGGAGCTGGCGACGCTGATGGGCGGTACGGCCGATGCGCTGCTGTTGTCCTTAGCGTTAGCGAATAAGCTTAAGTTACTCGCAGAGGAACGTAAGGCGCATATTGAAGAGCTCGCGATTGCGTGGGAAAAGGCCCGCTTAGATGGCTTGACCCGAGTCGGCAATCGTTATGCCTTTGATGAATATATGAATTCTCAATTAGGCTTCGCCGATAAAGTGGTGCAGCCTATGGCTTTAGCGCTATTGAATATCGATAGCCTGAAAAGTGTTAACGAAACGCTCGGCCATCAAGAGGGCGATAGATTACTGCAATCGATAGTGCAGTTATTGCAAGCAACGGACTTAGCGCATTTAAAGCTTTATCGTATTAGTGGTGATGAGTTTGTGGTTGTGACGTCTTCGGCAGGGATCCCGCTATTGCTGAGTTTGTTAAATGGGTTAGGTGAACAATTAGCCAGCCAAGGCTTTAAGGATTGTCAGTGCAGTTTTGGGATATCGTTAAACTCTGAGGTGGCCGATCCCCATGAATGGCTGCGTTCGGCAGACACTAACTTGTACCAATCGCGAATGGATAAGCGCCGCCAAGAGTATGCCGATACTCGCGGGGTCGATGTAAGACTACATTTAAGCTAGCCAATTCAGCATTCAATAAAACCATTTGCATGGGATGCTAGAACAAAACTAGACAACATAGAAAGGCGCAGATAAATTCTGCGCCTTATTGTTTTCACCTTAAGTATAAAATTGCTTATCTAAGCTATAAATATCAGTATTCTAACTATCAACTTATTCAAGCAGCTTTATCTGTGTGACGGTTGATATCACTTGTCCATGGCGCAAGCGGGTTTGCAGGCTATCACCGATTGTCAGTTTATCGGCAGAGTCGACCACTTGATTGTGGATGTCAGTGGTGATGCTGTAGCCACGGCTCAAGGTAGCAAGCGGGCTGACGGTTTCGAGTTGATGGGCCGCGTATTTTATCCGTTGCTCACTTTGGCTCAGTTTGTCCTGTAATGCATCCTGTAAGCGACTCGCAAGATAACTTAGGCGGTTACCCTCAATGGCGAGCTTATGCTTGGGAGATTGCTGTTCAAGGCGACTTGCGAGCAACTGCTGACGGCGGCTGAGTATGTGCAAGCGATTCGACAGCGCCGACTCCAGTCTTAATTGCATCTCATCGAATCTTTGCTCGAACTGTTGCAAGGTCCGTTTAGGATCTTGGCGTTGCAGTCTGTGCTCAATCAAGCTGAGCCGTCTTTCTTGTTTGAGCTGATAATGTTTCGCACTTTGTTGCAAGCGCGATAAGGCTGTTGCGAGTTTTTGCGCCTTATTGTCGCTATCTTGGGATAACAACTCTGCACCTGCAGACGGTGTTGGGGCGCGAATATCAGCAACGTAATCGCTGATGGTGGTGTCGACTTCATGGCCGACAGCGCTGACCACGGGCAGGGCGCTGTTATAAATTGTGTGGGCGAGAGCTTCGCTGTTAAAACACCACAAATCCTCAAGCGAACCGCCGCCACGGGTGAGCAGTAATACATCGACTTCTAAACGCTGGTTGGCGATATTGATTGCCTGACAAATACTCTGAGCTGCGGTTTCACCTTGAACTTGAGTCGGATAGATAATGACTTCGATTGAAGGGTCGCGCCTTGCGAGTACGTGTAAGACATCGCGAATCGCCGCGCCGGTTGGCGAAGTAATAACGCCAATGCGTTGGATATTTTTCGGCAATGGTCTTTTGGTGTCGGCGGCGAATAATCCATCGGCGGCGAGCTTCATTTTGAGCGCATCGAACTGCTGGGCGAGTAATCCATCCCCTGCGGGCAGCATGGAGTCAATTAATAATTGATAGTCGCCTCTGGGTTCATACACGCTGATCGCGCCTTTGACTAACACTTGCTGACCATTGATGGGCTTAAAGCTGACCGTTTGGTTACGGCCTTTAAACATGGCGCAACGGATCTGGGAAGAGTGGTCTTTTAAGGTGAGATACCAATGACCTGAGCTGGGGGAGGAAAAGTTGGATATTTCGCCATTGAGCCAAATTTTACCCAGTTGTCCCTCGAGAATTTGTCTGACTTCACCATTGAGCCGCGAGACAGTATAAATATTGTTTTTGGTGCCTTGCATCGAATTACTCAATTAAATGGGGATATTTGCTATTTTCCATTTACCAGTGCCGATATGCAAGGTATAATCCCGCCGCAATATTTCACCTCTAAATCCTACTCAACTGGGGAGATGTTGCATATGCTACGTTTAATTAAAGAAGCGCTTACTTTTGACGATGTGTTGCTTGTTCCTGCGCATTCGACTGTACTCCCAAATACCGCCATTCTTAAAACTCGCCTGACCAATACCATAGAATTGAATATCCCACTTGTGTCTGCCGCTATGGACACAGTTACCGAAGCTCGTCTTGCGATCGCTATGGCGCAGGAAGGCGGCTTAGGCTTTATTCATAAAAACATGAGCATTGAAAAACAAGCCGAAGAAGTTCGTAAAGTAAAAATTTACGAAGCGGGCGTGGTTCAACAACCTGTAACTGTGACACCATCAACGACCTTAGCCGATCTGAAAGTGTTAACACTGAAGAATGGTTTTGCGGGTTATCCCGTGGTTAACGAAGCAAACGAGCTGGTCGGTATCATTACTGGCCGTGACGTACGTTTCGTGACGGATTGGAGCAAAACGGTAGAGGAAGTGATGACGCCTAAAGCGCGTTTAGTCACAGTTGCCGAAGGCACTAAATTAGATGAAGTGCAAAAGTTGATGCACTCACACCGTATCGAAAAAGTGCTTGTGGTTGATGATAACTATAAGCTGAAAGGCCTCATCACAGTTAAAGACTTCGAGAAAGCCGAACGTAAACCTAACGCCTGTAAAGATGAGTTAGGCCGTTTACGTGTTGGCGCTGCAGTTGGTGCGGGCGCAGGTAACGAAGAGCGAGTTGACGCACTCGTTAAAGCTGGCGTTGACGTATTACTTATCGATTCTTCCCACGGACATTCAGAAGGCGTTTTACAGCGCATTCGTGAAACTCGCGCAAAACATCCTGATTTGCAAATTATCGGCGGTAACGTTGCCACGGCTGAAGGCGCATTAGCGCTGGTCGAAGCGGGCGTTAACGCAGTTAAAGTGGGCATTGGCCCTGGTTCTATCTGTACGACTCGTATCGTAACTGGTGTTGGCGTGCCACAAATCACAGCCGTTTCAGATGCTGCCGCAGCCATGAAGAGCCTAGGTATTCCTGTTATTGCCGATGGTGGTATTCGTTTCTCTGGTGACTTAGCCAAAGCATTAGCCGCGGGTGCATCTTGCATCATGGCGGGCTCAATGTTTGCGGGAACTGAGGAAGCGCCAGGCGAAACTGAACTTTATCAAGGCCGTGCATACAAGTCATATCGCGGCATGGGTTCTTTAGGCGCTATGTCTCAAGGATCTTCTGACCGTTATTTCCAATCCGATAATGCTGCCGATAAGTTAGTCCCAGAAGGTGTTGAAGCGCGCGTGCCTTACAAAGGCAAGTTGAAGGAAATCATCCATCAACATATGGGCGGTCTGCGTTCATGCATGGGCTTAACGGGTTGTGCCACCATTCTAGAACTGAATGAAAAAGCCCAATTTGTGAAAGTGACTTCAGCAGGCATGGGCGAGTCCCATGTGCACGATGTGACTATCACTAAAGAAGCACCGAACTACCGTTCAGGTTCTTAATCGTTTGATAAGAGGGGGCGGCAATAAGCCGCCCCTTTGTAAAGCGTGTGATCCAATACTCAAGGCTGGCTCTCGCCGCGTTGAGCAATGTTAAAACAATAGATGAGATAAAGGTTACCCATGAGCGATATTCATGAGCACAAGATACTGATCCTCGATTTTGGATCTCAGTACACTCAACTGATTGCCCGTCGTATCCGTGAAATCGGTGTGTACTGTGAATTATGGGCTTGGGACGTAACAGAAGCCCAAATCCGCGAATTTGCCCCGAACGGTATTATTCTTGCTGGCGGACCTGAAAGTGTAACGGCTGAAAACTCGCCGCGTGCGCCTGAATACGTATTTACTGCGGGTGTGCCTGTACTGGGCATTTGCTACGGCATGCAAACCATGTCTGAGCAGCTGGGTGGTAAAGTGATCCAAGGTGTGGGCGAAGGTGAATTCGGCTACGCTCAAATTGAAATGCTGACAGATTCGTTACTATTCAAAGGCATCGAAGACGCAGTTAACAGCGAAGGCAAACCCTTACTCGACGTATGGATGAGCCACGGCGATAAAGTATCGGCCATTCCAGAAGGGTTTGTGGCGGTCGCTAAAACGGACACTTGCCCATTTGCCGCTATGGCAAACGAAGAGAAGCAATTCTTCGGCGTACAGTTCCACCCTGAAGTGACCCACACTCGCCAAGGCATGCGGATGTTATCGCACTTTGCCTTAGACATTTGTGGTTGTGCGGCTAACTGGAAACCTTCCTCTATCATCGAAGATGCGATTGAGCGCTTGAAGAAGCAAATCGGCGATGATGAAGTGATTTTAGGGCTATCGGGCGGTGTCGATTCTTCGGTTGTGGCTATGTTGCTGCACCGTGCTATCGGTAAAAAACTGACCTGCGTATTCGTTGATAACGGTTTATTGCGTTTGAACGAAGCCGAGCAAGTGATGGAAATGTTTGGCGATCATTTTGGTCTGAACATTATTCATGTTGATGCGGAAAATCGCTTCCTTGACGCGATGAAAGGCGAAGCCGATCCAGAAGCTAAGCGTAAGATCATCGGCCGTGTATTCGTGGAAATTTTCGATGAAGAATCGAAAAAATGCGCCAATGCCAAATGGTTAGCGCAAGGCACGATTTATCCAGACGTGATTGAATCTGCTGGCAGCGCCACAGGCAAAGCGCATGTGATTAAATCTCACCACAACGTTGGCGGTTTGCCAGACGATATGGAGCTGGGTTTAGTTGAGCCACTGCGCGAACTGTTCAAAGATGAAGTGCGCAAAATTGGTCTTGAGTTAGGTCTGCCATACAACATGCTTTATCGTCACCCGTTCCCAGGACCAGGTCTTGGAGTGCGTGTTTTAGGTGAAGTGAAGAAAGAATACTGTGACTTATTGCGCCGCGCCGATGCTATCTTCATCGAAGAACTGCATAAAGCTGACCTGTACAATAAAGTCAGCCAAGCCTTTACCGTGTTCTTACCTGTACGCTCAGTCGGTGTTATGGGTGATGGCCGTAAATATGATTGGGTTGTGTCACTTCGCGCTGTTGAAACCGTTGATTTTATGACTGCCCATTGGGCACATTTGCCGTATGATTTCTTAGGTCGCGTATCAAACCGCATCATCAACGAAGTCGATGGCATTTCCCGCGTGGTTTACGATATCTCTGGCAAGCCGCCAGCGACGATCGAATGGGAATAAGTTAATTATTTGAATTAACGATTAAAAGGCGCCTAGTGCGCCTTTTTTGTTGTTTGATAGATTAATTTAAGTTGAATGACTCAAACGTGAAATATCTGTGTTTGACTGATATAATCCGGCATTATTTTTTGGCTAATCGGTAGAGGGCATGAGTGGACCAAATGCAGCAAGATGAACAATCGCAGCAAAATGAACAATCGCAGCAAGACGAGCAATGGATGCAAGTCGCGATGCTGATGGCCGAGAAAGCCGAAGCTGAGAGCGAAGTGCCTGTGGGGGCGGTATTGGTCAAAGACGGCCAGCAAATTGCGACCGGTTACAATTTATCCATTAGTCAGCACGATCCAAGCGCCCATGCGGAAATTTTATGTTTACGGGAAGCGGGGCGTTTGGTCGAAAACTATCGCCTGTTAGACGCGACTTTATATGTCACGCTTGAACCTTGTGCTATGTGTGCAGGTGCCATGGTGCACAGCCGGATCGCGCGGGTGGTTTATGGTGCTAGGGATGAAAAAACCGGTGCTGCGGGTACGGTAGTGAATTTACTGCAACACCCGGCATTTAATCATCAAGTTGAAGTCACATCGGGTGTATTAGCCGATGCTTGTAGCGCGCAATTGAGTCGTTTTTTTAAACGGCGTAGAGAGGAGAAAAAAGCCCTGAAACAGGCTCAAAAGGCGCTGCAAGCAATTGAGTAAACAGTGGTAAAAGCGACAGGATTAATCCTGAGACTGAATAAAAGTAAAGAACAGTTTCTGACGATTCAAAATACGACGATGGCGAACTTTGAGTAAAGTACGACGACGCGCGACAGTATTGCTGATGGTTTTTCTTCTCATATTGACCCCATTCATTGTTATTATTGATGCCCTGCAGTGATGTATCGCAGGTCATAACTCCAAGACAGTAGCAGTTGCACTTGAGCGCAGCAATAGCACTGGTCAGATAAGCTGAACTAAGCGATGTTTTTAAGCGTAAACCTAAGTTGGTAAAGCCAGCTTGGTTCTGGCACTGAGTTTCAGATGCTGAGCTCACAGAGCTTTGGTTTAGCAGTTTGGCTTTTTGATTTAAGTCTCTAGAAACCCAGATCTAAAGACTGGGCTCAGGCAATGCGGATTATTGAGGTTGTTCTGGGCTCAATGTTCCAGCGGGAATGGCGGGTTCTTCCGATGCAAGATCGCTCGGTTCTTCCTCGGGGTTTTGCTGTTTCGACTGATTATCCACCCAGACTAACGTGTCGTAGTAGCGGCGAATACTGTCGACGTAATGGACGGCTTCACTGCCTCTGGCATAGCCGTAGCGGGTTTTTTGATAGTATTTACGCTTTTGCAGCAGTGGCAGCACTTTCTTTAAATCTCGCCACGCATTGGGATTTAACTCCATCGATTCAGCCAGCTTTCGCGCATCTTCAACATGGGCATACCCTATGTTGTAGGACGCCAGTGCAAACCACATACGTTGACTCTCGGGAATGGATTCCGGCAGACGATTGATCATATCGTTCAAATAAGCCGCGCCGCCGCGGATACTTTCTTCCGCATCCAAACGGTTGGTGATGCCAATTTCTTTTGCCGTAGGCTGAGTCAACATCATCATGCCACGTACCCCCGTTGCCGAGCGGGCATGGGGATTCCAATGGGACTCTTGATAGCTAGTCGCCGCAAGTTTTCGCCAATCTAAATTACCCGCATGGGTTTCGAATAACTGACGATAGCGGGGCAAAACGGTTTCGATGGCGCGAATAAATGCCCGAGTATCGACATAATCAAAGCGCTTCACATGGCCAAAGTATTTTTCGTTGAGATGATCGAGCGTGCCAGCCAGTTTTTCTTGGTGCCAAAAGGCCAGTAATTGGCTCATGAGTTCATCACTGCGGTTCGGCGGCAACAGCCAGACCACATCGAGCTTTTCTTCAAGTACGGGGCCTGAGCGCAGATCGGGCAAGTAGCGGCGGTTGATTTGTACGCTGCTGGAGTCGGCGATGGTGTAGTCAATTTCTTTGTTGGCGATCATGGCCAGCAATTCTTCGCTGTCTTTGTCGGTAATTTGATCCCACACCAGCGTTGGATAATGCTTTTGCAATTGAGTTAATGTCTCGACAAAGGAAGAGTCGGCGATGACAGTAATCTTACCTTTTAAGTCGCTGATGTCTTTGGGCGCTGGCATGCCTTCGCGATACACCAATACTTGATTAACGCGGTACAGCGGCGGCCCTAGGCGGAACTGTTCTCGCCTTGCGGGCGTTTCTGTCATGCCCGCGGCAATGAGGTCGATTTCATTCTTTTTAAGGGCTTCGTACAGCTCGGTACGGTTAGTGTAGGGCACCATTTTTAAGGGCACATCTAAGTATTCGGCGAACAATACCGCCATATCGTAATCGAAACCGCTATCACCTTGGCCAGATGTCATATAAATCTGTGGGCCGTAAAGTGTCCCGACTCTTAACTCAGTTAATTTTTTCGGCACGAATTCTGTTTCGTCCACGGTCACCTGCTGACAGGCAGTCAGTAAGAAACCTAAGATAAGAGCGAACAGGAATCGAGTCATTAAATATGCTTATAGTAAATAAAATCAATATTATAGATAGCGAGTTAACAGTGGGGCATGCGTGGTGAACTGGCCGACATTGGTGGGATTATATCCGTTTGTCTGCGATAACGTAAAAAAATCATTCGTGGGGGAAAATGGCGACTAAAAATGGTCGCGTTTTTTATATCACAGGAAACACTGTTTTGCGTAAGGTCACAGGTGATTTGTGGCAGACATTTCCTTATAATAGCGCCACCTCTGACCCCTGCAATAATAAATAATAAGGTGAATAGACGTGATGGAGATCATCCGCGGAGCCCCTGCACTCTCGACGTTTAGGGTGCAAAAGCTGATGGAGGCCTGCGAAAACGCTGCGCTTCCGGTACGCCAAATCTATGCTGAGTATGTTCATTTAGCGGATTTGAGCGAGTTGCTCGATACAAATGAACGCCAGCAACTTGAAAAAATTCTCACCTATGGACCTGCGATAGAAGCTCATATCCCCCAAGGTTCACTCCTGTTTGTCACTCCTCGCCCCGGTACTATTTCTCCTTGGTCTTCAAAAGCCACTGACATTGCACACAATTGTGGCCTTGGTAAAGTGAAGCGTTTGGAGCGAGGCGTTGCGTATTATGTCGAGTCAGATGCGCTCACTGCGCCTCAGCAACAAGCCCTGAATGCGTTGCTGCACGATCGCATGGTGGAAATCATGCTTGACGATTTTGCCAAAGCCGATGTGCTGTTTAAGCGCACTGAGCCTGCGCCGTTTAAGAGCGTCAATATTCTTGGGGAAGGTCGCCGCGCACTTGAAGTGGCTAACACTGCATTGGGGCTTGCCTTAGCCGAAGATGAAATCGACTATTTAGTCGAAAACTTCGTCCGTTTAGGCCGTAATCCCCATGACATCGAATTGATGATGTTTGCCCAGGCGAACTCTGAGCATTGTCGTCACAAGATTTTTAACGCAGATTGGACCATTGACGGTGAAGTTCAGCCTAAGTCATTGTTCAAAATGATTAAGAACACCTTTGAAACCACGCCTGATCACGTGTTATCTGCCTACAAAGATAACGCCGCTGTGATGGAAGGCTCGGTTGCCGGTCGTTTCTTCCCCGATCCAGATGGGGTGTACAACTACCACACTGAACCTATGCACATCCTGATGAAAGTGGAAACCCACAACCATCCAACCGCCATCAGCCCCTATCCTGGCGCTGCAACCGGTTCAGGTGGTGAAATCCGTGATGAAGGCGCAACGGGTCGTGGTTCTAAACCTAAAGCAGGTTTAACGGGCTTTAGCGTATCAAATTTAAAAATCCCAGGTTTTGTTCAACCATGGGAAGGTAACTACGGTAAACCAGATCGTATCGTTAGCGCGCTCGATATCATGACCGAAGGCCCACTGGGCGGCGCGGCATTTAACAACGAGTTTGGTCGTCCGGCATTGGTGGGTTATTTCCGTACCTACGAGCAGGAAGTCAGCAGCCATAACGGCGTTGAAGTGCGTGGTTACCACAAGCCCATTATGTTGGCCGGTGGTTTAGGTAACATTCGCGAAGAACATGTGCAAAAGGGCGAAATCACCGTTGGCGCTAAGCTGATTGTGCTGGGTGGCCCTGCGATGAACATTGGTTTGGGTGGTGGCGCCGCTTCATCTATGGCATCGGGTCAATCGAGTGAAGATCTCGACTTTGCTTCTGTGCAACGTGAAAACCCCGAAATGGAACGTCGTTGTCAGGAAGTGATTGACCGCTGTTGGCAGCTTGGCGATAAAAACCCTATCCAATTTATCCACGATGTGGGCGCGGGCGGTTTGTCGAACGCTTTCCCTGAACTTGTGAATGACGGCGAGCGCGGCGGTTTATTCAATCTGCGTAACGTGCCTTCAGATGAGCCAGGCATGAGCCCGCTGGAAATCTGGTGTAACGAATCACAAGAACGTTATGTGATGTCAGTTGCCCCTGAAAACCTCGCACTATTTACTGCCATCTGTGAGCGTGAGCGCGCCCCGTTTGCGGTTGTGGGTGAAGCGACGGCGGAGAAACACCTGACCCTTAGCGACAGCCATTTCGATAATAATCCTATCGATTTGCCGCTCGAAGTCTTATTAGGCAAAGCACCTAAGATGAGCCGCGATGTGGTATCAGCCAAAGCGGTATCGCCAGCGCTCGAACAAAACAAGATTGATGTTAAAGAAGCGGTTAAACGCGTACTGAGCTTGCCTACAGTTGCGGATAAAACCTTCCTTATCACCATTGGCGACCGCACAGTAACGGGTTTAGTTAACCGTGACCAAATGGTGGGTCCATGGCAAGTGCCTGTGGCCGATTGCGCGGTCACTGCGGCAAGCTTTGATACCTACGCCGGTGAAGCAATGTCACTGGGCGAGCGTACACCGCTGGCACTGCTTGATTTTGGCGCCTCTGCCCGTATGGCAGTGGCTGAATCAATTATGAACATCGCCGGTGCTGATATCGGTTCATTCAAGCGTATCAAGCTTTCTGCCAACTGGATGTCTGCTGCGGGTCACCCCGGTGAAGATGCGGGTCTTTATGAAGCGGTGAAAGCCGTAGGTGAAGAACTGTGTCCAGAGCTGAGCCTGACCATTCCGGTCGGTAAAGACTCTATGTCGATGAAGACCGCATGGCAGCAAGATGGCGCGGATAAAACCGTGACGTCGCCCATGTCATTGGTCATCACTGCTTTTGGCGTGGTACAAGACATTCGTAATACAGTGACGCCAGAGCTGCGCACAGATAAAGGCGAAACGTCTTTACTGTTAGTGGATCTCGGTGCGGGTAAAAATCGTTTAGGCGGTTCTTGTTTAGCCCAAGTGTTTGGTGAGCTGGGTGATATTGCGCCGGATCTTGACGATGCTGCACTGCTGCGCGGTTTCTTTGAAACCATGCAAAATCTAGTGGCTAAGAAATCCGTTATCGCTTACCACGACCGAAGCGACGGTGGCTTATTTACCACCTTAGTGGAAATGGCCTTTGCGGGTAATACTGGCTTAGACATAGATGTAGAAGACTTGCAGGGCACGGATTTAGAGCGACTCTTTAATGAAGAGCTCGGCGCTGTGCTGCAAGTGAGCCGCGACAACGCTGCGAAAATTGCTGCTCAGTTTGCTATCGCGGGCGTTCCTTGCCATGTTATTGGGACGTTAGCTGACGATCAACGCATCACCATTAAAGATGGCGCGCGTGAAATTTTCAGTGATACCCGTGTTGCGCTGCGTACCTTGTGGTCAGAAACCACTTATCGTATGCAAGCCATGCGTGATAACCCAGCGTGTGCACTGGAAGAGTTCAAACTTAAGCAAGACGAAACCGATTTAGGCTTAACGGTTAACTTAAGTTTCGATCCAAGCACTGACGTTGCCGCGCCTTATATTCTTAAAGGCGCTGCGCCTAAGATGGCGATTTTGCGTGAGCAGGGCGTTAACTCCCACGTGGAAATGGCCGCTGCCTTTGATCGCGCTGGATTTGAAAGCCGCGACGTGCACATGTCGGACATTTTATCTGGCCGTATCAGCCTAGAGGATTTCCAAGGTCTAGTGGCCTGTGGTGGTTTCTCTTATGGTGACGTATTAGGCGCAGGTGAAGGTTGGGCCAAGTCGATTCTGTTTAATGACCGTGCGCGCGATGAGTTTTCACGTTTCTTTGAACGTGACTCAAGCTTTGCCCTCGGCGTGTGTAACGGCTGTCAAATGCTGTCAAACCTGAAAGAAATCATTCCAGGAAGCGAGCATTGGCCACGTTTTGTGCGTAACCGCTCAGAGCGTTTTGAAGCGCGTTTCAGCTTAGTTGAAGTGCAACAGAGTCCGTCGCTATTCTTCCAAGGTATGGCAGGTTCACGTATGCCAATCGCCGTATCACACGGGGAAGGTTTGGCTGAGTTTGCCAGCCCTGAAGCGCTGGCGATTGCCGAAGCGTCAGGCACCATTGCCCTGCGCTTTGTCAATGGCAAGGGCGATATCGCGACTCAGTATCCACAAAACCCGAACGGTTCTCCAAATGGCCTAACGGGCATTTGTAGCACTGACGGACGCGTTACTTTGATGATGCCGCATCCTGAACGTGTGTTCAGAACGGTCGCTAACTCTTGGCATCCAGATGCTTGGGGTGAAGATAGCCCTTGGATGCGTATGTTCCGTAATGCGCGAGTGACCTTAGGTTAAGCGAGTAAACTCAGCGGCTTTTATCTGTATTGATGGGTAAAAGTGGGTTTAGTTAATCGTAAAAAAGGAGCGATAATTTCGCTCCTTTTTTTATATTTAAAATGCACTTTTATGAAATATCTTGGATTTCAAATCATTAACACTTATTGCAAATAATCTAATGGACCAAAGTGAAAAAATAGCTTCTTTCATCGGTAAATACCTATTAATAGGTATGTTGCATACTTGATGCTGGAAGCGACGTTTTATGGGGTTCTAGAGTTGAAGGCAGATTTTGTGGCTTTAGAAAAGAAAAAGCCCCCACTCTCAAGGAGAGGGGGGCTCGTTTTGCGCTAACAAAACTTCAAATTAATGCAATAAATTTCACGAGTAATTCGGGGAATTATTTCAGCTCATTAGCTGTATAAAGTTCAACAAAAACACGCTTGTAGCTGTTAACCACACGTTCAAATAATTTAGTCATATCGATATCTCCACACCAAAAGTTAATACCTATGTGCGCGAAGTTGGCATTGACTGGGCTACGACACCAGTTCTACCAAATTGTCTCCTTAACACAGGACATATATTAAACAACTCAGGTTAGCTTCTCAAACGAGAAAAAATACAATTATTCATTATTAAAACTAATGAATTTTAATGCTATTTTTATATTTTTATTTCTATATGTGAGTTTATTTGTTGATTTTAAAGGTTTTAAATTAATATTTCTCTAAAAATATTTTTAAGTTTTTTAGTTAATTTGTTGCAACATTATTTGTTTGTTAGTTTTTTGGTAGCTTAAGCTGATTTGTGGCGGCTAATTAATAAAAGTATGGGTTTACATTAATTAACGCTTGCTCACTACTCCTGTTTTATGTGGTTGTCAATCCCTCTCAATGGGGAAGTGTGTGCCTCACCGCAAAACCCACCTAAACCACTGAGTTTGATTGATTTGCATCAAAGCGAGGTGGTATAAAATAGCCACAAATGAAAACGAATAAATATCTTAACTATCTGATATTTATATCGATGAGATCATTTGATTGATTGAGTGGTAAGGTGTCGGTCTCAGTTACTTGCGATAGTGTGACTCGCGTCTCAATATGCGACGGATATTGGTACTTTTTAGCCCTTGCTGCTTCGAACTAATGCAAAAGATTAAATTTAACGGTTTATACTGATGTTCAGATATAAACACAAAATGAAAACTCACTATCCTACAAAGGCACTTGCTGTGATTGACGCGGGTTTTATCATAGCAATTGGACGCACCAAGTAAGGAGTCACCGATGATTGTTGAAGAGGTTGTTGAGCTATCGCGGTTGCAGTTTGCGCTGACAGCCATGTATCACTTCCTGTTTGTTCCCTTGACGTTGGGGTTGGCATTTTTGCTGGCTATCATGGAATCACTGTATGTGATGACGGATAAACAAATTTATAAAGATATGACTAAGTTCTGGGGTAAGTTATTTGGTATTAACTTTGCCTTGGGGGTTACTACAGGTTTGGCAATGGAATTCCAGTTTGGTACTAACTGGTCTTACTATTCGCATTACGTAGGGGACATCTTTGGTGCGCCTCTGGCTATTGAAGGTTTAATGGCCTTCTTCCTCGAATCTACCTTCGTCGGTATGTTCTTCTTCGGTTGGGATCGTTTCACTAAACGTCAACATTTAGTGGTGACTTGGTTAGTGGCCTTTGGCTCTAACATGTCGGCATTGTGGATTTTAGTGGCAAACGGTTGGATGCAAAACCCTGTGGGTTCAGTGTTCAACTACGAAACCATGCGCATGGAAATGACCAGCTTCGCTGAAGTGGTGTTTAACCCTGTTGCGCAGGTGAAGTTTGTTCACACTGTGGCTTCGGGTTATGTCGCGGGTGCCATGTTTGTACTGGCAATCAGTGCTTATTACATCCTCAAGAAACGTGACTTACCTTTTGCCCGTCGCTCATTCGCGATTGCGGCAAGCTTTGGTATGGCGGCAATTCTATCGGTTATCGTGTTAGGTGATGAATCTGGCTATAAAGTCGGTGAAGCACAGCGTGTTAAGTTAGCGGCGATTGAAGCTGAATGGCACACTGAACCTGCTCCTGCGGCCTTTACTGCGGTTGGTTTCCCAAATCAAGAAACCATGCACACGGATTATGCGATCAAAATTCCTTATGCTATGGGTATTGTGGCAACACGCTCATTGGATGAAGAAGTCACGGGTATCCATGACTTGATTGCTGAGCATGAAGTGCGCATCCGTAACGGTATGAAAGCCTATGCCATGTTAGTGAAGCTGCGTGCGGGTGAAGAAACCCCTGAACTGCGTGCGGCCTTTGAAGAAGCAAAAGTCGACTTAGGCTATGGTTTCTTACTGAAACGCTACACAGACAAAGTGGTTGATGCCACTGAAGAGCAAATTAAAGCAGCAGCTAAAGATTCTATCCCGAACGTTGCACCGATTTTCTGGAGCTTCCGTGTGATGGTGGGTCTAGGCTTTATCATGTTGTTCGTATTTGCTGCGGCATTCTGGCAAAGCACACGTCATCAAATCGCTGAGAAGAAATGGGTACTTAAAGCTGCACTTTATAGCTTGCCATTACCTTGGATCGCGATTGAGTGTGGTTGGTTTGTGGCTGAGTATGGTCGTCAACCTTGGACGATTTCTGAGGTACTACCGACCTTTATGTCTGCATCGAGTTTAACGACTGGCGACTTATGGTTCAGTATCCTTTCTATCACCCTGTTCTACACTGTGCTGCTGGTGATTGAGATGTTCTTGATGTTTAAGTTTGCCCGCATTGGTCCGAGCAGTTTAAAAACTGGTCGTTATCATTTCGAGAACCTAGAAGCCTAAGCAGAGGATTTCATTATGTTTGATTATGAAATATTAAGAGTTATCTGGTGGGCTCTGATCGGCGTACTGTTCATCGGATTTGCGGTTACTGACGGTTTTGACATGGGTGTCGGTGCGTTACTGCCAATCATAGGCAAAGACGATACTGAACGCCGTATCATGGTCAACACTATTGCTCCCCATTGGGACGGCAACCAAGTGTGGTTAATCACAGCAGGTGGTGCGTTATTTGCCGCTTGGCCTATGGTGTATGCAGTGTCTTTCTCTGGCTTCTATGTCGCCATGATGTTAGTGCTGTTTGCCCTTTACATGCGTCCAGTCGGATTCGATTACCGTTCTAAAATTGAAAATCCAAAGTGGCGTAAGTCGTGGGACTGGGCCTTGTTTGCCGGCGGTTTTGTACCTCCACTGATCATAGGCGTAGCCTTTGGCAACTTGTTACAAGGCGTACCGTTTGAATTCGATGAGTTCCTACGTGCGACTTACCACGGTGGTCTATTCGGTCTGTTGAATCCTTTCGGTCTACTGGCAGGTCTTGTGAGCGTGAGCATGTTTATGATGCAAGGCGCTTCTTGGCTACAAATGAAGACTGATAGCGAGCTGCGAGTGCGTGCTGCGAAAGCCACGCAATTCTTCGCACTATTAGTGGCTGTGTTGTTTGCAGCAGCAGGCGTGTGGTTAGCCAATGGTATTGATGGTTATGTCGTGACATCAGTCCTTGACCATAATGCGGTGTCTAACCCAGCAATGAAAACAGTCGCGATTGAAGCGGGTGCTTGGCTTGCCAACTATGACAAATACCCCATCACTATGTTGTTCCCTTTCTTAGGTGTGCTATTGCCGCTGTTAGTGATTCTGGTGAGCCGCTTTAACCGTTCAGGTTTTGCGTTCCTATTCAGTTCGCTGACTGTCGCTATGGTGATTTTGACGTGCGGTGCAGCTATGTTCCCATTCGTTATGCCATCATCATTAGACCCTAACGTCAGTTTGACTATGTGGGATGCAACAGCCAGTAAAACTACCTTAGGGGTGATGACTGCTGCCGCTGCGATTTTCGTCCCTATAGTATTGAGCTACACTGTTTGGACTTATTTCAAAATGTTTGGCCGTATCGGTCGTAAACATATTGAAGATAACAAAGCCTCACTCTATTAGGCATTAAGGAGCATCTGCTATGTGGTATTTTACGTGGATATTAGGGGTTTTGTTGGCCTGTTCTTTCGGGATTATCAATGCCCTGTGGCTTGAGAATACTGAGAACATGGACAGATCGGCAGATGATGCCGAGTAACGTCTAAACTCGATTTAAAAAACCTCGCACTAGCGGGGTTTTTTATTGGGATTTATTTACTGGGTGAGGTAAGGTTTAACCTGTGTTGGGCTCTTTTAAAATAGCTATCCTCAATAACTATCTCCTCAAGTCGCTTTCTTGAATGATGCCCAAAACTGTTGGAATCGCGGCCATAAAAAATGCCACCCAGTGTGGGTGGCATTTGATAAACAACTCATTAAAAATTTGAGCTAGTGGTGTTAATTGAACCTGTCGAGCGAGTCTATCTAGGCCTTAAACTGGCTTATTTGGCGTTTTAAAGCCGCCGCTAAGGAAGACAGTTCATTGGCTGAATGTACGGTTTCAGTGGCACGGTGCTCGCCCTCATTTGCTAGTTCACTGATCTGATGCAGATTGTGAGTAATTTCCTCTGCAACACTGCTTTGCTGTTCAGTTGCTGAGGCGATATTACGTGAACTAATGGCGAGTTCACCAATCCGGCGGGTGATTTCCTTAAGCTGCTC
Source organism: Shewanella sp. N2AIL (assembly GCF_022690845.1). NCBI lineage: Bacteria > Pseudomonadati > Pseudomonadota > Gammaproteobacteria > Alteromonadales > Shewanellaceae > Shewanella > Shewanella sp. N2AIL. Next base: position 158,794 of record NZ_JALBYT010000003.1, on the reverse strand, counting down.
GCCGGTTGCTTCACCCTGTGCTGCGGATTCCATACCTAATTGATGACTCTGACCCATTTGCTCTGTGGTGCTTTTCACTTGGGTTTGTAGCTTTCCAATTGTTTGGCCAATTTCTAAAATGGATGATTGGGTGCGCTGGGCTAAGGTTCTCACCTCATCGGCAACGACCGCAAAGCCTCGACCTTGATCGCCTGCGCGCGCCGCTTCAATCGCCGCATTGAGTGCCAGTAAGTTTGTCTGCTCGGCAATACTGTTAATCACTTCGGTGACTTTACTGATGGCTTCACTTTCGTGACTGACTTTTTCAACCGACTGATGACTGTTACTGAGCTGTTCACTGAGCTTGAGTAAATCTTGCACTACTTTAACTTGCTGATCTTGGCCTTCTTTGGCAGCGGCATCCACTTGCTGGCTCTGAACTGCGCCGTCTTGGGCATGGTTCGCCACATCACGAATAGAGGTCGACATTTCTTCAATGGCTGTGGCAATTTGATCCGTTTGTAGCATTAAGGCCTGAGCTTCTTCGCCATTCTGTTTGGCGATACTTTGTGCCTTAGAAGCCTGCTGCTCTAAACTCATCACCGAATCCTGCAGGGCAATGATCAACTGCCTTAACTCTGAGGACATGGTCGATACACTGGTGGTGATGCGATCAACTTCGTTTTGACTCTGTGGTTCCGATGGCGCTAAGTGATGACTAAAATCGCCACTGCCTAGGCTTTCCATATGCACTTGTAGGGCATGTAACGGTTTAAGTGCACGGATTAATACTACTGAAAGCAGTGCTGTGATCAGCGCAATCCCTGTGAGGGCAACGATAGCGTTGATAGTGAGTAACTGCATACTTTCTTCATTGAGTTCACTCGCCTTAACTTGGCCTACCAACATCCAATTCCAGCCGGTTACGGTTTGGCTATAGGCAAACATAGGCTCATTTTTACTATTGCTATAACTGTACTCAGAATCATCTTTCGTGGCCTCAGCCACACTTAACCCATCGAGCATACTCTCGGTGATAACGTCGCCCGCATTAAATTTAGGATGCGCGACAAGTACATTGTCCGCTTTACGCACTAACAGAAAATGACCGCTTTCTTCTAGGGTGAGTCTGTTTACAGCATCTTGTAATTGTTTTAACGAGCTGGTGATGTCAAAGCCAATATATAAGATACCAATGACTTTCCCTTGGACGTCCTTAACTGGGCGATAGACTGTCATATAGTCTTTGCCGAAGAGTTTGGCGTAGCCTTCGTATTCTTGGCCGCTGATCAGCGCTTGATAGCCTGGATGCGTTTTGCCGAGGAAGGTGCCTAGTGCACGGCTACCATCGGCTTTTTTGAGTGAGGTCGATACCCGCATAAAATCATCGCCATCACGCACGAATACCGTTGCCGTACCGCCTGTCAGGTTAGCAAAACGATCGACTTTACTTTTTGAGGAGTTAATTTGTTCTTGTTCGTGCATGAGGGCGGGGGAGCTTACTCCCATCACATTGACGGTTTTATTTGGTTTACTAAATTGCCCTGGATACATTTCCTTAAACACGTCGGCGTTGCGCCTTGCAAGCTGCAAAAGGCTATCGTATTGCAGTTCTAACATGTCTGAAACGGCACGCATTTCGGACTTCATGGCACTCATGCCTTTATCTTCTAATACATTTGAAGCGGCTTTGTAGGAAACAGTACTGAGTATGCCAAAAATGGTGAGTGTGAGAATAAACGCGAGGGCACCTATTTGTTTTGCAATAGGCCAATTTTTATAATTCATCGTACGATCCTATAGGTAACGGTTACATCAATGTAGCCTAAGTCTCACTCCATGGTCTTGATATGGGTCTAGTATTTAAGCAATTGTATAGTCAATTCTTTGATATTTTACCAGTTTTAGACTTGAGTTAATGAATTCATTCCACAGACATGTCGGCAGATAAAAAGTCCTGCTAACTGGCCGTATTGTGATGGCATGGACTAAGCTGCTTAAGGTGAATGGAGTTCATTGAGTCAGAACCATTATAGGGGAAGTGTATATGCTAGGTGAGAATCATGCGTTAGTTTATGAGTTTCCTGATTTTGTCGATCAAATTAAGCATCTAAAAGTCAATAATAGCGCCTTTGCGACTATGGCCAGTCGTTACCATGAGCTCGATAATAAAATTAGGGCACTGGAGTTGACTAAAGTGCCCACCGCCGATGAGCACTTTTTAGCGTTAAAATTAGAGCGGTTAAACCTCAAAGATAAACTGTATCAATACCTAGTCCACGATGCGATTTAAGCTGGAATGGCGGACTGATTGTTCGCCTTACGGGTTTTCATCAACAGTAAATACATAGTCGGTACCCAAACCAGAGAGAGCAAAGTCGTCAGCAGCGTGCCGCCCGCGATAGCAATGGCAAAGGGAGGCCAAAATCCGCCGCCAGCAATGATAAGCGGGATAAAACCGCCCACTGTGGTGATGGTTGTCGAGCTGATATGGCGACCACAACTGCTGACGGTTGAGACTATGGTTTCCATATCGCCGAGTCTGGCACTCGGCATATCTTCAAGTTCCGCCAAAATCACTATGGCAGCGTTAATGGCCAGTCCCATCAAGCCTAGCAAACCTATGATGACAGGGAATCCAAAGGGATAACCGAACACAAACACGGCTAATAGGCCAAGCCCTGCCGATTGTATCGCGCTCAATAGAATAATCGCCGTGAGCCTAAAGGAGTTGAACGACAACACCACAGTGGCCAATAACAAGGTGATGACTAACATCACATTGGACAGTAAATTGCCGACCGCTTCGTTACGTTTCGCGCTTTCACCGCCGATTTCAATGCGATATCCCGATGGCAGCGCGAGTTGTGCCACTTTATCTTTGACATCGTTCAGCACTTGGGCGGGTAACACACCACTGACAATATAGGCTTCTATGGTATTCACCCTTTGGCCGTTACGTCTTGGAATGGCGCCGCGGCTCACTTGCACTTCGTTGTGGGCGAGGGCAGAGAGCGCGACCGACTCACCTGAAGGTGTCACTAATTGAATTTCTGAAAGGCGGGTGACTTGTTCGCGACTGCCATCACCGAGTCGTACTCGGACGGGTAATGACTCCGTTTGCTCAAGCACGCTGCCCCCGATAACGCCCGTGGTCGACATTTGGATCTGCTTAGCAATATCCGTCAGACTTAAACCACTCATCAGGCTGGCATCTTCATTCACTTGCAGCCACAGCTTAGGCGCACCGGCACTTAAAGTGGCTCGGGTATGGAGTACGTCCGGCGTTTGCGCGAGGATATTGCGAACTTCGTCGCCCAGCGAACGCAACGTATCGAGATTTGGACCGAAGATCATCAATTCTACCGGCGCATTAAAGGGCGGACCTTGCTCGAGTTTTCGTACTAGCACTTGTGCCTCGGGGAAAGCACTGTCGAATTTCTGTTGTAATTCGGGGATCAGCTCATTGGCACGTTCAAAGTCGGTCACTTTCACCATGGCCTGCGCATAGTTAGTCGCGCCCTGTTGGCGCTGTGTCAGATTGTAATAAAATGAGGGCGTATTGCCGCCCACCACCCAATCGACTTGGGTAATCCCATTGACGGCATGGAGCTTTTTGTCCATCAACTGCACTTGGTTCAAGGTGTTGTCTAAACTCACATGGGGCGCAAGATAGACTTCAATTTGGAACATGTCCCTGTCCGAAGGCGGAAAGAATTGCTCTGTCATCTTGCCCGAGGCGTAAAAACCTAATACTGGCGTAATGCCGATAAGCAGCGCACTGAGAATAGGGCGTTTAAGGGCGATTCTGAGGCTCGCTTGAAAATATTGGCTCAGCAGCGGGAGATTGATCCCGTGTTGATACCAGGCATCATGTTTGCCTTCATGGCTAAATCGTCCAGCGAGTCCCGCAATTATCGTGTGGGAAATCAGGTAAGAGCCCAGCAGCGCAAACATCACTGACATAGCAATGCCACCGACAAACTCACCAGCGGCACCGGGCATCAGTACTATGGGCGCAAAGGCTAAAATCGTGGTAATCGTTGAACCTGCTAAGGGCAGCCAAAGATGGTGTATGGTTTCACTCACTGCGGCTAGGCGGCTCATCCCTTGTTGACGCCGTTGTGAGATGGCATCAACAATCACAATCGCATTATCCACCATGATCCCAAGGGCGACGACGAGTCCTGTCACCGACATTTGATGTATGGGCAGGCCGATATATTTCATGCAGGCCAAGGTAAATAGTGCTGTAAGGGGCAATGAAATCGCCACTATGATGGCGTTTCGTAGTCCGAGGGTGAGTAGCAATACCAGCAAGATGATCATAAATCCTTGCAGCAGGTTTACCACGAGTCCGCCAAGGCGATCGCTGGTGTAACTGTTTTGCTCGAATAGCCATTGGATCTGGATATTGGCGGGCACTTCGCGATTAAGTTCATCGACGACGCTATTCACTTGTGCTTGCCAGAGATCGACACGGCTATTGTTAAGCATGCGCGCGGCGACAAAAACGCTTTGTTCACCATCGACTAACGCTATGCTATCCGCGGGCGTTTTGGCTTGGCGAGTGACAAGGGCAATATCCCCAAGGCGAATAATTTGGCCTTGGTTATCAATTTTGAGTGGCACTTGGCGAATGCGAGTTAATGAGTCGAGTTCGCCCGAGACTTCGACTAAGGCGCGAAACTCACGATTGTTAATTTCACCCGCGGCAATTTTACTGTCGGCGCCGCTGAGAATATGGGCGATGGAAGCGGGAGTGAGTTGTAACTGGCTCATCTTGTTGCCATCGAGCAGCACTAGCATTTCTTCGGTCGGCGCGCCGTAGAGTTTGACAAAATCTGTGCCCGACAACAGCCTGAGCCTGCTCTGTAATTCCTTCGCGTAGCGGTTGAGCATATCGACTCGAACGGGCGTATTACTATTCCACACTAAGCTTAAAATGGCGGTGTAGGCATAACCAATTTGATCATCGAGTGTCGGGGATGGTATGCCCTCGGGCAGATTGATTTTCGCATCGGCTAATAAATCCCGCGCCCGAGACCACACGGGATCTGTCTCCATGACAGTGTCTTTCAATTCTAACTGTATGACTGAAATCCCCGGCCGAGAGGTCGACTGGATCAGCTTGATTTCTTCTAAGCGTCTGAGCTGATTTTCGAGCACTTCCGTGACTAAGGCTTCGACCCGTTCAGCCGAAGCTCCGGGATAAGGGGTGATCACAGAGGCGAAACGGTTGGTTATGTGTGGATCTTCAGTACGCGGCAGACTCGAGATAGCGCCAAAGCCCGCGACCAGTAATAGTGCAATAACGAGGCTGACTAAGCGGCCGTTTTCAACAAAGGCTTTAATCATAACTACCTCGTGGCTGCGGCAATGGGAGACACGGCTTGGCCTACGACCAGCTTATGGAGTCCTTGGCTGACATAGATTTCATTGGGCTGAATCGCGCCTTGAATGTAGGCCATGTCTTGGGTGGTGTAGAGAATTTCCACATCTCGTCGCTCTATGATGGATTGCTGTTCATGATTTGCGATGACATACAGATTCCATAATCCGCGAATGCCATCCGTTAGCGCTGAAATCGGCACCCAATACCCAGCTTGCTCAATTTGCTGCTGTTGATGCAGATACGCAATTTCACCGTTAATCACACGGGCATCTTGGGGCAGGCTGATCCTAAGTTGTAGGGTGCGGCTGACGGGATTCACTTCGGCGCTGATACCGGCGATTTTGGCGGTAAAGGTTTGATCTTGCACGCTGACTTGTACTTGCTGTTCGGCGTGAAACTGCTCCGCTAACGCCACAGGTACGCCAATGTAGGCTTCAGGATTGATATTGCCCACTAAGGTGAAAATGGGGCTGCCCGCAGTAACCACTTCGCCCAAGTTATGCAGTTTTTGGCTGATGGTGCCGTCGAAGGGCGCCACTAAGATGGATTTATCGAGCTTAAGTTGATTGGCATGCTGTGAGGCAAGTAGGCGGTTTTTCGCCGCGGCTAAGCTATTTAATTGTGAGCGGTTTTCATCTAATAGCTGCTCAGAGACATAACCCGATTTTTTCAATTCTTGATTACGTTTTAGAGTGCTGGTGGCCAGATCAACATCGGCTTGGGTTTGCGCCAGACTCGCTTGGATCTCTTGACGCTCGGCTTCAAGTAGTCGGGTATCGAGGATTGCCAGTATTTGACCTTGCTTCACTTTGATGCCGGAATCGGCCTGTAGCTCGTTTAACTTTCCTGCTAGTTCAAAGCCGACGCCAGTTGTGTTGCCCGCACGGATAGTCCCCGTGAAGGTCTGCTCGTGCTGATAGCTTGGGGTCAGGATCAACGTTTGGCTCGTGACTGTGGGCAGTACGGTTGTCGTGGCGTGTTCAGTGACTTCCTTTTGACAGGCGGATACTGTGACTAAAGCAAACACGCAGACGCTGATAGTGCGCCAAGAACGTCGGGCAGTTCGATCCATTTTAAGTGCTTCCGCTGTAAGTTAAACGTTAATGCTATGTAACTAGACTTGCTAGTCTAGTTGCGCGGAACTAGACTGTCTAGTCTATTTTGTGCTTAACTAATGCCAATTTATTATGTCTATCTATTCGAGAGTCGATATGATGCATTCCTCTGAGATGCAGTTACCTCTGAGCCGTAGCGAACAAAAACGTCAGCAAGTACTTGTGGCTGCTATTGATTTATTTTGTCGTCAAGGGTTTCCCCATACCAGTATGGATGAGGTTGCCAAGCTTGCGGGCGTGTCTAAACAAACCGTCTATTCCCATTACGGCAGCAAAGATGAATTATTTGTTGCGGCAATCGAATCTAAGTGTGTCGGCCATAATCTTAATGATGATTTGTTAAGTGATCCCACTAAGCCTGAATCGGCATTAACTCAGTTTGCCCTGCAGTTTGGGGAGATGATCGTCAGCCCTGAAGCTATTACGGTATTTAAAGCCTGTGTGGCACAATCCGAAAGTCATCCTGAAGTGTCGCAGTTGTTCTTCGACGCGGGCCCGAAACATATAGTGGGGTTATTGGCGGATTATTTAGTGACAGTAGAAGCCCTAGGGCAATATCACTTCGGTAATGCGCACCATAGTGCGGTGCGTTTATGTTTAATGTTGTTTGGTGAGCTAAAACTCAAATTAGAATTGGGCTTGGCGGCCGATGAACTCGTTGACGATAGAAATGAGTATATTTTGGGTTGTGCAGACATGTTCCTGAAGGCGCATCGGGTTTAATAAAACTTGCACAATATAAAAGTATCATTTTGTATCTGAATATTGAAAGCATGAACCTTTTAGCTTGATAGCGCGTATTATGCGCAAAAAATCTGTTAATCATTTTAAATGCAAGGAGCTGACGTGGCTAATCGAGAACTCTCACCATCGAGCGCAAAACTGCGCCTGCTGAAAAGCGCTGTATTACTGTTGCCGTTAATGAGTTGTGCCGCTATTGCAGCGGATAAACCTTCGCAGGAATACAAGCCTTTTAGATTAAGTGTCGCGCAGATCAGCACCCAGAGTGCCGAGGTTGCCAATGGTAATACTGAGCTACAAAGGGACAGTTTATTATTGAGTGCAGGGATGAATGTTCCGTTAAATCAGCAATGGTCTTTGGGCTTTCGTGTGGGTTACGACAGGCTGGATTATGATTGGCGCAATATCACGCTCACTGGTGCTAACAATGTCGCCCCGCTGTTTGGTACCGACGGGCAGAATTGGGATCATATCAATCGTTACCGTGCCGGAGTGTCGTTAAATTATCGCATGGATAAACATTGGGCCTTCTTTTTAGCGCCGCAGATCCAATATGCCTACGCCGACACTGCATCGGCCAGCGAAGCCCAGAGTTACGGTATTGTGGCGTCTGCCATGTATGCATTTGATTCAGGGAATATGATTGGCTTTGGCGTCGCGTATCTCAATGATATCGATGAAGTTCGCACTGTGCCATATCTCGCCATGCGCTGGCAGATAGATGAACATTGGGCACTCGCCAATCCTTTCCAAGCCGGTTTTAGTGGTCCTGCAGGATTAGAGCTGAGTTATCGATTTAATTCCGATTGGAATGTCGGCTTTGGTAGTTCGCGTCGTACTGAGCGATTCCTGATCGAAGACGATGACACTGTAGTGGAAACGAACGAATGGGTGAGTTATCTGCGCGGTGGTTGGCGAGCAACGTCTGCAATAACAGTGAATCTTTACGCCGGATATTACTTTGATGGGGAGCTAGAAGTGACCGACCAAGCCGCGCTTGATATGGATAGCCAAGGCGCTGCGGCCTTGGATATCGAATTCAAATTCTAACGTTAATGTCAGTTATTTGCCTAGCATGGCCTCTTTGAGGCTTTTCTGGGCTGGCTTGTCACCTAGCCAAATTTTTAACAGTGCTTGACGGAACATTTCACCTTCGATGGTGGCTTGTTCCTGACCATTTTTATAGGCCGTCACGCCGCGGGCTTTATTGGCGACTAAGGTAAATTGGTCACCTTCTTTAATTTCTTCGTTAAACAGCGCCATAAATGCATCGATTTGCGGTTGAATATCGGCGGTGTTTTCTGCGGTCGCGTGCTCAAAACCTTCAGTGATCGCATCGCGCATTTTTTCTGAGGTGATCATGCCAGAGGTAATATTAAGGTGGATTGCCGCAATCGGAGCATCGATAACCGCTGCAGTGCTACTCAAGGCTGCTGGCAAATACAGACTGCCCACATATAAATCCATAAAGAACTTACTGCGAACGCCCGCACCATTGAGCTGTAATGCTTGGCTATCTAACGTCACAGTATCGGCGACTTGCACACCTGATACTTCTTTGGCCATTAATGTGTGGGGTAATAACAGCGCGCTTGCTAGGGTAAGAGTGGAGAGTAACTTCATAATACACCTCATTTTTCTATTTTAATTATTGGGTTTAATACCAATCACAATAAATATCTAATCAGTTCAGAGCCTCACAGGCATCACAATCCAAGGCGCATTGACGCAGAAATGGTTATTCCCTTTTAAGCCAATGCAACACCGGAGTCGGATGCCTGTGAGGCTCCCGAAGGGCGGCTAATGTTAACGGCATGGCAACGCGCTTTATACTGCGTTCAAGGCTTTCGACAGAGCACCACTATGCCTTCAAGCCTTCGCCTTGTCTAAAGCGCGTTGAACTCCCGCTGAATGAACAGATATTTAATTCGATTGGTATAAAGCAGATTTTATGAGTATTTACAGCAGAAAGTTGACCCCAACTTCTCAAATACTCGGCACCGAAAATGGATGTTAATCTAAAGAAGAGGGGAGAGATAGGCTAAATGTGCCTAAGCATCATTCGAAAATGGTTAAATATGGCATACTCATCATTAAGTATGAGCATGCCAACAAGATGAATCATCGCGTTAAACAATTGACGTAAAAGTATTGGTGTAAAACTATCGGCGGCAAATCATCAGCGTTAGACTTTCTGCGTGAAAATTATCCGCGAGTGCCTAGCTTGTACTGACCACTCTGTTCGAACATCACAGCTTGTTTCTGTTTTGGTGAGATCAAAATTGGACCGTCGTCGAAGAAGAGAAAACACTTCCAATTACGGACGAACACATCCCAACGAGTTTCAATAATCTGATATTTTTCATAGCAAAAATAGACGGTTGTCTCATCGGGCCATTGAATGAACTCGGCTAACATGGCGGGTAAACTGCTCTCTTCACTATCCCAAGCACTCTGCCAATGATCTGTTTCCACCCAAGCATCAGCCTTCGCCGCCCAGTCTCCCTTAGTAAATTGCTCCGCACGACTACTCTTGTTACTGATCCATTGATTCCAGATTTCCATCGCACTTTTATCTGTTAACGGCAGGATATGCGCCTTGTCTTCGTCAGTGACAGGCAAGTCTTTGTTGTTGAAAATCCACTTACGGCGGTATTGTTCTAGCGGGATATAAGTGTTGGCCAAGCAAGCTCTCCTAGGTTGAGCCCTGAAGGCTCATCAAACATCAATGTGTCGGATTATACTGACTTAGCCAAGTTTAGGGAAATGGCGCAATGTGGCTATATCCTAGTATTGGATTTTATAGTAACGATTAAGAGAGCTGTTTTTTAAGGGGGATAGACAGAGGAAGCTGTAAATTGTGTTTCTGGAAATCATGCTTATCAGAAAACTCTTCAAGTGAAGTTGAAATCACATAAGCACTATCTGGTCTCTCCACAGGGACTCGAACCCCGATCGGCCGCTTAGGAGGCGGCTGCTCTATCCTGTTGAGCTATAGAGAGACGACAGTGATTATACTGGTTTTATCTCTGATTAAAAGGCTTATGATTTAGTTGCTTAAATCTTAAGCGCTATGTCGTTTATCTGCACATTGTAAGCTGCATTTTGGTCTAAAAGTACTGCTGTAGAGCTTTCTTCACTCACTTGTTCGATTTTTACCGTGGCTCGGCTTTTGGTTGCGACGGCGCGCATTTCATTGAGTCGATCGGGTAGGTTTTGCTGTAATACGACTTGGAATTTATCCCCGACACGAATGCCATGTTTACGGCCGAGATTTAAAATGATCCTGTCCGCTTGGCGGCTCACGACTTGGCCGAGTAAGGGTCTGCAATTGAGTGTGCTGTCCAAATCGTGGGTAGCCTGTTGCATTAATTTAGTAATATTTTTGCCATAGGATGATCGCCAGAATCTGTCCGTATTCGGGGCAATAATGGCTTGTTCTTCAAATTCCCATGGCGCCGATGTGCTGTAGCTTTTACTCCAAACTTCTTCGCCACTGATCCCATGATAGAGGCTAAGTTTGAACTGGAATTGCCTGAGTGGAGCTTCATCCCAAAATCCTAGGAAGGTTGCCTGCACTGGCTCCATTGAGATATCCATAATTTGTGGTTGGAGGATATATTGGCTGTCGGTAATTTCACTGAGCCAGCTTGGGAGTCGATAACCGCGAATATCCACTAGATCTTGTTTAATATCGAGCAGCTCTTTAGCGTGAGTGTGGCTAAAACCTGTGGAAGAGTAATCTTCTATAACACTGCCTAGTTTTTCGGAAATAACTTCTTCAAAACCGGAAAGCTGCCCATATCTGAGCTGAGTACGATCTTTGATTTGTGCTTGAGGAATTAAAATCGCGGCCTTTAATTGTCCATTTGGACACTGCTGCGTAGGATCATCATTTAGATCGAGTCGTAAGGACACATAAATTTTGTTTCCCTGGATTCGTTCGCTAACGAGTTGGATGCTGATAGCTTGGGCGTTGCGATTTATCGCAAAATTATTTTGTGTAAGGTTTCCGTTAGAGGTTTGTTGTTCACTGGATATTTGAATGCCCGTGCTTAATGTAGCATAGCTAACGGCTTGATTAATCGCTTCTTCCCTTGCTTGAGCCGTATTACCATTGATGATAGTCGCTTCACCACTGGCTTCTATCCATTCGGCCCGAGTAGGCAAAGACAGCAGTGCAAGGCTCAAAATGATGAGCGAAGCTGAACGTGGTATGTGCATCAATACAATCCTTATCGCTAAGCTATTGGCGAGCTTGCTAATCGAGCCAGTTTCCTGACACTTAATCTAATATACCGACAAAGCAAATTTCATGCCTGAGTAACGAGAGTTTTCGATAAAGTTTCCATTGGCGCAGTCGATATACAGCGTATGAGCATAATATTGTCGGGCTGGAGCAATTTTGGTCCGAAGATTGCTGGCTTTTGTTACTCACAAAAATGAGACGCATAGAGTGTGAGTGATTTAATTGCCAGTACACCCATAGATGAGGTAAATCCAATGCTAAAGCGTGTGATAATTCCCTTAACATTACTGATGTTAGGTGGATGTGTGGCTAAATCGGTTACACCGCCAAAGCCGAGTTTAGTGGATGGCAATGGGTTGCCGCCAACGGCAGTGATCAACCATTTAGCACAGCGAATTGTGACAGAGCTCGTTAAGCAAAATGATGCTCTGCGTTCTGATCAACCAATTGTCGTCGCAACCCCAGTATTAGTGGGTGACATGAATGGCACAAATGCGTTGGCGCAGCAGTTACAGCAAGGATTAATGACGTCGCTCCATAGCTTTCAGTTTAATGTAGTGGATTTAAATTTAGCTGATGGCTTGAGAGTGACGGCTAATGGGGATTTTATTTTGACGCGAGATTGGCAACAATTGTCGAAAAATCTTCCCGTTGAGCATCTTGTTGTATCGACTATGAGCCCAGTTACCAATGGTATGTCGATCAATACTCGGATTGTGAACATAAGTAACAATCGTGTGGTATCGGCCTCTCAAACTTTTGTGACTCAAAAAGAGTTGGCAAACTACATGCAGCCTTCGGAGCAAATTGTGTCACAAAATGGCATCTTATATCGTCAGGCGAGTCCAGGCATGAATGAAGTGCGTGTTTTAGGAGATGGAAAATGAAACGCTACCTTTTAGTTATTGCGGCGCTAATGCTAACTGGCTGCGCTGCTAAAGATAGATATGTGCAATGGGAAGATGTGCCGCCGCCGAGTTTTCCTAAGTTAACGGCCATAGGATATGCGCCCTTAGCGACTCAACCGGCTAAAGAGCAATCACAAAGAGTGTTGATGGCCATGCAAGCATCAAAAATTGTGGCCTATCGTGAATTAGCAGAACAAGTTTATGGGCAGAAAATAACGGCAAACAGCAGTGTCAGTGATTGGATGTTGACGGACGATAATGTTAAAGCGTCGGTTTCTGGCGTGATCCGTGGGGCGCGGGTCGTTAAGAGTTATCCGGCTGGCGATCATTATGTCACTGAGTTAGAACTGGATTTTTCACAGGTATGGGCGCTGTATCAGCAACAGAGTCGTCCACAGCGAGTGAAAGAAGTCACGTATTTCTAGTCATTTCTACATGACTCTATTGAGCCGCGTACTATGCGAGTAGTTATGCGGCTTTTCTTTTTCTGCACAAGTATCAAAGTCTAATCTTTAATCAGAGCAGAGCTTAGAAGCGGGAAATACAGAGTGGGAATTGATGCGCCTGTTAGGCCTTTAAATCATTACCTAAACTTGAGATAGTTGAGGTCTTGCCTTTATCGTTATACGTAAGGCTGGAGGCGTTTCTGCTGGCTTGTAAAGCTTGAGCGAAGCGATTGAGACTGGCTAAATTCATCTCAATTAAACTGGCATTTTGATCGTTCAGTTCTTTGCATTCAGTTAAGGCGTCTTTGACAACGGCCATTTTATGCACGAGTTCGGTTTGCTGAGTGAGTTGAGACTTATCAGTGTGGTTTGCCAGAATATCGTCATTAGTCTTGAGTTCTTTCAGACATTGTGATTTTTCGTTAGCAAGAGAAATCAGTAAATCGGCGTTTTGGTCAACCAAAGCGCCTTTTTCCTTGAGTATGATTTGCTTAAGAACAGCCAAATGGGCGTGTTGTAGATCTACCAGTTTAGCTATTTCAGTCATAGTTACTCTTTATTCAAGTCATTAAGTTCGGCTTCAAAACTTGCAATATTGGCAGCCAACTTTTCAGGGTCAATTTTATAGCGGCCTTCGGCGATAGCCTGTTTAATTTCGGCCACTTTCTTTTGATCAACTTCAGGAAGGCTCGCCATTTTAGTCTGAGCTCCTTGAAGTTGTTGCGCTTGCGCTGTAATCACCACTGAGTCGCTTCTTTGTGGTGTTGTCGATTTTGTGGCAACTTGAGCAGATTGATCGCTGCTAGTTTTAGTTGCACCTGAACGAACTTGTGTGGTCGTTGCAGTGTTGAGTTTGCTAATATCAATTGCCATTTTCGGCTCCAGCGTCGTGTGTACGGGATTTCTTAACTGGGGTATCGGCAGCTTATAAAAAAGCTTTAGATTATTTTACATTCTTACTTCAACTTCGCCAATGCCCGTGACTATAGCATCTAGTTCTTTGTTTGAACTGCTATTTTTGACTCTGATCCGATCGCCTTTATTGCCATCTTGTAGGGCTTCGCCCGCAGTTTTAAGTTCGAATGAGTTAGAACGAACATAAATAGATACCGAGTCGTTTTTACACACGAAGCATAAGTTATTGCTCAATATAGGATAATCCTTCGAGACGCGTCGTTTTACTCGTACACCTGCTAATTTACTTGGGTCATCAAACTCAGCGCCTCGTAAACTATTTTGCTCAATGTAACGGATTTCAACTTGGCTAGGGGAGATGAGTTCGCCAGGTGCTAAGGTTTCAGTTGTGACAACAACGGGGAATAAAATATCCACTCTAACCGAGATATAAATTTGCCAAGGGTAAGCGAGCTCTTGCGTATCGCAGCTGACTTTTAGGGTGTTATTACGGCTAATTTCCCTGTCACTAGCCAATTCAACCTTAATCGGCGACGAACATTGTGACGGCAGCATTCTTGCGTCAACTATTTGCGGCGAAATATCGACTTTGGCATTAGCGGGCACGGATATCTTTTCTGAAATAAGCGCTTTAGCTAATTCTGAGATGGCCGATACGGTGGGAACAATAGGCTCTGCACTCGCAAAAGCGGGCATGAAGAGGGCGAAAACACTAAAAAAACAGACTAAATTTACTTTCATAATGAAGAGACTAGCTTGTAACGCCAGAATGCACCTATACTTTTATCAAGTTCGAAGCTGACCACTGTAATAATAATTTGCATCACTGTCAGAAGATTGACTCAGTTTCGACTATGTTTATCGATAGATAAGACGTAAGCAATTAATATGCCTATACTCAAACGAGTCATAGGGCCGTACATAAACAGAACAACAAGGCAGAGTTATGTCGAGTATTCTTGATTCAGTCAACAAACGAACCCAGCTCGTTGGTCAAAACCGTTTAGAATTGCTGCTTTTTAAATTAAACGGTCGTCAACGGTTTGGGATTAACGTGTTTAAGGTGAAAGAAGTACTGCAGTGCCCGCCACTGACAACTTTGCCTAAACTTAATCCTTATGTTAAAGGTGTCGCGCATATTCGCGGTACGACTATTTCAGTTATTGATCTGAGTGCGGCAACAGGTGGTAGACCTTTAGCGAGTACTGAAAACTGTTTCATCATTATTTCTGAATATAACCGTAGCGTTCAAGGTTTCTTGGTCAGTTCTGTTGAGCGGATTATCAACATGAATTGGGAAGCGATTATGCCTCCGCCGCAAGGTGCCGGTCGTTATTCTTATCTGACGGCTGTAACTGAGATTGAAGGTGAATTGGTTGAAATTCTCGATGTAGAAAAAATCTTAGATGAGATTTCACCGGTTAAAACCGCTATCAGTGAAGAAGCCAATGAAAAGCTGACCCTCGACAGAACCCAGCATTACCATATTATGGTTATCGATGATTCTGCCGTGGCGCGTAAGCAAATTATTCGTTCACTCGAGTCATTGAACTTACAAATTGATACCGCAAAAGATGGTCGAGAAGCATTAGATAAGCTTAAAGAAATCGCCAAAGAAATGGACAATGTTGCCGATGAAATCCCTCTCATTATCTCAGACATTGAGATGCCTGAAATGGATGGTTATACCCTGACCGCTGAGATCCGAGATGATCCTAAGCTCAAGCATATTAAAGTGGTACTGCACACGTCGTTAAGTGGTGTATTCAATCAGGCAATGGTTCAAAAAGTGGGGGCCAATGACTTTATCGCTAAGTTTAATCCCGACGAACTGGCTGCTGCCGTGAATAAACACTTAAGTTTGTAAGTGCAGTAGTTAGTACCTAGATACGCTTTACGCTATAATCTCGACTTTATAACATGATGGTTTCGCACTGATTTTGGTGCTTGCTATAGGATTTAGGATGTGAATGTGCCAAATAAATCACTCGCTGAAGCTGAATATAATCAATTTAGGTTGTTCTTAGAGCAACACAGCGGCATCGTACTGGGTGAAAATAAGCAATATCTGGTGCGCAGTCGTCTAGCTCCTCTGATGGGGAAATATAACCTGCCATCCTTATCTGATGTGGTTAAGCATTCGATGAAGCCAACGGAACGTGCGCTTCGGGCTGAAGTGATCGATGCTATGACGACTAATGAAACCCTCTGGTTTCGTGATCGTTATCCATTTGAGTTATTGCATAACGTTTTGTTACCTGAGTACAGTCGTTTAGGTCGTCCACTTAAGATTTGGTCGGCCGCGTGTTCGTCTGGGCAAGAACCCTATTCACTGGCGATGACGATTCTTGAGTATCAACAAAAGAAGCCTGGTGCGCTTGCGGGTAGTGCGTCAATTCAAGCCACGGATTTATCGCCTTCCATGTTGGAACGTTGCAAAAATGCTGAGTACGATAGTTTGGCATTAGCGCGCGGTTTATCCGAGGAGCGTAAGCGTCAGTTTTTTGATGCTTTGCCTTCAGGCAATATGAAGTTAAAGGATAATGTTAAGCGTTTAGTGAACTTTAGGGCACATAATCTGCTTGAGAGTTATAGCTTACTTGGTAAGTTCGACATTATTTTTTGCCGCAATGTGCTGATTTATTTTGCGCCTGAGGCAAAGGCAAAAATTTTGCGGCAATTCGCTGCCGCTCTTAATCCCAAAGGGATCTTATTTCTTGGTGCTTCTGAATCTATAGCTGGTTTAACGGATGAGTTTGACATGGTCCGTTGTAATCCTGGGATTTATTACCAGAAAAAGACTTAAGTTTGCTTCTTTAAAGAAAATTACCGACATTTGTCGGTAATTTTTTACCCATCACTTGCTCATCCCTATTGTTATTCTCATTATTCCACTATGTTGGCACATGAATTGCTTTATTTCCGTGAGTAACACGAGGAGGCAATTTTATGGCGATCAATTTTGATAATGCACTGGGTGTGCATCAGTACACTCTCGGTATTAGAGCGCAGCGAGCTGAAGTCATTTCGAGCAATATCGCTAACGCCGATACGCCACATTATAAAGCCCGTGATGTTGATTTTTCTGCGGCAATGCAGGCCGCCCGTGGCCAACAACAGCAGCGTAATAGTCTTGAAATGCAAGAGTCAGACAAGCATTTTGGTCTTGCTGAGTTGACGGGTCAATTTGTTAAGTTCCGTGTGCCAAATCAACCCGATACCGGTGATGGCAATACCGTTGATATCCAACAGGAACAATCGGCATTCATGCAAAATGCCCTTGAATATCAAATGTCATTAGGCTTTTTAGACAGTAAGTTTAGTGGCATGAAGAAAGCGCTGAGAGGGGATTAATCATGAGTTTATTTAGCATATTTGATGTTGCTGGCTCGGGAATGTCGGCTCAATCGGTCAGGTTGAACACCACTGCGAGTAACATAGCTAACGCTGATTCCGTCTCGAGTAGCGTAGATAAGACCTATCGTTCCCGTCATCCTATTTTTGAAGCTGAAATGGCCAAAGCGCAAAGTCAGCAACAAGCCTCTCAAGGTGTTGCGGTAAAAGGCATTGTTGAAAGTGATAAACCACTACTAAAAGAATACTCGCCCGATCATCCAATGGCGGATGCGGACGGCTTTATTTATAAACCGAATGTTAATGTCATGGAAGAAATGGCAGATATGATTTCTGCTTCGCGCTCATATCAAATGAATGTTCAGGTCGCTGAAGCAGCTAAGTCTATGCTGCAACAAACACTTGGGATGGGTAAATAACATGTGTTACTTAGGAGGTAAGCTGTGAGCCTCATTAATCAAATTAACCAAGCCTCGGCGCAGACGGCTCAAAATAAGAGTCAGTCAAATGCTGTTACGACCAATTCATCAACCAGCTCAACGGGCAATCCGTTTCTTGATGGCATACGTTTGCCAAAAGATTCGATAGTACCGGAAGCTAAAAGCCAACAGTTAACTCAAGATGACTTTTTCTCGTTATTAAGCCAACAGTTATCGATGCAGGACCCTTTTAAGCCTGTCGACAACGATCAAATGATTGCGCAGATGGCATCATTTTCGACCGTTGACGGTATCGGTAAGTTAAATGATGAAATTGTTAACTTAAACAGTGTTATGACGTCGAGCCAAGCACTGCAGGCATCGGGACTTGTTGGTCGTAAGGTTTTGATCCCAACCGATACTGGTAATATTTCAGCAGAAAGCCCAACGATGAAAGGGGTGATCAGTACACCGAGTAAAATACCTGAGCTCTCAGTGCGCGTAGAGGATGAAAAGGGTCAAGTCGTAGCCACCTTTAAAGTCGATGGAAGTGATGGTGGTAACGTCGATGTGAACTGGGATGGTTTAGATAAAAATGGCCAGCCAGTGGTCGCAGGTAACTATACGATTAAGGCGAGTGGTTTAGTGGATGGGCAATCCCAAGAATTACCCGTTTCAACCTATGCCCATGTGAGCAGCGTTTCTTTAGGGACGGCCAGTACTGGCGCCATTCTCAATTTGAGAGGCGGTATGGGGATCAAGTTAACCGACGTATTAGCTGTGTCTGAAACTTAAGTTCACACAAAAATAGTTTTTATAGAATCCGAATTGGGCGTTTGTCGCCCGCAATTGAATTGAGTCAAATGTAGAGGTGAATTATGTCGTTTAACATTGCATTGAGTGGCATTGCCGCCGCACAGAAAGATTTAAACACCACGGCGAACAACATTGCGAATGCGAACACCATTGGCTTTAAAGAATCCCGTGCTGAATTTGCGGATGTATACGCTAATTCTATCTTTTCAAATGCTAAGACTGCCGTGGGTGGTGGTGTGGCGACGAGTCAAGTGGCCCAGCAATTCCATCAAGGCAGCTTACAGCTGACGAGTAACTCCCTTGATATGGCGATTAAGGGCGGTGGCTTCTTTGTCACAGCTTCTGAAATTGGTAGCCTAGACCATTCATTTACCCGTGCAGGGGCATTTAAAGTAGATTCTAACAATTACATGGTGGATTCGGCTGGCAACTATTTACAAACTTTTCCTGTTGATAAAGACGGTAACTCAACATCAGTGAGCTTAACCACGGCTAAGCCTGTACAAATTCCTGATTTTGCGGGTAGTCCAGTAAAGACTGAGAATGTCACTTTACAAATGAACTTAAATGCTAAAGCTGAAGCCCTAGATCCTGCTTTATTTGATCCTAAAGATCCAAAAACTTATAACAATGCGACTTCAATGACTATTTATGACTCTCTCGGTGAGTCACACATCATGACGACGTATTTTGTGAAGCCTAAAGACGGTGCATATAATGGTGAGAACAACTGGGTGGCTTTTTATGCGATAGGTGAACTCCCCGTTGATTTAAATGGCCCTGCTGGTAAATATGATGTAGATATAGATAAAGATGGTAGTCCAGATGTGCCAACGGTTGCGGGCGGTGGTGGTGTTTCAGCGCAAACTGCTGGTGGCTGGACGGGATCTGTGCTGAAGTTCAACTCAGTTGGGGCCTATATCGAAAGTAATCCTACCGTGATTACCACGGAGCCACTTGGTAATAAACCAGCTGGTGTATTAGGCGCTGGAGCGGATGGTACTCAAACATTAACTGTGAAGTTTAATGCGCCAACTCAATATGCAGATCCTTTTGCGGCAACTGAATTGAAGCAAGATGGTACGACGGTAGGCCGTTTATCTAACGTCGAAATTGGTGCTGATGGTCTTGTTACTGCCAGTTATTCTAACGGTTCGACAGTTGCTTTAGCCCGCGTTGCCTTGGCCCGTTTTGCTAACGAACAAGGTTTAACGCAAGTGGGTAATACTTCATGGAAAGCCAGTTTAGCCTCAGGTCAGGCATTAGCGGGGGAGGCAAACAGTGGTACTTTTGGTAGCATCAGTTCATCGGCGTTAGAGCAATCGAACATCGATTTGACCACTGAACTGGTCGATTTAATTTCGGCGCAGCGTAACTTCCAAGCGAACTCTCGTACCCTTGAAGTGAACAACACGCTGCAACAAACCGTATTACAAATTCGCTAATCATTACATTGTTTGACTAAGTGTTGCCGCCAGTGGCAACACTTAGCCTTTATCTAGCTGTCAATTCACTTCATTTTCCTATTCTTCAATTCTATCAGTAAATTAAACGTCAATTTTGTTGGCACGATGATTGCTTTGCTATTGTCATGTAGAAAATTTGACGGAGCAGTCTGTGGACAAATTCCTTTATGTCGCCATGAGTGGCGCCAAGCAAAATATGAATGAGCTGGCGCTCCGTGCGAACAACTTAGCCAACGCGAATACCGACGGTTTCAAATCCGATATGGCGCAAGCTCGCTCGATGCAGGCCTTCGGTGAAGGATTGCCTACAAGGGTGTTTGCGATGACAGAGTCTCCGTCAGCAAATTTTCGCTCAGGTCCAATAAAAACGACCGGACGAGATCTCGATGTTGCCATTAAAGGCGACGGCTGGTTTGCCGTGCAGGCAAAAGATGGCAGTGAAGCCTATACCCGCGCTGGCAGTTTAAGTTTCGACTCTACGGGTTTACTACACAATGACAGGGGAAATCCTGTTATGGGGGATGCCGGTCCCATAGTGTTGCCGCTCCCTATCGAGAAAGTTTCAATTTCTCAGGATGGCATTATTTCTGTTCGACCTCAGGGCGCTACCGCTGAAGTGGTGGAAGAAGTTGGTCGCTTGAAACTCGTTAATCCCGGCAATGCGCAGATGATGCGTGGTGAAGATGGATTATTTCGACAAATGTCAGGTGAACCTGCACCAGCTGATCCTTTCGTCGCAGTTGAAAGTGGCGCAGTGGAAGGCAGTAACGTAAATCCTGTCGATGAAATGGTGTCTTTGATTGACCTTCAGCGTCAGTTTGAATTGCAAGTCAAGATGATGAAAACCGCGGAAGAAAATGATCGCGCTTCATCTTCATTAATGCGTATTAGTTAGGAGATAGATTATGCATCCGGCGTTATGGATTAGTAAAACTGGCTTAGACGCACAGCAAACTGACATTGCGGTGATCTCGAACAACGTGGCGAACGCCAGCACTGTGGGCTATAAGAAAAGTCGCGCAGTATTTGAAGATTTGCTTTACCAAACAGTTAACCAAGCGGGCGGTGTCAGCGCTTCTAACACTAAGTTACCTAATGGATTAAACATAGGTGCGGGTACCAAAGTCGTCGCCACACAGAAAATGTTTACCCAAGGCAACATGCTGACTACGGATAACTCATTGGATCTGATGATTGAGGGCCCAGGTTTTTTTGAAATCCAGCTACCCGATGGTACTGCGGCCTATACTCGAAATGGTCAGTTTACCTTAGACGATACGGGCCAGATTGTGACGCCAGGTTCTGGCTACTTGCTGCAACCCGCGATCACGATTCCTGACAATGCGACTAGTATTACCGTTTCCGCTGAGGGTGAAGTTTCAGTGAAAACCCCAGGTACAGCAGAGAACCAAGTTGTGGGTCAGTTGACTATGACGGATTTTATTAATCCATCGGGTCTGGATCCTATGGGACAAAACCTATACACGGAAACTGGTGCGAGTGGCACGCCAATTCAAGGTACTGCTTCGTTAGATGGCATGGGAGCGATTCGCCAAGGCGCCTTAGAAACCTCTAACGTTAACGTGACCGAAGAACTTGTGAACCTTATCGAAAGTCAGCGCATTTACGAGATGAACTCCAAAGTGATTTCAGCGGTAGATCAGATGCTGTCTTACGTGACTCAGAATTTATAGAGGCAAACATCATGGCTAGATATCTTGTGTTGGCCGTCGCGTTATTGCTTGCAGCTTGTAGCTCGACGCAAAAGAAACCCCTTGCGGATGATCCCTTTTATGCGCCGGTATACCCAGAGGCACCGCCGACAAAAATTGCCGCGACTGGTTCTATTTACCAAGACAGTCAAGCATCTAGCTTGTATTCGGATATACGTGCTCACAAAGTTGGCGACATTATCACTATCGTTTTGAAAGAGTCGACTCAAGCTAAGAAGAGTGCAGGCAATCAGATCAAAAAAGGCTCTGACATGAGCTTAGATCCCATTTTTGCTGGTGGTAGTAATGTGTCCATTGGCGGAGTGCCAATTGATTTACGTTATAAAGATAGCATGAACACTAAGCGTGAATCGGATGCGGATCAGAGCAATAGTTTAGATGGCAGCATCTCGGCAAACGTGATGCAAGTGCTGAACAACGGCAGCTTAGTGATCCGTGGTGAAAAATGGATCTCAATTAACAACGGTGATGAGTTTATTCGCGTCACAGGTCTGGTTCGCTCGCAGGACATTAAACCTGATAACACTATCGATTCAACGCGAATGGCCAATGCCCGTATTCAATACAGTGGCACTGGCACTTTCGCAGATGCTCAAAAAGTGGGCTGGTTAAGCCAGTTCTTTATGAGCGACTGGTGGCCCTTCTAAGGAGTCGTATCATGAAATATAAACTGGTGTTAGCCGTTGCAGTGCTAGTGTTTTCTCTACCTAGTCAGGCTGAACGAATTAAAGATATTGCCAATGTGCAGGGCGTACGCAGTAACCAGTTGATCGGTTATGGCTTAGTGGTTGGTTTGCCGGGAACGGGTGAAAAAACCAGTTATACCGAACAAACCTTTATGACTATGCTGAAGAATTTCGGCATTAATCTTCCTGACAACGTCAAACCAAAGATTAAAAACGTCGCTGTGGTTGCCGTACACGCCGATATGCCAGCCTTTATAAAACCGGGTCAAGATCTTGACGTCACCGTATCTAGCTTAGGCGAAGCCAAAAGTTTACGCGGCGGCACCTTATTGCAAACCTTTTTGAAAGGCGTTGACGGTAATGTGTATGCGATAGCCCAAGGCAGCTTAGTGGTGAGTGGTTTTAGTGCCGATGGTTTAGATGGTTCAAAGGTGATCCAAAATACTCCAACTGTTGGCCGTATACCCAATGGCGCGATTGTCGAGCGCAGTGTGGCGACCCCATTTTCAACCGGCGATTATTTGACGTTTAACTTACGTCGTTCTGATTTTTCTACCGCACAACGGATGGCCGATGCGATTAATGAGCTATTAGGCCCTGATATGGCGCGTCCTTTAGACGCAACATCTGTGCAGGTCAGTGCTCCGCGTGATGTATCACAACGGGTGTCTTTTTTAGCAACGCTTGAAAACCTCGATGTTATCCCCGCAGAAGAATCTGCCAAAGTGATCGTTAACTCACGTACTGGAACCATAGTGGTTGGGCAAAACGTGCGCTTACTCCCAGCGGCGATTACCCATGGCGGCATGACCGTCACGATTGCTGAGGCAACCCAGGTTTCACAGCCAAACGCCTTGGCCAATGGTCAAACAACTGTCACGAGCAATAGTACGATTACAGCGACAGAAAGTGACCGCCGTATGTTTATGTTTAATCCTGGCACTACGCTGGATGAGCTGGTTAGAGCGGTTAACTTGGTCGGTGCAGCCCCCTCAGATGTGTTAGCAATACTGGAAGCGTTAAAAGTGGCAGGAGCTTTGCATGGTGAACTTATCATCATCTAATTTCTGTCGGGAAAATCATGGAAAAGCTTTCAAGTTCATCACATTTTCTTGACCTGGGCGGCTTAGATTCACTCCGCGCCCAGGCTCAGAAGGATGAGAAGGGCGCCTTGAAAAAGGTCGCCCAACAATTTGAAGGTATTTTCGTGCAAATGCTGATGAAAAGTATGCGCGATGCCAATGCGGTTTTTCAGTCTGATAGTCCTCTCAATAGCCAATACACTAAGTTTTACGAGCAGATGCGCGATCAGCAGTTATCGGTCGATTTATCTGACAAAGGGGTATTGGGCCTTGCCGATATGATGGTGCAGCAACTCTCCCCTGAAACCAGTCATTTTACGCCAGCATCGGTATTACGCGACGATGGCGGTATGAAAATGCTCCATGATGCTAAAGCGCTTAACGTGCCAATGCAGAGTGCAGTCGCGCCAGCGGTTGAATCCACAGTTATTAATCATGGCGTACCCGCTGCCATTGCTCGACCAGCATTTGAGCCTGATAGAGCCATGGATGCAAACTCATCAATGGACATTGATACGCCAAATCGTTTACTGGCAATTGATACTCCTAAGCCAAGCTGGAGCGAACAGTCACTTTCTGTCGTCGACCCTGTGATTAGCGGCCAAGTTTTGCCGACGGCGGCCTTTAGGGAAACTCAGAAGATAGTCCGCTTCGGTAGTCGCGAAGAGTTTTTGGCGACCTTATACCCACATGCCGAAAAAGCGGCAAAAGCATTAGGCACTCAACCAGAAGTATTGTTGGCGCAATCGGCACTTGAAACTGGCTGGGGACAAAAAATTGTTCGCGGTAATAACGGCGCGCCAAGTCATAACCTATTCAATATTAAAGCTGATCGCCGTTGGCTGGGCGATAAGGCGAACGTCAGCACCTTAGAATTCGAACACGGTGTGGCAGTGCAGCAAAAAGCCGACTTCCGTGTTTACAGTGACTTTGAGCATAGCTTCAACGATTTTGTGTCCTTCATTGCCGAAGGCGATCGTTATCAAGATGCGAAGAAAGTGGCGGCTTCGCCAACTCAGTTTATTCGAGCTTTGCAGGATGCGGGTTATGCCACAGATCCTAGATATGCTGAAAAGGTCATTAAAGTGATGCAGTCCATCAGTGAAGAGCTGAAATCAATTCTGCCAGGAGAAGACAAATGATGAACCTTACAACCCTGTTTGTTCATAGGAGTGTCAACTAATGGCCGTTGATCTGCTGAATATTGCACGAACTGGGGTGCTTGCCTCCCAGTCGCAACTGGGTGTCACCAGTAATAACATTGCTAACGCCAATACCGCGGGTTACCACAGACAAGTGGCAACCCAGTCGACTCTAGAATCACAGCGTTTAGGCAATAGCTTTTATGGCACTGGAACTTACGTTAATGACGTTAAGCGTATCTACAATGACTATGCCGCAAGAGAGTTGCGCATTGGCCAAACAACGCTCAGTGCCGCCGAAGCCAGCTACGGTAAATTGAGTGAACTCGATCAGCTATTTTCTAAGATAGGCAACGTTGTGCCACAAAGCTTAAATGACCTGTTTTCAGGTATGAATAGCGTGGCGGACTTACCCACAGACCTGGGCATCCGCAGCTCGACCTTAACGAATGCGCAGCAAGTCGCCAGTAGCCTGAATCAGATGCAGTCTTATTTGAATGGTCAGCTCGATCAAACCAATGACCAGATAACCGGCATGACCAAGCGTATTAATGAGATCAGTACAGAACTTGCCAACTTAAACCTAGAGCTGATGAAGTCACCGAATCAAGATGCGCAGTTACTCGATAAGCAAGATGCACTCGTTCAAGAATTAAGCCAGTACGCCCAAGTGAATGTTATCCCGCAAGAAAATGGCGCTAAGAGTATTATGCTCGGTGGCTCTGTAATGTTGGTTTCTGGTGAGATTGCCATGAGTATGGGGACTCAAGCGGGTAACCCATTTCCCAAAGAGTTACAGCTTAACTCAAGTATTGGCTCGCAAAGCGTTACTGTTGACCCAAATAAACTGGGTGGTCAGCTAGGAGCCATGTTTGATTATCGTGACCAGACGTTAATTCCCGCGGGTCATGAGCTTGACCAATTAGCTTTGGGCGTGGCTGATAACTTTAACAAAATGCAAGCGCAAGGCATTGACCTCAATGGTCAAGTCGGCGCCAATATCTTCAAAGATATCAACGATCCTATGATGTCCTTGGGTCGTGTAGCAGGTTTTTCTGGAAATACGGGCAATGCAACGTTAGGCGTCACCGTCGATGACACCAGTTTATTAACTGGCGGTGCCTACGAGCTGTCATGTGTCAGTACTGCGCCAGCTTCTTATGAGTTGAGAGATACGGAAACGGGGGTGATAACACCGCTGACTTTATCAGGCTCGACTTTTGGATTTTCAATTGACATAAAAGCGGGCGCGATGGCGTCGGGGGATCGTTTTGCCATTCGCCCGACAGCGGGCGCCTCAAATGGCATTGAAGTTGTTATGAAAGACCCTAAAGGCATTGCCGCCGCATCCCCAAAGATTACTGCAGATGCCGCTAACTCGGGCAATACCCAAGTTAAGTTGACTCAAATTGGTAATCGCAATGCCGCAAATTTCCCTGTAACGGGCAGTGAATTGACGATAAAGCTCGACACTACTGCTGTACCTCCCACCTATGAAGCATTCGATGCCGCAGGAACATCACTTGGGGCTGCTACAACTTATACCCCACCGAGTATCAGCGCCTTTGGTTTTACCTTCGAAGTAGATAGTACAGCTGCAGCGGGTAATGACAGATTTACTTTCGATTTATCCTTCGCTGAGGGTGATAACTCCAATGCTGTCGCTATGGCTAAATTGAGCGAAAGTAAGGTGATGAATGGGGGAAAGTCGACCCTAGCTGATGTGTTCGAGAACACTAAGCTCGAGGTAGGCAGTAAAACGAAAGCGGCTGAAGTGCGTGTTGGTTCGGCAGAGGCCGTGTATCAACAAGCTTATGCGCGAGTAGAGAGTGAGTCGGGCGTGAACTTAGATGAAGAAGCAGCAAATTTAATGCGTTTTCAGCAAGCCTATCAAGCCTCTGCGCGGATCATGACGACTGCACAGCAGATTTTTGACACCTTATTATCCTCAGTGCGTTAGGAGATTTAACTATGCGATTATCATCCGCGCAGATTTTTAATCAAAGCATTACCAGTGTGCTGCAAAAGCAAACGGCGACCAGCAAAATTCTTGACCAATTGAGCAGTGGTAAGAAAGTCAATACTGCTGGTGATGATCCTGTGGCGTCACAGGGTATTGATAATCTGAATCAGAAAAATGCACTCGTCGATCAGTTTATGAAGAATATCGATTATGCTGCCAATCACCTTGGTCTTGCCGAAAGCCAGTTAGGTGGCGCCGAAGATTTGACTGCGTCTATTCGCGATCAAGTATTGCGCTCGATAAACGGCACCTTATCTGCCACTGAACGGCAAACAATTGCCGATGAAATGCGTGGCAGCTTAGAAGAACTTATGTCATTGGCAAACAGCCAAGATGCCTCAGGCAATTATATGTTTGCCGGTTTTAGCACAGATAAAGCCCCATTTGAGTTCACTAATGCTAGCCCAGCGCAAATTATCTATAAAGGTGACTCTGGCGTACGTAACAGCGTAGTGCAGTCTGGTGTGGTGGTTGGCACCAACATTCCAGGTGATAGCGCCTTCATGAATGCACCAAACGCGATGGGTGATTTTAGCGTCAATTATTTGGCCAGCCAACAGGGTGACTTTACAGTTGACTCAGCCAAAGCTGGGCCAAGTGTAACTTATCCTCTTGATACCTATAAATTTAACTTCGCTGATAATGGTGCTGGCGGGGTTGATTTAACGGTACTCGACTCAGCGAACAATCCTGTGGCTAACGTGGCTAATTTTGACGCCAGTAACACGGTAAACTTTGAGGGGGTTGACGTCAAAATAGATGGTGCGCCCAGTGCTGGCGACAGTTTCAGCATGGCGCCACAGCCGCAGATCAGCATTTTTGACAGTATTAGCAATGCGATTAACGTGATTGAAAACCCTGCTTTAGCGGATTCATCACAAGGTAAATCGCAGTTGGCACAGATATTGAATAATATCGATAGCGGCATTAATCAGCTCAGTTCCGCCAGAAGTGTGGCGGGCAATAGTTTGAAATCTGTCGAGAGTTATCAAGCGAGTCATACCGAAGAGAAAGTGGTGAATAGTTCAGCACTGTCTTTATTGGAAGATCTCGATTATGCGTCAGCGATTACCGAATTTGAAAAGCAACAGCTTGCATTGAACGCAGTCACGAACGTGTTTAGTAAGGTGGGTTCTGTTTCCCTGTTCGACTTTATTTAACAGAAAGCAAATACCTATCCATCCGGAAGATTAATTGTTAAAAATTTAGCCAAGCTTCCAAGCCTTGGCAGTATAACTAGGAAGAGGACTCAATAATGGCTATTACCGTTAACACCAACGTGACTTCAATGAAGGCACAAAAAAACCTAAATACTTCAGGCCAAGCATTAGCAACGTCAATGGAGCGTTTATCTTCTGGTTTACGTATCAACAGTGCAAAAGATGATGCAGCAGGACTCGCTATTTCTAACCGCTTAAACAGCCAAGTGCGCGGTTTGGATGTGGGGATGCGTAACGCCAATGATGCTATCTCCGTAGCACAGATTGCCGAAGGCGCAATGCAAGAACAGACTAACATGTTGCAACGTATGCGTGATTTGTCTGTACAAGCAGAAAATGGTGCAAATAGCGTATCAGATATAGCAGCCCTTCAAGCAGAGTTTAATGATTTAGTTGCAGAAATAGATAGTATTGGTGCGAATACCGCTTTTGGTGACACTAAAGTGTTAACAGGCTTTGATAAAAGCTTTCAAACAGGACATACCGCGGCAGAGAAAATTCAAGTTAAGATAGCTGACATGAGTGGTATTGGGGCTGGTGCAGCTGGAGACGTTGGAACTGCTACTCTTGCAAAGATAGATACTCAGATAGCAGCAGTGGATGCAGAGCGTGCGAAATTAGGTGCTGTACAAAACCGTTTGTCACATAATATCGCCAACAATGCCAACGTGCAGGCTAACGTCGCTGATGCGAAGAGCCGTATTGTAGATGTGGATTTTGCCAAAGAAACCTCAGCTATGACTAAAAACCAAGTATTACAGCAAACCGGTTCTGCTATGCTAGCGCAGGCTAACCAGTTACCTCAAGTGGCCTTGTCACTGCTATAATCGGTAGCATTATCGCCGGATAGTGATGAGGGAGATTCGGTAACGAGTCTCCCTTTGCTGCTTAAAGGGTTGTTAATA
Source organism: Shewanella sp. N2AIL (assembly GCF_022690845.1). Lineage (NCBI taxonomy): Bacteria > Pseudomonadati > Pseudomonadota > Gammaproteobacteria > Alteromonadales > Shewanellaceae > Shewanella > Shewanella sp. N2AIL. The sequence goes on along the minus strand of NZ_JALBYT010000003.1, from coordinate 130,200 downwards.
AATAACATGGTAAATGTGTTCCCCCTCAATCGCTTAATGTTTTATTTGAGTGTAGTTTGAGTGTAGATAGTCACGAGGGGCATTTTATTGATTGAGGTATAGCTATGGATATCAATCTAGTCAGTTCACCCCCAATGGCTCACGCGAAGGCTGATGTAGGACAAACACTTGGCAGTATCACGGCGAAGGATGTTGAGCTCAAGCGTAATGAGCAAGCACAGACGCAAACACAAGCTAACACCATTACACCATCACCTGATTCTGAAGGCGTGAATCAAGAGCCTGATGCAGAAAAACTCAATGAAGTGGCGACAGAATTGACCGACATGATGTCGATGATGCGCAAAGGGTTAGCCTTTAAAGTGGATGATCAAAGTGGCCGGCCAATTGTGACAGTATTGGATAGAGACACAGGCGACATCATCAGACAAATGCCCACGGAGGAAGCGTTGGCATTAGCTGAGAAGTTATCAGAAGTCACTGGGCTTTTAATGAAAACAGAAGCTTAATGTACACATAGGCTAAGGCTTATGTGTTAATTGATGAGTAGAGGTTTGTATGGCATTAACAGCGACGGGTATTGGTTCGGGCTTAGATATTTCTAATATCGTTAAGGTATTAGTGGATGCTGAGAAAGTCCCTAAAGAAGCGATATTCAATAAAACCGAAGACAGTATTAAAGCGAAGGTGTCAGCGATCGGCACATTAAAAAGCGAATTGTCTAAGTTTCAAGACGCGTTAAAAAAATTGCAAACTGGCGATACACTCAATCAACGTAAGGTATCTGTTGGAAATAGCACTTTTTTGACCGCGACGACTGATAAAACTGCGCAAGCAGGTAGTTATAGTATAAAAGTTGAACAGCTCGCAATTAGCCACAAAGTTGCGGGGAGCAATATTGCTGATCGTACGCAAGGTGTAGGTGAGGGGAGCCTAGATTTTGGGGTTAACGGGGACAACTTTTCCGTTGCGATTGCTGCTGGCGATTCACTTGACGCCATCGCTAAAAAGGTCAATGCAGCTACAGATAACCCGGGCGTCACCGCCACGGTTGTTACCAGTGATGCAGGTAGTCGCTTAGTATTCAGCACCGACAAGTCTGGTGAGGATAATCAAGTCAATGTGACGGCTAATGACACCTCTGGCACTGGATTAAATGATATTTTTGGTGCGGGTAATTTGACCACCTTACAGAATGCCCAGAATGCTGTGATTTACATTGACGGCCAAAAGGTGACCTCGCAGAGCAACGAAGTGAAAGAGGCAATAACAGGCGTCACGTTAAATCTAACAGATGCTGATATTGCCAAAACAACGACGTTGAAAATCGAGCAAGATAACGATGCAGTTAAAGAGAACGTAAAATCCTTTGTCGATGCCTATAACAGCTTAGCGACGGCTATCGATAAAATGTCTTCTTATGATACGACGAAGAAGACTGCCTCAGCACTGCAAGGCGATTCGATGATCCGTTCATTAGAATCTCAATTACGCAGTATGGTAAGTCAACGTGTCCCCACTGGCGATGGCTCATCGGCGTTATATAATATTGGTATTAAGTCAGATAGATATGGAAAGTTGTCCATCGATGACGATAAGCTTAACAAAGTTATTGCTGAAGATATGGCGAGTGTGAGTGATTTATTTTCCACACCAAACACCGGTCTTGCCAACCAATTTCATAAATTAGCTGACAGCTATGTTAAACCCCGCGGCTTAATTGAAACACGCCAAACAGCCTTTACTAATCAAACCGATCGCATAACAGATCAACGCGCTGCTTTTACGTTGAAAATGGATCAATTAACGGCTCGTTTATCAAAGCAGTTTAATGCGATGGATTTAATTGTTGGCCAATTAAATCAACAAAGTAGTGGCTTAGTTGACCGTTTGAATTCATTGCCTGGTTCAGTAAGGCAACGCTAATATTCGGTAAGTTTGCCAGCTGCTTAGACGCAGTTAGCTACAAGGAGGCCGCCATTGGAACAGCTTGATGCAGTCAATATTCAGCTCACGGAACTATTAGAAATATTAACCCATATTCCCGCTGAAAATGAAGAAACAGATGAGTTGGTATCAAATTTGCTTGAGCAGGTAGGGCAGCGTCAAACTTTTCTTAATGTGCTGCTCGCGGATGCCAACATGACAGATACTGATTATCTTCAACAGCAACTCGCTTTAACGCAAGAGTTTGCGGTTAAGGCGGCAATTGTGATGGCAGAGCGACAAGCTTTATTACATGCTGGCAGTCAACATAAGCGCCAGATCAATGTGTATAAGACTATAGATTCAACTAGGTAGGTGTTTATGAGAAGTTCACTGCAATCATATCGTAAGGTGTCATTAGATACTGAGATTAGCGTTGCCTCACCGCATCGCATTATCCAACTGATGTTTGCTGGTGCGCTGCAGCGCCTAGCGCAGGTTCGTTATGCCATGGAGCAAAAAGATATTGCGAACAAAGGCATATATATTGGCAAAGCAATCGGCATCATCATAGGATTAAACAATAGTTTAAACATGGATGAAGGCGGGCAAATCGCCCGTAATCTAAGTGAGCTTTATGATTTTATGCTACGTAAAATTACTGAGGCCAATATCAATAATGATGTTAAAGCGATTGATGATGTTTGCGAGATTTTACGTACTATCAAAGAAGGTTGGGATTCAATTCCTGCCGATAAACACAATATATCTGCGCATTCTGAAGCTGGTTAATATCATAAATTTTGATAAAAGAAGACGCATTTATTGCGTCTTCTTTTTTGGCTTAAAGCCAAATATTTGACGTTTTTAATTATAATCATGACATAAATGTACTAAAATCAATTCAGTTTGGCATAAACCTCATCTGAGGCTTGCTTCTCGTCTGCTGATAATACAATATTCATCACAGTAGTGATGGTGGCACAGATTGTTACATTGAATTTGTTAAGCTTTTACAGCAACTAATCATAAATAATTAATGCGAATTAATACATATTAGAGCTTTACGGCCTACTGAATGATGCAAACAGATCAACGAATTTTACTTATCGGCCCCCCATCAGAGCGATTAAATCGCCTGTGTTGCATTTTTGATTTTTTAGGTGAGCAAATTGTACAAATTGACGCCGAAAAATTAAGTGCTAGCCTCCAAGATACTCGTTTTAGAGCTTTAGTTATCCTAACTGATGTTATGGATGCAGAGATGCTTAAAAACATCGCAGGTCAACATCCATGGCAACCTATGCTGTTGCTTGGCAACGTTGACGATCTGCAAGTATCTAACATTCTTGGAAATATTGAGGAACCTTTAACCTATCCTCAACTCACTGAATTATTACACTTCTGCCAAGTATTTGGCCAAGTTAAGCGTCCTCAAGTACCCACAAGTGCGAATCAAACTAAGTTATTCCGAAGCTTGGTGGGGCGCAGTGATGGTATTGCCAATGTAAGGCATTTGATTAATCAAGTGGCAACATCTGAGGCAACCGTGCTTGTACTGGGTCAATCCGGTACAGGTAAAGAAGTGGTCGCCCGTAATATCCATTATTTGTCTGAACGCCGTGATGGCCCTTTTATTCCAGTGAACTGTGGTGCTATACCACCAGAGTTGTTAGAGAGTGAACTTTTTGGTCATGAGAAGGGATCATTTACTGGGGCAATATCCTCTCGTAAAGGCCGTTTCGAATTGGCTGAAGGCGGCACACTATTTCTCGATGAAATTGGTGATATGCCATTGCAGATGCAAGTTAAATTGCTTCGTGTACTGCAAGAACGGGTATTTGAGCGTGTTGGCGGCACTAAGACCATCAATGCCGATGTGCGCGTTGTAGCAGCGACACATAGAGATTTAGAAACCATGATCAGCGTGAATGAGTTCCGCGAGGATCTCTATTATCGCCTAAACGTATTTCCGATTGAAATGCCCGCGTTGTGTGATCGCAAGGACGATGTACCTTTGCTATTACAAGAGTTGGTTAGCCGAGTCTACAACGAAGGCCGTGGCAAGGTGCGCTTTACGCAGCGTGCGATTGAGTCTTTAAAAGAGCATGCTTGGTCGGGTAACGTGCGTGAGCTGTCTAATTTAGTCGAACGCCTCACCATTTTATATCCGGGTGGATTGGTTGATGTTAACGACTTACCCGTTAAGTATCGCCATATCGATGTACCTGAATATTGTGTAGAGATGAGTGAAGAGCAGCAGGAACGTGATGCTTTGGCTTCTATCTTTAGTGATGAAGAGCCGGTTGAAATTCCTGAGACGCGTTTCCCAAGTGAGCTGCCGCCTGAAGGCGTGAACCTTAAGGATTTGTTAGCAGAACTGGAAATCGACATGATACGTCAGGCGCTAGAGCTGCAAGATAACGTTGTTGCTCGCGCGGCTGAGATGCTCGGAATACGTCGTACAACGCTAGTAGAAAAAATGCGTAAGTACGGAATGACCAAAGATTAGTTTTCTATTTTATTGTTATATAAGTCGTTTTAACCTCTAAAGTTCAATTTCTAATTTGGCATAGATACTGCAGTCACTCCGTCATAAGCAATTTTTTGACGGAGTGACTATGTCAGCCAACCCACTAGCGCAAATTGAGTCATTCAAGCACACTAGCAAACAATGGAACCAACTGCGTGAGGCCGCTAATATGTCCAATCGAATGGAGCATATTTTACAGGCTATGCCATCCGGCGTGGTTATTATCAATGGCGACGGTATAGTCACGGATGCCAATCCGGTTGCAGTTGAATTACTAGAGCGCTCCTTGTGTGGCGTTCGCTGGATTGATGTGATCCACAGTGCCTTTGCGCCACAGGACGATGATGGTCACGAAGTGTCACTGCGTAATGGCCGCCGCGTTAAATTAGCAATTACGCCACTCACGCCAGAGCCTGGTCAATTAATTGTGTTAACTGATCTGACTGAAACTCGATTATTACAGAAAAATCTATCCCATCTACAACGCTTATCTGCACTGGGTAAAATGGTTGCTACCTTGGCACATCAAGTGCGCACGCCTTTATCTGCCGCTTTGCTATATGCCTCTAATCTTGCGAGTCCTAAGTTATCCGATGCCGCTAAAGCGAAATTCCAGCAAAAGCTTGTTGATAGACTCAATGAACTGGAGCGTCAGGTTAACGACATGCTATTGATGGCGAAAGGCCGTCAGGATGAACTGGGAGATTTGATTACACTGGCTGAGGTTATCGACAATGTATTGGCAAATTGTGAGCCGATAGCGGCTAAGCAAGGTTGTGACTTGTCATTTGATGATGCATCAAGCAGTTCGATGTTAGCCAATTCAAATGCATTAAGCTCGGCAATCAACAATTTAGTGATGAACAGTATCGAAGCTGGCGCGACTGAGATTCGTATTCAAGCGGCTGAAGAGGGCGATCAGTTACTACTGAATGTCATCGACAATGGCAAAGGTTTAGATGCCAATATGCAGCAGAAGGTGCTTGAACCTTTCTTTACGACAAAATCGCAGGGAACTGGGCTCGGGTTAGCGGTTGTGCAATCTGTGGTGCGCAATCATGGAGGACAACTGCAATTAAGTTGCTTACCGAATAAAGGCTGTACTGTGTCTTTAGTCTTCCCACGGGCTAAATCTGCGGTGATATTACCTTTGGAGATTACCCATGTCTGAAGCAAAGTTATTGCTCGTTGAAGATGATGCCTCATTGCGTGAAGCCTTGTTGGATACTTTAATGTTGGCTCAGTATGAGTGTGTTGATGTTGCCTCGGGTGAAGACGCTATTCTAGCCTTGAAACAACATCAATTTGATTTAGTCATTAGCGATGTGCAGATGCAAGGTATTGGTGGGTTAGGATTATTAAATTTCCTACAGCAACATCATCCTAAGTTGCCTGTGCTGTTGATGACAGCTTATGCCACGATTGGTAGTGCGGTGGATGCCATTAAATTGGGTGCTGTCGATTACTTAGCGAAACCTTTTGCGCCAGAAGTCTTGCTCAATCAAGTTTCCCGTTATTTGCCGTTAAAACAAAATGTGGATCAGCCAGTTGTTGCCGATGAGAAGAGTTTAGCTTTATTGGCACTGGCTCAGCGGGTTGCGGCTTCTGATGCATCGGTTATGATCTTAGGTCCAAGCGGCTCGGGTAAAGAAGTCTTAGCCCGTTATATTCATCAACACAGTAGCCGTGCGGATCAAGCTTTTGTGGCCATTAACTGTGCTGCAATTCCCGAGAATATGCTCGAAGCCACGCTTTTTGGTTATGAAAAAGGCGCATTTACGGGGGCCTATCAAGCGTGTCCTGGGAAATTTGAGCAGGCTCAAGGTGGCACTTTGCTGCTAGATGAAATCTCTGAGATGGATTTAGGCTTACAAGCTAAGTTATTGCGGGTATTGCAAGAGCGTGAAGTTGAGCGTTTAGGCGGCCGTAAAACCATTAAGCTCGATGTGCGCGTGCTTGCCACATCCAATCGAGACCTAAAAACCGTGGTGGCGGCAGGTGGCTTTAGGGAAGATCTCTACTATCGAATCAACGTGTTCCCATTAGCTTGGCCCGCATTAAGTCAACGTCCAGCGGATATTTTACCCCTTGCACGCCATTTATTGGTTAAGCATGCCAAGGCATTGAATGTCGCCGATGTGCCTGAGTTGGATGAAAATGCACGTCGACGTTTATTGAGTCATCGCTGGCCGGGGAACGTACGTGAACTCGATAATGTGATCCAGCGGGCTTTGATATTAAGAGCCGGTCAAGTGATCACCGCCAATGACATTATTATCGATGCGCAGGATGTGATTTTAGGCGCTGATGACCTAGATCAATTTGTTGCCGAGCCAGACGGTTTAGGCGAAGAGCTTAAAGCGCAGGAGCATGTGATTATTTTAGAAACCCTTAATCAATGCCAAGGAAGCCGCAAACTGGTTGCTGAAAAACTGGGGATAAGCGCCCGAACCTTAAGATACAAGATGGCAAAAATGCGTGATATGGGCATTCAACTGCCAAATTAGTCTTTAAATTCAAGTGATAATCTTGTAGCCTCCACATGAGTGTGAGGCTGCATTTATTAAAGTATACCACCGCAAAAGTGACCTGTTTTATCCAGAATCCTTAGTTTTAACGTCTTCTTATCTCGTCAATTTGTTATCAATCACGACCATTTGAAAACTTGGCCGTTATTTTGCATTGTCCCGTTATCGGTATTTTGATCGTCAAGAACTCGACGACTGGGAGCTCAGCATGCAAATAGGCGCAAATTCATTCCTGCAAGAAATGCAGAAACTCCAAGGCGAAATTACGCCGTCTTTTGGCGTTCAGCCAAATATCATGCAGCAAGTTAATAACACCAGTGGTGCGGACTTCGGTCAGTTACTCTCGCAAGCCGTCGGCAATGTCAGCGGCTTACAGTCGACATCATCAAACCTCGCGACGCGTTTAGAAATGGGAGATACTACCGTCACTTTGTCGGATACTGTTATCGCCCGTGAGAAAGCCAGTGTCGCCTTCGAGGCAACGGTACAAGTACGAAATAAACTTGTCGAAGCCTATAAAGAAATAATGAGCATGCCTGTCTAGGCCAGTGAATAACCCAATTAGCAGGTACGAATCGTGAGCACAGAAATGATTGTCGGATCCAATTCCGGCTTAGCTGACCAAGGTGTCCAGCAAGAACATAAGTCAGGAATGATGGGAAACCTTGGCGGTGTCGATATGATGCGTCAAGTAACTATGATTTTAGCCTTGGCGATTTGTTTGGCCTTGGCCGTATTTGTCATGCTGTGGGCACAGGAGCCTGAGTATCGTCCATTGGGAAAAATGGAAACTCAGGAAATGGTTCAAGTATTAGATGTGCTTGATAAAAATAAAGTTAAGTATCAAATCGACGTGGACGTGATTAAAGTCCCCGAAGATAAATATCAAGAAGTGAAAATGATGCTGAGCCGCGCAGGCGTCGACAGCCCTGCAGCTAGTCAAGATTTCTTGAATCAAGACAGCGGCTTTGGTGTTAGCCAACGTATGGAGCAAGCCCGTCTTAAGCACAGCCAAGAAGAAAACCTTGCCCGTGCAATTGAGCAACTACAAAGTGTTAGCCGCGCCAAAGTGATCCTCGCGTTACCTAAAGAAAACGTCTTTGCTCGCAATGCCTCAAAACCAAGTGCGACTGTGGTCATCAATACCCGCCGTGGCGGTTTAGGCCAAGGTGAAGTCGACGCTATCGTTGATATCGTTGCCTCTGCTGTGCAAGGTTTAGAGCCATCACGGGTGACGGTAACTGACTCGAACGGCCGCTTATTAAACTCAGGCAGCCAAGATGGCGCGTCTGCGACTGCCCGTCGCGAGCTTGAATTAGTACAGCAAAAAGAAGCAGAGTATCGCACTAAGATTGAATCGATTTTGGTACCTATCTTAGGTCCTGATAATTTCACCTCTCAAGTCGATGTTAGCATGGACTTTACTGCGGTCGAACAAACCTCTAAGCGTTACAACCCTGATTTACCAGCCCTGCGCAGCGAAATGACCGTTGAAAATAATACCACTGGCGGCTCTTCGGGTGGGATCCCTGGTGCGCTATCGAATCAGCCACCAATGGAGTCAAACATTCCGCAAGATGCGACTAAAGCGACCGAGTCTGTCACTGCGGGTAATTCACACCGTGAGGCGACACGTAATTTTGAGTTAGATACCACCATTAGCCATACCCGTCAGCAAGTTGGCGCCGTTCGCCGCATTAGTGTGTCGGTTGCTGTGGACTTTAAACCCGGTGCTGCCGGAGAAAATGGTCAAGTGGCGCGTGTTGCCCGTACTGAACAAGAGCTGACCAACATTCGTCGTTTACTCGAAGGGGCAGTCGGTTTTAGCTCGCAACGGGGTGATGTGTTAGAAGTGGTAACGGTTCCCTTTATGGATCAATTAGTTGAAGACTTGCCAGCACTAGAACTGTGGGAGCAACCTTGGTTCTGGCGCGCGATTAAGCTCGGTATTGGTGCGCTAGTGATTCTGGTACTGATTTTAGCTGTGGTACGGCCTATGCTGAAACGCTTAATCTATCCTGACAGTGTGAATATGCCTGAGGATGGCAGATTAGGTAACGAACTGGCCGAAATTGAGGACCAGTACGCGGCAGATACGCTAGGGATGCTCAATACCCAAGAGGCGGAATACAGTTATGCCGATGATGGTTCAATTCATATCCCTAATTTGCACAAAGATGATGATATGATTAAAGCTATCCGTGCGCTCGTGGCGAATGAGCCTGAGCTCTCTACTCAAGTCGTGAAAAACTGGTTACAAGACAATGGCTGAGAATAAAACGAAAGAAGTGGCTCCAGCGGCCCCACCTGCCTTTAACATTAAGGATATTAGCGGTGTCGAAAAGACCGCGATCTTACTCCTCAGTTTGAGTGAGGCCGATGCTGCATCTATTTTAAAACACTTAGAGCCGAAGCAAGTGCAAAAAGTGGGTATGGCGATGGCGGCAATGGATGAGTTTGGTCAAGAAAAAGTCATCGGGGTACATAAGCTGTTTCTCGATGATATACAAAAGTATTCTTCTATTGGTTTCAACAGCGAAGAGTTCGTTCGTAAAGCCTTAACCGCCGCGCTGGGTGAAGATAAAGCGGGTAATCTGATTGAACAGATTATCATGGGCAGCGGTGCTAAAGGTTTGGATTCGTTGAAATGGATGGATGCACGCCAAGTAGCGACCATTATTCAAAACGAACATCCTCAGATCCAAACGATCGTGTTGTCCTATTTAGAACCCGATCAGGCGGCGGAAATTTTTGGTCAATTCCCTGAAAATACTCGCTTAGATTTGATGATGCGGATTGCGAATCTTGAAGAAGTTCAGCCCGCTGCACTGCAAGAGCTGAACGACATCATGGAGAAACAGTTTGCCGGTCAAGGTGGCGCACAGGCCGCGAAAATGGGTGGCCTAAAAGCGGCTGCCAACATCATGAACTATTTAGATACGGGTATCGAAAGTCAGTTGATGGAAACCATGCGCGAGTCTGATGAAGAAATGGCGCAGCAAATCCAAGACTTGATGTTCGTGTTTGAAAACTTAATCGATGTTGATGACCGTGGTATTCAAGCACTGCTCCGTGAAGTGCAGCAAGATGTACTGATGAAGGCGCTTAAAGGCACAGATGATCAGCTGAAAGAAAAAATCTTGGGCAACATGTCAAAACGTGCCGCAGAATTGCTGCGTGACGATCTTGAGGCCATGGGTCCAATCCGTATCAGTGAAGTGGAAGTCGCCCAAAAAGAAATCCTGTCTATTGCCCGTCGCTTAAGTGACAGCGGCGAAATTATGTTAGGCGGCGGTGGTGGCGATGAGTTCCTCTAATCCGAGCGACAATAAACCGTCAAATAAGGTCTTGAGCGACGGTGATATTGAGTTTAGTCACTGGGCACTGCCAGATGTGACTGAAGCCGATGACGATTCTATCTCGAATTTGTTCGGCCATTCGAATCATCAAGCCGCTAAGCCGACGACGGTTGAGAGTGTTTCTCCGCCGACGATGGCCGAGATTGAAGACATTCGCGCGCAAGCTGAAGAAGAAGGGTTTGCCGAAGGTAAACAACAAGGTTACGAGCAAGGGCTAGAAAAAGGTCGCTTAGAAGGCTTAGAGCAAGGCCATACCGAAGGTCTCGCCCAAGGGCATGAGCAAGGATTAGAAACCGGTTTAGCTCAAGCCAAGGTTTTACTTTCGCGGTTTGAAGCCTTATTAACCCAATTTGAAAAGCCATTGCAATTACTCGATGGTGATATTGAGCTCTCCCTACTGAACTTGAGTATGACATTAGCTAAATCAGTCATAGGTCACGAATTAAAAACCCATCCAGAACAAGTGCTTTCGGCATTACGCTTAGGCATAGAGTCGCTACCAATTAAAGAGCAAGCGGTGACTATTCGGCTGCACCCTGACGATGTGATCCTTGTCGAACAACTTTATTCCACCGCCCAACTGACCCGCAGTAAATGGGAACTTGAAGTCGATCCGACGTTAAGTGCAGGCGATTGTATTCTGAGCAGTCATCGCTCATTAGTCGATTTAACGCTTTCATCGCGTATTGATACTGTGTTTGAGTCATTACGAAATCAACATGCGCATTTGAGTGATAAACAGCATCAACTGCAAGAGACAATTGAAGCTGAAGATACTGCCAAACAAGTTGCTGTGGCGCTTGAGTCTGAGCTTGATGATCAAACGGCGGATAACCAAGCTGTCGATACGGTTAACCAAGACGCTGAGGATATGCAATCTGCCTCAAATACAGGTGAGCACTTAGATACCCAATCGGATGCCAGAACAGATGCAAAATCGCCAACACCAACTGCTGAATAGGCTTAATCATCATCAGGATAAAGTGCCGCCATTTCGTGCTGTCGCCAGTGGTCAGCTGGTGCGTGTTGTTGGCTTAACCTTAGAGGCGAGCGGTTGCCGCGCGCCTGTAGGCAGCTTATGTTCCATCGAAACTATGGCGGGCGAGTTAATTGCCGAAGTTGTCGGCTTTGATGGTGAACTCCTTTATTTAATGCCTATCGAAGAATTACGTGGGGTATTACCCGGTGCCCGGGTGGTTCCTTTAGGGGAACAAACTGGACTCAATGTCGGCTTGTCCCTGTTAGGGCGCGTGCTCGATGGTAACGGCGTGCCTTTAGATGGTTTAGGTGCGTTGCAGACTGATCAACAAGCGCCAAGACATAGCGCTGCCATTAACCCCTTATCTCGCCGTGCTATTACCGAGCCGCTGGACGTTGGCGTTCGCGCCATTAATGCCATGCTGACTGTGGGTAAAGGCCAACGTATGGGCTTGTTTGCCGGTTCTGGTGTGGGTAAGAGTGTGCTCTTAGGCATGATGACCCGCGGTACCACTGCCGATATTATTGTGGTTGGGCTGGTGGGCGAACGTGGCCGTGAAGTAAAAGAGTTTATTGAAGAAATTCTTGGGGACAAAGGTCGAGCGCGTTCTGTTGTTGTTGCCGCGCCTGCAGATACCTCGCCGCTGATGCGCTTGCGCGCCTGTGAAACCTCGACTCGTATTGCCGAATATTTCCGCGATTTAGGCTATAACGTCTTGTTATTAATGGATAGTTTGACGCGCTACGCCCAAGCGCAGCGGGAAATTGCTTTGGCTGTGGGTGAGCCGCCTGCCACCAAAGGCTATCCGCCTTCAGTGTTTGCCAAGCTGCCGCGTTTAGTTGAGCGCGCCGGCAACGGTGGCCCAGGTCAAGGTTCAATTACGGCATTTTATACTGTGTTGACGGAAGGGGACGATCAACAGGATCCCATTGCCGATGCATCGCGGGCGATCCTCGATGGTCACATAGTCTTGTCACGTTCGCTTGCGGACTCTGGGCACTATCCTGCCATTGATATCGAAGCCTCCATTAGCCGAGTCGCGCCTATGGTGATCTCCAATGAACATTTGGAAGCGATGCGCCGCGTGAAACAAACTTATTCCTTGTATCAGCAAAATCGGGATTTGATTTCAATTGGCGCTTATGCTCAAGGAAGCGATCCTCGAATCGATAATGCGATACGATTACAGCCGGCGATGAATGCTTTTTTACGCCAAACCATGCGTGATGCATTCAGTTTTACCGATAGCCAAGTCATGCTCGGGCAACTTGCCGCTCAGTGCAAATAATGGCGTCATCGAATTAATCGAGGTCTAGTATGGCTAACGCCGATCCCTTGTTGTTAGTGTTAAAGCTCGCCAATGATGCCGAAGAACAAGCGGCATTATTGTTAAAGTCGGCGCAGTTAGAGTGCCAAAAGCGGCTGAATCAACTCAGTGCACTGAATAACTATCGCTTAGAATACATGAAGCAAATGCAATCCCAGCAAGGCCAAGCCATTAGCGCCAGTCATTATCACCAGTTTCATCGCTTTATTCGTCAGATTGATGATGCTATTACTCAGCAAAATCGCGTTGTGGCCGACGGTGAAAAACAAAAAGAATATCGACAACAGTATTGGTTGGAAAAACAGAAAAAACGTAAGGCAGTGGAATTACTGTTAGCGAGTAAAGAGAAGAAGCGCCAAGTTGTTGAACAAAAACGAGAGCAGAAAATGACCGATGAATTTGCTTCTCAGCAGTTTTATCGCCGTCATCAGCGTTAGTGTAATGGTGCGTTAAATGATCGGTATCTTTGCCATTCACTAACTCGTATGAGTTCAGTTTTCTGTTGCCGCTTATGGTGCAGAACATTTGTTCGACTTCTTTCCCTGAGTTTTATTCTTTTCAATATGCTGCAGTAAAAACTGAAGTTTTGGCATCTTATTTGCTTTGATTTAGTCCATGACCCTGCAACCGCAGTGTTTAATTGACGTTTCTACCTAGCCATTTTCTTTTCTGCTGGGTGATGTTTGGGAGCACTTATGCAACAAATGACCAATATCCTGTTGAGTAAAACAGGCAACTCTGCGGCCAATTCCGCTAAGACATCTTCCCAAGAGTCTAATAATGAAGACTTTTCATCTACACTTGCGTCTGTCTCCGCTAGCTCATTTTCTATTTCCGCGCCTAAAAAGGCTACAGCGAATACTGACGATAAAGTGCAGATCGCCTCTACTGATAAAGTAAATGATAAAGACATATCAACGGATGATGCTGACGTAAATCTCATCTTCGCCCAGATCAGCATGGCAAATGACATGAAGAAAACGGCATCAGAGGGAGAGAGTTTGCCGCCGGTATTTTTAAATGCTGAAGATACCACTGACATGACAGGCGAAGATACCACTGACATAGCAGGTGAAGAAAATGCTGATGCGACATCGGCCGTATTCATCGATCCTTCATTAGTGTCAGCTATTTCTGCCGATGTTGAGCAGGCATCAGATGCAATGATTGATGAAGTGGGTTTCTCTGCTGAATTACAAAAGTTAGTTTCTTCTGCGCCAGATGCGCCAGTGGCTGTATCTGCTGCTGATAATGATGTTAAGCCAGTCCCTTTGACTGATAAGCCGCTCGTTCAGATCCTCCCCATAGATCCAAATACAATTGCAGCGTCAGTGGATACAGATGCTGTCATTGACCCCAATTTGATCGATGATGCTGAATTACAGATAGAAGACACAGAGCTTGTCGCTACCACTCAAGTGGGCGTTAGCATAGATGAGCCTTTAGTCGAGAATGAAGTCACACTTAACGCTGTGGTTAATCAAGCTGGTTTAACGAATAGTTCAACGACAAAATCGACGATGAGCACTTCGCCAAAGTCATCAGCTAGTGCCGCGAGTGCTCCGATATTGGGCAGTCTCAATACAGGTAACGTTACGACCTCAGCAAATACCTTTGAACTTAATACTTTAGGTTCTGCTGTTTCTTCTGAATCATCGGCTACTCAGTCTGTAACAGAAAGTGATCTTGATGGGAGTCTTAATCCAGAACTGGCTGCTAACCTATTACTTAAAGATGCAAAATTGACCGTTGCGATGGATATTCCCCGAGATGAAAATTTTATTGATGATGGCAGTACCTTCTCAGATATTAAGTCTACATCATCAATCCATACACTCTCGATGTCACAAGTAAATCGCCAAGAAACAATGCAAGTTCAGCTATCATTACGCCAAGGTGTTGATCAGCAGAACCAAATGCAAGAGATGATCCAACGGTTTTCACCCGTGATGAAGCAACAGTTGATTACTATGGTGAGTCAAGGTATTCAACATGCAGAGATTAGGCTTGATCCCCCAGAGCTTGGGCATATGCTGGTAAAAATCCAAGTGCATGGAGATCAAACCCAAGTACAGTTCCATGTCACTCAGACACAAACGCGTGATCTGGTTGAACAAGCTATGCCGAGATTGCGCGAATTACTGCAAGAGCAAGGGATGCAATTGGCTGATAGTCATGTGTCTCAAGGTGGCCAAGGTGAACGTCGAGAGGGTGGTTTTGGTGATGGTGGCGGTTCAAATGGGGCTGATGTGGATGAAATCTCAGCAGAAGAGCTACATTTAGGTTTAAATCAAGCCACTAGTGTAAATTCAGGTATAGATTATTACGCTTAAGTAGGTAACCTATAGCAATGACTAACATAATGACGTTTCGGTAAACCAGAATCGTCATTTGTTCCGCCTAAATTAAAGAGAATAGTGATGGCTAAGGAAGAATCGTTAGAACTTGAAAGTACCGAAGAGCCTAAAAGTAAGAAAAAACTGTTTATTTTCGCTGGAGTAGGTGTTCTAGTCGCTCTTTTAATCGGTGGCGGCGTATGGTTTTTTATGGGGAGCAGCTCCGAGGAAGTACCAGTCGCTGCCGCTGATGGAACTGTTCAGGCTGAAGCCCCTGCCTCTGGAGATTTAGCCACTGCTTCATATGTGCCTATGCCACGCCCTTTCTTATTCAACTTACCTGGGCCTGATAGAGCGCGTTTAGTTGAGATCAAAGTACAACTTATGGTGCGTGGTACAGACGATGATGTGCTGACACAAAAACACATCCCCCTGATTGAAGATGCGCTGTTAACGACCTTTAGCGGCGCTGATGTGCAAAAACTCAGTACGCAGGCTGGGAAAGATGAGTTACGTCAGTTAGCACTCTTGAGTGTGCAAAATACTTTGCAGTCGGTTACTGGCCGTAAAGTTGTCGAGAAAGTGCTGTTTACTGGTTTTGTGATGCAATAACCCTTTAATTTCAGCACCAAAAGAGGCGAAGGCAATATAGTGAGTGATTTATTAAGCCAAGACGAAATTGATGCGCTACTGCACGGGGTTGATGACGTCGATGATGATGAAATTGACGCTGTCGGAGAAGATGCTCGCTCTTACGACTTCTCTTCCCAAGATCGAATAGTTCGTGGGCGTATGCCGACGTTGGAAATCGTGAATGAGCGTTTTGCACGCCATTTGCGTATCAGCATGTTCAATATGATGCGCCGTGCTGCCGAAGTGTCGATTAACGGTGTACAGATGCTCAAGTTTGGCGAGTATGTACATACGCTATTCGTTCCTACTAGCTTGAATATGGTGCGTTTTAGTCCGCTCAAAGGTACTGCATTGATCACCATGGAAGCTCGATTGGTGTTCATCCTAGTGGATAACTTCTTTGGTGGTGATGGGCGTTTCCATGCCAAGATTGAAGGGCGTGAATTTACGCCAACAGAAAGACGTATTGTACAACTGTTGCTCAAAATAATTTTTGAAGATTATAAAGATGCTTGGGCACCTGTAATGGATGTGGAGTTTGATTATTTGGACTCTGAAGTCAATCCGGCCATGGCCAACATTGTCAGCCCTACCGAAGTTGTCGTGATTAACTCATTCCATATTGAAGTCGATGGCGGTGGCGGTGATTTCCATATCACTATGCCTTATTCCATGATTGAGCCTATTCGCGAGTTGCTCGATGCCGGTGTACAAAGTGATAAGCAAGATACTGACATGCGTTGGTCTCAGGCATTGCATGATGAAATCATGGATGTGAAGGTTGGGTTCGATGCCAATATTGTGGAACATGAGTTAACGCTCAAAGATGTGATGAATTTTAAAGCGGGCGATATTATTCCGATTGAGCTGCCGGAATATATTATGATGAAAATCGAGGATTTACCGACATATCGTTGTAAAATGGGCCGTTCTAGAGATAACCTAGCGCTTAAAATATATGAAAAGATCCCTCGGCCAGAGACAGTTAAATCCGAGCTACAATTAGTGACGCGCAAGGGTAAATCTCGCGATATATCAGAATTATAAGGTGAAGTAAGATGAGCACAGACGATACGGATGATTGGGCTGCAGCAATGGCAGAACAAGCCCTAGAGGAAGCTAACGCGATTGAACTCGATGAATTAGTTGATGATTCAAGACCTATCACTAAGGCAGAAGCGGCAAAATTAGATACTATTTTAGATATCCCCGTCACTATCTCTATGGAAGTGGGCCGTAGCTACATTAGTATTCGTAACCTGTTGCAGTTAAACCAAGGTTCTGTGGTTGAGCTAGACAGAGTTGCAGGTGAACCCTTAGATGTGATGGTTAACGGTACGCTGATTGCGCATGGTGAGGTTGTGGTAGTAAACGATAAATTCGGTATTCGTTTAACCGATGTGATCAGTCAAACCGAGCGAATTAAAAAGCTTAAATAATACGAGCTGTATAAGTAGTTGGAACTTTAAATGAGCACATCGGTAATACAGAGTTTAGTGGCAGCGGTTCAAACGAGCGCCGATAGCCTCGGGGAAAGCGCAGCGAACATGACTCCAGCCGTTCCTACAGCCGCAAAAATGGCTGAACCTTCTCAAGTCGCAACCCTAGCGAGTATGTTAGGTGGCTTGATTCTGGTTTTACTCTTAATTTTTGCGTTAGCTTATCTACTGAGGCGGTTCAATTTAGTACCCACTACCAACGGTGTTCTAAAAACGATAGCCGTGACTTCCCTCGGTCAAAAAGAGCGTTTAGTCTTGGTACAGGTGGGGGAACAGCAATATTTACTTGGAGTGAGCTCGCAGCAGGTGAGTTTGATCGATAAGTTAGCTGAACCTATCCATATAGAGTCTGATTCCTTTGCGAGTCGGCTACGTCAGGCGAAATTAAAACAATGACAACACGTATCCTCGCGTTAGTTGGCTTAGTTATTCTGTTATGCATGCCGTCGGCATGGGCTGCCGATGGTGTTTTGCCTGCGGTTACCGTAACAACAGGACCTGACGGTTCAACAGAATACTCGGTCACAATGCAGATTTTACTGTTGATGACATCGCTGAGTTTTTTACCTGCGATGCTCATTATGTTGACCTCTTTCACGCGGATCATCATAGTTCTGTCAATATTACGTCAAGCCATTGGGTTGCAACAGACGCCGTCTAATCAAGTCTTAATTGGCATGAGTTTATTCATGACCTTCTTTATTATGGCGCCGGTGTTTGACCGGATTTATGACGAAGGGGTTAAGCCTTACATTGAAGAGCAGTTAACCTTGCTGCAAGCGTTTGAAAAAGGCAAAGAGCCACTCAAAGGTTTTATGTTGGGGCAAGTCAGGACCACTGACTTAAAAACTTTTATCGAAATTTCAGGATATAAGAACATTAAGTCGCCCGAAGAAGCTCCGATGAGTGTGCTGATCCCCGCCTTTATTACCAGCGAGTTGAAAACAGCTTTTCAAATTGGCTTTATGTTGTTCGTGCCATTTTTAGTGTTAGATCTTGTGGTGGCCAGTATCTTAATGGCCATGGGTATGATGATGTTATCTCCTATGATAGTGTCGCTACCGTTTAAGATTATGCTGTTTGTGCTCGTCGATGGTTGGAGCTTAGTCCTAGGGACATTAGCGAATAGTTTCGGGTAGCCAAGGGAGAGTACGCACATGAGTCCAGAGGCGCTAATTGATATTTTTCGTGAGGCTCTATCCGTTATTGTCATGATGGTGTCTGCTATTGTACTACCTGGGCTAGGTATCGGTTTGATTGTTGCTGTGTTTCAAGCCGCGACTTCGATCAACGAACAGACATTAAGCTTTCTTCCGCGATTATTAGTGACACTTTTCGGTTTGATGTTCATGGGACATTGGTTAGTAGAAACCCTAATGGACTTTTTTGTCGAGATGGTTAATCGCATCCCGCAAGTAATAGGCTAACCCAATGGAGTTGCTGCTCGATACCTTAATGCAGACCATTGCCGCTTATATGTGGCCGCTGTTTCGTGTCACCAGTATGCTGATGGTAATGGTGGTATTTGGGGCGGCAACAACACCGAGCCGCGTACGCTTATTATTGGCTATGGCGATTACCTTTGCGATAGCACCAGTGCTTCCTCCCGTTCAAAATGCCGATTTATTTTCACTCAGCGCAGTATTTATCACAGCGCAGCAAATCATTATTGGTGTTGCCATGGGGTTTGTGACTCAAATGGTGATGCAAGTTTTTGTATTAACCGGACAGATTATTGGTATGCAAACCAGTCTCGGTTTTGCCTCTATGGTGGATCCCGGTTCTGGTCAGCAAACTCCGGTTATTGGTAACTTTTTCCTATTGTTGGCGACATTGATCTTCTTAGCTGTAGATGGCCATCTGTTGATGATCCGTATGCTGGTGGCGAGCTTTGATACCCTACCCATTTCAAATCAAGGATTAACACTCACTAGCTACCGTGCTCTAGCAGATTGGGGTTCGTATATGTTTGGTGCGGCATTAACTATGTCGATATCCGCGATTATCGCCCTGTTGTTAGTCAATTTGTCCTTCGGGGTGATGACCCGCGCCGCGCCGCAGTTAAACATTTTCTCTATAGGTTTTCCGATCACTATGATTGGCGGGCTGTTTATTCTTTGGTTAACCTTAACACCTGTTATGGAGCATTTTGATGAAGTGTGGGCCGCGGCTCAAGTGCTGCTTTGCGATATGTTAGCGCTTCAATGTAACGCAGATGGCTTGATATGACGGTATTAGGAGCAGCCCATGGCTGAAGAATCAAGCGGTGAACGCAGTGAGGAACCCACAGGGAGGCGTCTAGAACAGGCGCGGGAAAAAGGGCAGATTGCGCGTTCTAAAGAACTCGGTACAGCAGCGGTATTAATTTCGGCAGCATGTGGTTTTTATATGCTAGGTCCTAGTCTAGCCACGAGTTTAACTCGGGTGTTTGAGACTGTTTTTACCATGGACAGGGCACAAATTTTTGATACCGAAGAAATGTTTAATGTCTGGGGCGTTGTCGCGAGCGAAATCGCCTGGCCTATGGCAAAAATTATGCTGTTGATCGTCGTTGTTGCTTTTATCGGCAACATTGCCTTAGGTGGAATGAATTTTTCGACCCAAGCTATGATGCCTAAGGCCAGTAAAATGAGCCCTGCAGCAGGTCTAAAGCGCATGTTTGGCGTGCAAGCAGTAGTTGAGCTGACAAAGGGGATTGCCAAGTTTTCTGTGGTGGCATTTTCTGCATATTTGCTACTGAGCTTTTATTTTAATGAAATTCTGTTGTTGTCTAGCGACCATCTTCCTGGGAATGTTTACCATGCATTAGATTTGCTCGTGTGGATGTTTATCCTGTTATGTTCCTCTATTTTGTTAATTGTCGTCATCGATGTGCCATTTCAACTTTGGAATCACAACAAACAACTTAAGATGACCAAACAAGAAGTTAAAGATGAGTATAAAGATACTGAAGGGAAGCCTGAAGTCAAAGGGCGAGTACGGCAGATGCAACGCGAGTTGGCTCAGCGTCGAATGATGGCCGAAGTACCCAATGCCGATGTCATCGTCGTTAACCCTGAGCATTTTGCGGTAGCGATTAAATATGACGTGCAGCGTTCAGTCGCGCCTTTTGTTGTTGCCAAAGGTGTCGATGATGTCGCATTTAAAATTCGTGAGATAGCAAGGGCCCATAACGTGACAATCGTCTCAGCCCCGCCATTAGCAAGAGCTATATACCATACGACTAAGTTAGATCAACAAATTCCTGAAGGATTGTTTACCGCAGTGGCGCAGATTTTGGCATATGTATTCCAGTTGCGCCAGTACCAAAAAGGCCGAGGTCGCAAGCCTATTCCAATCCCACTTAATCAACCCATTCCCGATGAGTTAAAATATTAAGATCTAAGCTAAAAATTCTTTGAAGTCGTGATATTATTGTGCGCCAATACGCTATTGGCGTACTTTTTGCTTTCATGCTGTCATACGTCAAAGTTTAGGTAAATATGAATGGATGTTAGAGCGACCTTAGGTCAAGTAAAACAAATGCGCTTGAGCACGTTTAAAGGTATAGGCACTCCTATACTCGTACTCGCAGCATTGGCCATGATAGTTTTACCTATCCCTCCATTCTTACTAGACATACTTTTTTCATTCAACATAGCCTTAGCGCTCATCGTATTATTAGTCGCAATTTATACTGATAGACCGTTGGATTTTGCCGCTTTCCCAAGTGTTCTACTAGTGGCGACGTTATTACGCCTTGCGCTAAACGTCGCTTCTACTCGTGTAGTGTTACTCGAGGGGCATAATGGTGGTGATGCGGCTGGTAAGGTAATTGAAGCCTTCGGTTCTGTGGTGATTGGCGGTAACTATGCCGTTGGTTTAGTTGTCTTTATCATTTTGATTATCATCAACTTTGCGGTGGTTACTAAAGGTGCCGGTCGTATCGCAGAAGTGAGCGCCCGCTTTACCTTGGACGCTATGCCTGGTAAGCAAATGGCTATTGATGCCGACTTAAATGCCGGAACTTTGAATCAAGATCAAGCAAGATTACGTCGCGCCGAAGTGACCCGTGAAGCTGATTTTTATGGCGCGATGGATGGTGCTTCAAAATTCGTAAAAGGTGATGCAATTGCGGGTATCATGATTTTAGTGATTAACATCTTAGGTGGTTTCATCATAGGTATTGTTCAACATGGCTTAAGTTTCTCTGAAGCGGTTGAAATTTATACCTTGCTGACCATTGGTGATGGTCTGGTGGCGCAGATCCCAGGTTTGTTGTTGTCAATCGCTGCTGCCTTGATGGTAACCCGTCAAAATGAATCGGGCGATATGGGCCAAATGATGATGAGTCAGATGTTTGACAGTCATAAATCATTGGGTATCGCCGCCGGAGTGTTATTTGTCATGGGTATTGTCCCTGGCATGCCGCATATGGCGTTCTTAAGCTTCGCCTTTATTACTGCGGGTGCTGCCTATTTTGTCTATAAGCGCAATGAGACGAAACGTATTAAAGCCCTAGAACAAGTCAAATCTGGTCCGATTGAGAGACAAGATAAAGAGCCTAAAGAACTGGGCTGGGACGATGTGCATCATGTTGATACTATTGGCCTTGAGGTTGGCTATCGCTTAATTCCACTGGTCGATAAGGGCCAAGGTGGCGAGTTATTAAGCCGTATCAAAGGCGTCCGTAAGAAGTTATCGCAAGAGTTGGGCTTCTTAGTGCCTGCGGTGCATATTCGCGATAACTTAGATTTGTCACCTAATGCCTACCGCATTTCTCTAATGGGCGTTGTTGTTGGTGAGGCGGATATTCGTCACGACTGCGAATTGGCGATTAATCCTGGCCAAGTCTATGGCAAGCTCGATGGTATCGAAACGCGCGATCCAGCTTTTGGTCTTGAAGCAGTATGGATTGCCCCTGAATTACGTGAGCATGCCCAAACATTAGGGTATACGGTTGTCGATGCCGCTACGGTTGTGGCAACCCATATTAGTCAATTGCTGACCAATAATGCTGCTAAGTTGTTAGGATACGAAGAAGTGCAACAACTGATGGATATGCTTGCGAAACATTCGCCTAAGCTGGTGGATGGCTTTATTCCTGATGTCATGCCGTTAGGGCATGTCGTAAAAGTGATGCAGAACCTATTAAATGAAGGGGTTTCAGTCAGAGACTTGCGTACTATAGTGCAAACTTTGTTAGAATACGGCACTAAGAGTAATGACACTGAAGTCTTGACTGCTGCAGTCCGTATCGCGTTGAAACGTATGATCGTTCAGGAAATCTCAGGCCCAGAGCTCGAAATCCCTGTCATAACTTTGGCGCCAGAGTTGGAACAGATGTTGCATCAGTCAATGCAAGCAACCGGTGGTGATGGTCCTAACATTGAACCCGGTCTTGCAGAACGCATGCAGCAGTCCCTTGCCGATGCGGCTCAGAAGCAAGAAATGGTCGGACAACCCGCCATATTGTTGACGTCAGGTATGTTACGCGCGACGCTGTCACGCTTTGTTAAACATACTATTCCTAATCTCAGAGTCATTTCATATCAAGAAATACCTGATGAGAAGCAAATACGTATCGTATCTGCAGTCGGCCAGTAGAGGACGCATAAGTGAAGATTAAACGATTTTTTGCCAAAGACATGCGCGCCGCACTGGCCCAAGTGAAAGAAACACTCGGCTCAGATGCCGTCATTATGTCAAATAAGAAAGTGAATGGGGGCATCGAAATTGTCGCCGCCGTTGACTATGACGAACCTAAAGCGAAAACCGCAGCTACTGCGCCAGCGCCAACCTTTATGGACGTGAGTGACGACCTTGTGTCCTTGGGTGCTAAGCAGCCAGTACGAGTAGAAACCCGTGCTAAGCCAGCGGCACCTGCTGACTCATTACAAGCCTTGCTAGAGAAGCAACAAAGCCGTTTGAATCAACAAATGTCGCATCAGCAAGTTGATGCCGCGTTACCCGCATGGGCACAGGGGTTACAAGCGCCGGCAGCGGCAAAAGTGGAGCGTCGCGAAGCGCCTGCTACGTTTGATAAGAAGCCACAAACATCACAGAAACAAAGCGCTGATATTGAGGCAATGCGTGATGAGTTAGCCTCATTGCGTAATTTATTGACACACCAAGTGTCCTCTTTGATGACAGAACATAAGAAACGCATCGACCCCGTTGGTGCTATGCTCGAAGCCAAGTTACTCGAGGCTGAATTTTCCCCTGCGGTTGCGAATAAATTAGCGGCGCTGAGCCAACATTATACGCCTGCAGAATTAGTCAGAGCCTTACCTCAAAGTTTAGCTAATATGCTTGATAATCAAGGTGATGACATTGTTAAACAGGGCGGCGTAGTGGCATTGGTGGGGCCAACTGGTGTGGGTAAAACCACGTCGTTAGCGAAACTAGCAGCCCGTTTTGCTGCCCATCACGGTGCTGAGCATGTGGCTTTGATAACGACAGATCATTATCGCATCGGAGCCTATGAGCAATTAGCAACTTATGGCAAAATAATGGGCTGCCCAGTAAAGCAAGCTCATGATCTGAATGAATTAGAGCAAATTCTCTATCAGTTTAGGAATCGCAAGCTAGTATTGATAGATACGGCTGGCATGGGACAACGAGATATGCGTCTTTACCAGCAACTTGATAATTTAACTGCAAATAGCAGGATACCTATCCGCAGTTATCTGGTACTGTCTGCGACAGGACAGCGCCGTGTGCTGCAAGATGCAGTCAATCATTTTAAACGCATTCCCCTATCTGGTGTCGTTCTCACAAAACTCGATGAATCTGTGTCGTTAGCAGGGGCATTAAGTGTGTTGATCCAAAACGGATTACCATTAAGTTATGTTACTGATGGACAAAGAGTTCCTGAAGATATGAAAGTTGCGGATACCTTAGATTTAGCCCAGCAGGCACTCGCAGCGTTAGATAGTACTGAACAACAATCATTACAAGACACAGCGTGGTCAGATAATATGGCCTGTGCATTTGAGTAGATTTATGACCCTGGATCAAGCAAGTGGTTTACGTATGATGAATCAACCCTATAACGAAAAAGTGAAAGTAATCGCGGTCACAGGTGGTAAAGGTGGCGTTGGTAAAACCAGCGTTTCCATTAATACAGCTGTGGCATTAGCCGAAAAAGGCAAGCGTGTCTTGGTACTTGATGCTGACCTTGGCTTAGCAAACGTCGATGTCATGCTGGGTATTCGTGCCGAGCGTAACCTCTCCCATGTCCTCTCTGGTGATGCAGAGCTTGACGATATTATCGTTCGTGGCCCTAAAGGGATTGGCATAGTACCAGCCACTTCAGGAACACAAGGGATGGTGGAATTAAGTCCAGCGCAACATGCCGGGTTAATTCGCGCATTTAGTGAGATGCGGACTCAGTTTGATATTCTAGTCGTAGATACTGCTGCTGGGATTTCAGATATGGTGCTCAGTTTCTCACGTGCATCGCAGGATGTGCTGGTCGTTGTTTGTGATGAACCCACATCAATTACCGATGCCTATGCCCTGATAAAAATCCTCAGCCGTGAGCATGGCGTGTTCCGTTTTAAAATAGTTGCCAATATGGTGCGTAGTTTACGCGAAGGTATGGAATTATTTGCTAAACTCAGTAAAGTGACCGACAGATTTTTGGATGTCGCCCTTGAATTGGTTGCAACAATCCCATTTGACGAAAACTTACGTAAATCAGTTCGTAAACAAAAATTGGTGGTTGAAGCTTATCCTAAATCACCAGCAGCGATTGCGTATCAAGGGTTGGCAAATAAAATTCTAAGCTGGCCTGTACCGCAGCAACCTGGTGGGCATTTGGAGTTTTTCGTTGAGCGTTTAGTACAACGACCAGATTTTCAAGAGGAAAAAACGAGTGAATAAAGCCGCTGCGTATACTTGTTTAGACAATAAATCGTCGATCGTTGAACAGTATGCTCCGTTGGTTAAAAGAATTGCGCATCATTTACTCGCCAGACTACCTGCCTCCGTGCAGTTAGATGATTTACTCCAAGCTGGGATGATGGGGTTATTAGAAGCATCATCCAAGTTTGATGGTGGCAAGGGTGCGAAATTTGAAACCTTCGCCGGCATACGCATACGTGGGGCCATGTTAGATGAAATTCGCCGTGGCGATTGGGTCCCTCGTTCCGTTCATCGTAACAACCGCAAGGTTGCACATGCAATAGATGAGTTAGAGCAAGCGCTGGGTCGTGATGCACGCGACACAGAAATTGCAGAAAAACTTGATATGACGCTCGATGAGTACCATCATATTCTTAACGATGTTTCTGTCGGAAAAATCATAGGGATAGAAGACTTAGGCGTATCTCAGGATATACTTACAGTGAGTGATCGGTCCGATGATGATTCATTTGAAGCATTAGCTGAGAACCAATTTCATTCTGCTCTGGTTGAGGCAATTAAATTATTGCCTGAAAGAGATGCATTAGTGTTATCCCTGTACTACGATGAAGCATTGAATTTAAAAGAGATTGGCGCCATTCTTGAAGTCAGTGAATCGCGGGTTAGCCAGATATTAAGTCAGGCAATGTTGCGATTGAAAGCTAAACTCAAGCACTGGACATAAGTATAATTATTAATCGAGCACAGAATGTCAGCTCACCGGAGGAAACCTTGGACAAGAATATGAAGATTCTCATTGTTGACGATTTTTCGACAATGAGGCGTATCATCAAGAACTTGTTGCGAGACTTGGGGTTTAACAACACCCAAGAAGCAGACGATGGCTCAACAGCCCTGCCGATGTTGCAAAAGGGGGATTTTGATTTTGTTGTTACAGATTGGAATATGCCCGGCATGCAAGGGATCGATCTGTTAAAAGCAATTCGCGCAGATGATTCGCTAAAGCATTTACCCGTATTAATGGTAACTGCTGAAGCAAAACGTGAACAGATTATTGCTGCCGCTCAAGCGGGAGTGAATGGATATGTGGTTAAGCCTTTTACCGCAGCAACGCTGAAAGAGAAGTTAGATAAAATATTCGAACGACTCGCTTGAGCAAGGATGAGCTATGAAGTCACAAACATCAGGGCTCATCACGCTCGAGCAAGCTCAGCACTTTGTTGAATTATTAAGTGCAGGTGAGCAAAGTCAGGCAGATGATTTATTTCGGGAGCTTGCAGCTCCACTGCAACGAGAATTATTTGAAGAGGTAGGAAAATTAACTCGGCAACTTCATAGTGCGCTGATGGATTTTCAAGTTGATAATCGTCTTTCTGAATTAGCCAATACAGAAATTCCCGATGCCAAGCAACGTTTAAATTACGTTATTGACATGACTGAACAAGCGGCAAATAAAACCATGGATGCGGTTGAAGAATGTTTACCTTTGGCCAATGCCGTAACGGTTAATATTCAAAAAGTCATGCCATCTTGGGACAGATTAATGCGACGCGAGATAGCACTGAGCGAATTTAAGGTTCTTTGTCACGATGTCCAAGATCTTATGTCCCGTAGTGCAAATGACTCGACTCGATTACGTGAATTGCTGAATCAAATTTTGATGGCGCAAGATTTTCAAGACTTAACAGGACAAATAATCCGTCGTGTTATTGATCTAGTAATGGAAGTTGAAAGTAATCTCGTTTCTATGCTGACGGTATTTGGTGAGCAACCTATGATTGAAACTCAGATTGCTCAGAAAAATAATATTGAAGCGGAAGGGCCGATAATGAATGCCGAGCTTCGTCAAGATGTAGTAACGGGTCAAGACGAAGTGGATGATCTTCTATCGAGTCTGGGTTTCTAACTGGGAGTCAATTTGATGGCCTTTGATGTAGATGAAGAGATACTCCAGGACTTTTTAATCGAAGCCGGTGAAATTTTAGAGCTTCTTCAAGAGCAACTCGTTGCGCTTGAAAATAATCCTGATGACACAAACTTGCTAAACGCCATTTTCCGAGGGTTTCATACCGTTAAAGGTGGCGCAGGCTTTCTTAGCTTAACTCCCATGGTCGATGTGTGTCATGAGGCTGAAAATACCTTCGATCTATTGCGCACAGGCAAACGCAGCGTAAACGCAGAGCTGATGGATATTATTTTGCAGGCTGTTGATGCTATTAATACCATGTTTGCTCAAACGCAGCAGGGCGAACAACAAGATCCTGCTGAGTCGGGCCTGTTGGCTAGGCTTAAAATGCTGAGTTCAGGTGCGCCATTGCCATCTGAAGTTGCGTCTGCAGAGGTGGTAGACGTTGTCGAACCAGAGCCTGTCGTTGAAGCCATTGTTGAAACTCCCGTCCCACAAGACATTCCCGCAGAGATAAGTAATAGCTCATCTTCAAGTATTGATGATATCAACGATGCTGAATTTGAAGCTTTGTTAGATGCGCTTCATGGCTCAGGAAAAGGCCCTGCGGCTGCTACCGCTGTGGCGTCTGAACCTGTGGTCGCTAAGCCAGCTGCGCCAGTTAAAGCGTCTTCAGCATCGGGTGATGACATCACTGATGATGAGTTTGAGGCATTGCTTGATGAACTACATGGTTCAGGCAAGTTTAAAGCTGAGGCAGAAGTGCCAGCTAAACCAAAGGTCGCTTCGGCTCCCACGCCTCAACCGATAGTGGATGCCGATGAAATTACCGATGACGAGTTTGAAAGATTACTCGATGAACTCCATGGTAAAGGTGCGGCCCCTGCAAAAGCAGAAGTAAAAGCGCCTACTGCACCAGTAACGCCTGCTTCGACTGTTGCACCTAAAGCTGCTCCGACTCCCACACCAGTAAAAGCTGCTGCGCCTGCTCCAGCCCCCGTTGTTGCCGCAAAACCGAAAGTGGACATTGCAGTTGTAGATAAAGCGCCAGCTAAAGCAAGTTCAGCAAATGTGCCTCAAGGTGAAACTACAGTACGTGTTGATACTGCACGACTCGACCAAATCATGAATATGGTGGGCGAGTTAGTGTTAGTGCGTAATCGATTAGTGAGCTTAGGTATCAGTCGTGATGATGAGGAAATGTCTAAGGCCCTTGCGAACTTAGATCTCGTGACGGCCGATTTGCAAGGCGCGGTGATGAAAACCCGTATGCAACCGATCAAGAAAGTGTTTGGTCGTTTCCCTCGGGTAGTACGTGATCTTGCGCGTACACTCAATAAAGAAATTGATTTGATCATGGTTGGTGAAGAAACCGACCTAGATAAAAACTTAGTTGAAGCGCTTGCCGATCCACTCGTCCACTTAGTGCGTAACTCTGTGGATCACGGTATTGAAATGCCAAACGAGCGTGAAGCCAATGGCAAGCCGAGAACGGGTACGATTACCTTATCTGCAAGTCAGGAAGGTGACCATATACTGCTGAAAATCGAAGACGATGGCGCAGGTATGGACCCTGAAAAACTGAAAAAAATCGCGATAACGCGCGGTGTGCTCGATGAAGATTCAGCTTCGCGAATGACTGACAGCGAAGCTTATAATTTGATTTTTGCGCCCGGTTTTTCGACTAAGGTCGAGATTTCAGATATTTCTGGTCGTGGCGTTGGGATGGACGTGGTAAAAACCCGTATCACTCAGCTTAACGGCACAGTGCATATTGATTCTATGAAAGGTAAGGGCACGATACTTGAGATTAAAGTACCGTTAACGCTGGCGATCATGCCAACCTTAATGGTTGATGTCGCTAAGCAAGTGTTTGCATTACCTCTGTCTAGTGTGAACGAGATATTCCATCTCGATCTCACTAAGACCAATATCGTCGATGGACAACTCACCGTCATAGTGCGTAACAAGGCTGTGCCTTTGTTCTATTTGGAGCACTGGCTACATAGAAATAAAACCACTTTTAAACATGGCGATAAAAAGCATGGTCATGTGGTGATTGTACAATTAGGCATGATGCAAATTGGTTTTGTGGTTGATGCCCTAATAGGACAAGAAGAGGTGGTGATTAAACCCCTTGGCGCTATGTTACACGGCACTCCTGGGATGGCTGGTGCGACTATTACATCGGATGGTGGTATCGCACTGATCTTAGATGTCCCTGGATTGTTAAAGCATTATGCGAAAAGTAAGAATTAGTTTCCAAGCTAAGGAATGGAATGGCCATTAAAGTATTAGTCGTTGATGACTCAAGTTTTTTCAGACGACGTGTTAGTGAAATAGTCAATCAAGATCCTGAACTGGAAGTTATCGCGACGGCCTCAAATGGGGCCGAAGCGGTGAAGATGGCTGCTGAACTTAATCCTCAAGTTATCACTATGGATATTGAGATGCCCGTGATGGATGGTATTACTGCCGTCCGTGAAATCATGGCTAAATGTCCGACGCCGATCTTGATGTTTTCTTCTTTAACCCATGATGGCGCTAAAGCTACGCTAGACGCTTTAGATGCTGGTGCGTTAGATTTTCTACCTAAACGTTTTGAAGACATTGCTACCAATAAAGATGATGCTATTTTATTGTTGCAGCAGAGAGTGAAGGCATTGGGACGCCGCAGAATGTTTCGCCCTATTGCACGTCCTGTCGTCACTTCAACATCTAGTGTGCGCCCAACAAGTAGCGTTTTAGGGACAACGAGTATAGCGTCGCATACTCCAGCCACGGCTCCTGTGAGGACCTCAACAGCAGCGTCGATTCGTGCAAGCGGTAAGCAGTATAAAATACTGCTGATCGGCACATCTACTGGTGGTCCAGTTGCCTTGCAAAAAATTCTTACCCAATTCCCGGCAAACTATCCGCATCCGATTTTATTAATCCAGCATATGCCAGCAGCTTTTACGCCAGCATTTGCAAGTCGTTTGAATGGCTTATGTAAGATTGAAGTAAAAGAGGCCGCTAATGGCGATCTTCTTAAACCGGGTTGTGCATATTTAGCGCCTGGCGGTATGCAAATGATGGTTGAACGTACTGGAGGTAGTGGTCGATTAAAGGTCATCGCTGGTAGTGCGGACATGAACTATAAGCCTTGTGTTGATATCACCTTTGCTTCTGCCTCTAAAGCCTTCAGTGGTGACGTGCTTGCTGTTGTATTAACTGGTATGGGCGCGGATGGCAGAGAAGGTGCCCGTATGTTGAAAGCGGTCGGTGCGACCATTTGGGCACAGGATGAAGCCAGTTGTGTGGTTTATGGTATGCCTCAGGCTGTCGCTAGTGCAGGTATTGCCACTCAGTCGATTGCCTTAGACAGCATGGCTGAATGCATTTTAAAAGAGTCTGTTCGTGTCTAAGAGTCAAAATCCGATGAGCACAAATAGTGTGCTCATCATCTTGCTTATGGCTATTGCCATTTTGTGTCTTGGCGCCTTGAGTCTCGATTATCGGCACAAAAATAGTTTGTTGCGTGAAGATATAAAGCGTTTGGAATCGACTCAGGTGCTGTTAATGGTCCCTGATGAACAAGCTGAGGCTATTGCAACCTGGTTAGCGTCTCACCCTGATCAGACTAAAGCTATGCTGCAATTGGCTGCTCCTGGTGAGCAAAAGGCTGTTGCTATAGGTCCAGAATCTACGCAGATTAGTGTCCCGCCTTTGCTGGGTAAGCAAAGTGCAGCGATGGATACGGCGAAGGATAACGCTAATCAGCAACCTTTAGTTCCGACACTGCTGCAGACGCCAGAAGCAGAAGTTAAGGCTGCTATTTCGCCAATTGAACCGAAAAATGCACAGATGCTACCTGTGGTGATTTCTGAAAATGCCGATGGTGTTAAAGTGATTAGTTTACCGAATGGTGGTATTCGAGTAACGACGAGAAAAGAGCAGTAACCTTTGGAATGTGTGGGCTCAATATTCTCATTCATTAGCATTTAATCAATTAATATGGGGGTCACTTCTTGAAAGTCTGGACCATAGCGAATCAAAAAGGTGGCGTAGGTAAAACCACAACGGTAGCGAGTTTAGCGGGAACATTGGCTAAGCGCGGCAAGCGTGTGCTTATGATAGACACCGATCCACACGCTTCGCTAGGTTATTACTTAGGCATTGATTCTGAAGAGGTTCCAGGCTCTTTATTTGATGTGTTTCTGGCCCATAAAAGCCTTTCCAAAGAACTCGTTTTATCCCATGTAGTACCAACCTTAGTCGATGGTCTCGATTTATTGCCCGCCACTATGGCACTTGCAACTTTGGACAGAGCCTTAGGTCATCAAGAGGGGATGGGATTAGTACTGCGTAATTTATTAGCGCTAGTTGCTGATGATTATGATGTGGCTATCGTTGATTGCCCCCCCGTACTTGGCGTTTTAATGGTTAATGCCCTTGCAGCAAGTCAGCATATTATTATTCCCGTGCAGACTGAGTTTCTTGCCATTAAAGGGCTAGAGCGGATGATTAAAACGATGGAATTGATGGGGCGCTCGAAGAAGACGCGTTACAGTTACACCGTCGTGCCCACTATGTATGATAAACGTACCAAGGCGTCACCCGCCGCTTTGCAAGTGCTTGGTGCTGAATACAGTGAAACCCTGTGGAAGGACGTTATTCCTGTCGACACTAAGTTTAGAGATGCCAGTTTGGCACATTTACCAGCATCGCATTATGCGAGTGGTTGTCGTGGCGTGAAAGCCTATGAAAGATTATTAGATTTCTTATTAGTTGGGGAGTTTGGCCATGTCAAAATCGGTTGATGAAACTGTTTTTGATTTTTTCGCATTATTGCTGCAGGAAGACGACACTCCAAGTCAGGTTGTTTCCTCTCAAAGCATTGTAACAGCAGACTCAAATCAAAATGTGGCCGTTAATCAAACGGAGGCAGCATTACTTGATGCCGCAATCTTGGCTGAAAATGGTCGTACGACTGCATCACAAGCTTTAGAGAAGACGATAACGCCGGCGGTACAGTTGCAGCCAAAAGCAACGTCAAGACAACATGAGTTTGTTGCTCCAGTAAGTAAGATTGCTTCTCAAGTGAACAAGCAAGCGCTAGAAAAATTGTTGGAGCCTGTACTTAAGACTCAAACATTAGCACCGACGCCACCTCTTGTTGAGGTCACGCCTTTTGTTGATGTTCAACCAGTTGTCGAAGTACCGCAAGCCAAGCCTGTTATTGATGAGGCGGTTGTTGATGAAATAATTGCTGAAAAAGTCGTTGAGGCAGTGGTTGTGCCCGAAACACAAGTCGGCATTACGCCTCCTAGCGTGACAAAAGATTTGCAAGAAGTGCTCGATGATGAGTTTCAGGTACTATTCTTTAAAGTAGCAGGGCTGACATTGGCGGTGCCTTTGGTCAGTTTAGGCGGAATAGTTAAAATTGAGCGGATAAACCACATCTTTGGCCGACCCGCATGGTTTCTCGGTGTACAGACGCATAGGGAGGAGCAATTGAACATCGTTGACACTTGTGCGTGGGTTATGCCAGAAAAATACTCAGATAAACTGGCGCAATCGGTAAATTATCAATATCTTGTATTATTAGAAGGTAGTAACTGGGGATTAACTTGTGAGTCCTTGGTCAATGCGGTAAAAATTAATAAATCGCAAGTCAACTGGCGTAGTCAAGCAGGCAAGCGCCCTTGGTTAGCGGGTGTAGTGAAAGAGCAGATGTGTGGCATTTTGCACGTACAAGCCTTAGTTGAAATGCTTAATGCGGGTTTAGGTTGTCAGGACTCAATTGGTTGAGGTAAACATGAAAGATACAAGAAATGTAGCAGCAGTCGCTGCAAGTAAAGATGATGCAGTATTACAATGGGTTACCTTTAAGTTAGACCATGAAACTTACGGCATCAACGTAATGCAAGTGCAGGAAGTATTGCGTTACACTGAAATCGCTCCCGTGCCCGGTGCGCCTTATTACGTATTAGGCATCATTAACTTACGTGGTAACGTTGTCACAGTTATTGATACCCGTTCACGTTTTGGATTGCAGTCTGCCGAAGTTGATGACTCAACTCGAATCGTTATCATCGAAGCTGAAAAGCAAGTCATTGGCATCTTAGTTGATAGTGTTGCCGAAGTGGTTTATTTACGCCGCTCAGAAATCGACAATGCACCAAATGTCGGAACGGAAGAGAGTGCTAAATTCATTCAAGGTGTGAGTAATCGCGACAATGAATTACTCATCTTAGTCGATCTCGACAAGTTATTATCCGATGAAGAATGGGCCGAATTGACTCAGATTTAATCAATTAGCGAGATAAGGCTGAATGATATCAATTCATTCAGCTATTTTGTGTATTTGCGAATAAATCGATGATTCTAAGTCTTTATGATTTATGGATAGACAAAGTATTTTATCGCGGTTTGAACAATGGCTAATGATATTGAGTCATTTAAATACAGCACTTTGGAATAGATAACTCAGTTGGAATGCCTGCTAATTTATGGCTATGAATGAGTATAAGGATTTTTAATGGGCGATGAATTTTTGATCGCAGCGTTAGTCTATGTCATCGCATGCTTAGGATTAGTACTCTTTTTACAAAAACAATTGAGCAAACTAAGAAGCAAGGTCGAAGCGTTAACCGTTTTAGTCAAAGAAGGTGATCGTCAGCGAGAGTCATTTAAGCGTGAGTTACAAGAGTTGCGCAGTGGCACTATCGGAGTCGGTCGGCGTGTGATTGAGTTAGAAAAACGCCTACTTCAGCAGTCGGAACGGATAGAAGAGACAACTCAGCAGGATCCACAGGCAAAACTTTATACTCGAGCCATGAAAATGGTCGCGCTTGGCGCTGGTGTTGATGAGTTGATTAAAGAATGCGAACTACCCAAAGCGGAAGCTGAGCTATTGATCCGACTTCATCGCAAATGATCGCATAGAATTGATAGTGATACTTTGTTTAACTCTCAAAGCTAATTTGCCAAAATTAGCTTTTTATTTTATGCCTTCTCAACAATTTTTTGATGCATATTATTCCATTGCTCGGGAAACTTACCGTCGAGCATATACACAAATGCGATCAGTTCGGCAATAAGCAGATAAAGCTCCTTAGGAATTTCCTCTCCTAACTCTAACAACTGTAGAAAATGGCTTAGATGGGGATCTTGATGGATATACACGCCGTTAGCCTTGGCTAGTGCAATAATCTCTTCTGCGATAAGCCCTTCACCAGTCGCCACAATTTTAGGCGCGTTACGACCATCGTAGCTCAGCGCGACAGCTTGTTTCGGTTCACTCTCTTCGCTCATTTGGTTCTTCCTAAAATTAGATGATGGATTCAATGTCCGTTTAGGTATTTTTTCTAGCTAAGCTTTTGTCTTTACGAGGAAATGATCACCAGGTAATAAGGTTGCTGGCACTTGCGCTATTTGCGTCGAGAGTTCACCTGGTGTAAACCCTAGCTGTGACAGTTTTTGGCTTAAGGGCGTTAAAAAGTTATTGACCTTATTAAGTAGCATTTGGCTATTGCCTTTAAACTGGATATCCAATTGTTGATTGTGCTGTTGAGCTGCAATCAGTAGCGGACCTTGTGCTAAATTAAATTTGAGTTGTAAACGCCATCCTGCTTTTTTCTCTGGATCATCAGGATCCGCTTCTTGCTCAAATTTCCCTTCCAGTTGCTCATGACGTTGGTTAATGCCATAGGGCAGGGCAAAGAACCACACTAAATTGCCCGCGCTCTCATTGCTTGCCTGTTGGTATAAAAGCAAGTTAGAGGCTAGTTGTCCCATGCTATCAAGGCCGCCTGCTTTGCTCAGTTGGCCAAGTTGTTTAGCGGAAAAGCCAACTTTGGCTTGCAGTTGCTCAAGATAATCTGCGAGCTTCTTACTCATTGAATTCGAACTATTATTAGCTTTAAAGCCTAGTAGCAGTTGAAATAGTGAGGTAATCGCACTCGCATTCATAAACATTGAGGCTTGATTTGACTGAGGTGCGGCAAGGTTAAGACTTGCTAATCCCAGAATATTGGCTTTAAGCTCATCTAAATCATTTAGCTGGCTCAGTGGTGGTAATCCTATATACGGTAAGTGCTTTAACAACTCTGAGGCTAAATTTGAGCTGTTGTTAGAACGAGATAGTTCAATAGGAAGTGCCCCCGCTTTATTGAATGCTTTTTGCAAAACATCAGCAACCTTCATAGTGCTGTCAGTTTTAGCGTCACTCGCTTGTTGTTCATTCTTTTGACCACTGGAACCTAAAATATGACTAAGCTTGTTTACGTCTGCTGGATTTGCCCCAAGAGTTTCTTGAGGCGTTTTGCCTACTGCAGCCCCAATGTCTTGCGACAATGCACTTTTACTATTTGTTTCGGTACTGACTGGTGATGGCAGAGATTGACTTGCAAGCCGATTTACATTCTCTGAGTTTTGAGCACTGACTGGAAGACCTTGTTCTAAACCTTTAGGTATTGGCGTTATGGCTTGCGCATTGAAAGTATTGGGAGAACTGGCTGAATTAGAAGTATGAGGAGCATCGACTTTAACTTGAGCTTGTATGGTATCGACTTTGGGCGCGGTGGTTTGTTTTGTTGGCTCAGGTAAAGAAACGATAGTTTCAAGTTTTTTTAAAAAGGAAGCGATGATCTGAACCGGCTCAACTTTGGCGATCACAATGTCAGAAGACGATTTATTTGTGGGAACCTGAGTTTCATTTACTGGCGCCCCAATAACGATTTCGAGTTTGCTCTGTATTGGGGTGAGTAATAAAATAGGCTGCCCTTGCTGAAAGGCTATTTTTGCTAAGAATTCTCCTTGATTCAGCTGAGGTCCAGAATCTTGTGCTACAACAGTGCCATTAGCAAAATGAAACTCTTTGTTAATAATGGTGACGTTCGGTAACGGATAGCCTTGAGTACGAGCCGCAAGAGCTGAAAGCTGTGCCTGAGATATGCCATTTTGTTGCGCCAAATTGATAACAGCTTCAGGGACTTTCAGAGCAATAGGCGTGGCTAAGGCAAGCAGTTGGCTGGTGGTATCTTGAGTCGCTGCAGCTGTCGGTGGAGTATTTTGCGTATTGGGCGTGACTAGAAAAGTATTAGCCGTCAATAATATTTGCCGCTGCTGAGCGTTAACAAGCTTTAAATTATATTCTGTACCGTTTAGAATAATACTATCTCCCTCAGGGGAGGTTTGCACCTGAGCAGGAATGGCACGCGGAGTAGCACTGAGAGCATCAGCTTGGGCTGTCGCAGTGTGTAACTGCGGATTTTGACTGCTAACAAGTGGAATCGACTCCATTTAGTGACCTTATATAGTTTATCTGGCGATATATTCGTTTAGTAAAATTAACAATTGACCAATTTTTTTTGCCAAGTATGCTTATGCGCCTTGTGACAACGGAACTGTCATACTGGATAGTATGCCACTAAGACGAATTATCTTTATATCGTCATTTTTGTATTGTCACTTTAGCGAAAACTTGATGCCTAAGCTGTACATTTATATTAAGAGAGCGATATGAAGTTAAAATGGATGGGATTATCTTTGGGGTTAATGCTGTTGCCTAAAGTGCAAGCGGCTGAAGTGCCCGTATCAGATACCATTCAGCAGGAAGCACCTGCTAAGGTACAAATCAGCTATGATGATCCCCGCGACCCGCTCGAAGGGTTTAACCGTGCAATGTGGGATTTTAACTATCTCTTTTTAGATAGATATTTATATCGTCCTGTTGCCCATGGTTATAACGATTATATTCCAATGCCAGCTAAAACAGGCGTCAATAATTTTGTACAGAATTTAGAAGAACCTAGCAGCTTGGTAAACAACGTGCTGCAAGGAAAGTGGGGCTGGGCGGCGAATGCCGGTGGACGTTTTACCATCAACTCTACAGTCGGTTTATTAGGTGTCATTGACGTCGCAGATATGATGGGTATGAGCCGTAAGCAAGATGAGTTTAACGAAGTGCTTGGTTATTATGGCGTGCCTAATGGACCATACTTCATGGCGCCGTTTGCGGGTCCTTACGTCGTGCGAGAACTCGCGTCTGATTGGGTTGATGGTCTATACTTTCCCTTGTCTGAGTTAACAATGTGGCAAACCATTGTTAAATGGGGACTTAAAAATCTTCATTCCAGAGCGTCTGCGATCGATCAAGAACGACTCGTTGATAATGCACTCGATCCTTATGCCTTTGTCAAAGATGCGTATTTACAACATATGGACTATAAAGTCTATGATGGTAATGTTCCTCAAAAACAAGATGATGATGAGTTACTCGATCAGTATATGCAGGAGCTTGAGTAACCCTCTAGGCCGTACTTGACAGCATTTGTCGTTAGTATTCAAGTGTTAGCCTTATCGAAAAACGTTATCGGCATGTTCACTTGAGTAATGGTTAAGCGATGAACTCTATTCGGGAACTTTTATGGCGTTAAATGGTGTTGCGGTTCTTTTAGTTGAAGATGATCCGGTGTTTCGGCAGATTGTCGCAAGCTTTCTTGATACTAGAGGCGCACAAGTCACGCAAGCCTGTGACGGTGAAGAAGGATTATCACTTTTTAAATCGCAACACTTTGATGTTGTTCTTGCAGACTTAAGCATGCCTAAGCTTGGTGGGCTCGACATGCTTAAGGAAATGACAAGGTTAGCGCCGCTTGTCCCTTCTGTTGTGATCTCAGGTAATAATGTCATGGCTGACGTTGTTGAGGCATTACGCATTGGCGCCAGTGATTATCTCGTTAAACCAGTATCCGATTTATTCATCATTGAACAAGCCATTAAACAAAGCCTCCATAGTTCCTACATTGATGATACCCAAGCTGCCGATTTTGAAGCCCTATCCCATCAAGAGTTAAGCGATAATCTCGCCTTGCTCGAGCAGAGTGTTGCTGCGGCAAAGCAAGTGCAGCAACAATTGTTCCCCGCTTCAAACATAAGCTATCCGGCGGCGAAGGTTGACTACAGTCTGTATAAAAATAGTGACATTAGCAGTTACTTTATTGATTCAACTATGGTCGGCACTGATCACTTGATCATGTATATGGCGCATTTATATCCCGAAGATAATCGAGCTGCTTTTGCTTGCGTTCTGCTGAGAAGTTTTGTTAATCAGAAACTTAAAGATTTTCGAAATGGCCAGAGTCAAAGCATCATTGAACCGTTCAATATGATGAGCTATTTGAATGAACGTTTAGTCAAGTCTGGTCTCGATATCAAAGCGGATATGATTTATGTCTCTATTGAGCTGACAAAGTACCGTGCTGCTATCGCGCAGGCTGGGAAGGGGCTTCGTTGCTATTTGCGTAATGACGAGGGATTAAGCCCGCTGGCACTCTCAGAGAGTCTACAGTTGGGTGTATTAGATTGGGGTAAGCCGAGTATTCAGTTCCGTAGTCTTTTACCGCAAGAGCAGTTGTGTATTGCGACCAGTGAGCCTGAGCATAAACAAGCTTTGCTTGAGAATAAGTTTAAGGGATTAGTTTACGATGCCGCAATGCCCGAAGGCGGTTTCCTGCAGTTGAGTCTCTAGCTTTTTGCTCATGTTGCAGTGAAGTCAGTATTCAGTTCAAACATGACACAACGAAAAACGCCTTACTATTGCTAGTAAGGCGTTTTTGTTTTTACAGTCGAATAGCTAATTAGCGTTTTATTGCTTCATGCTCAGCAGTTACAGCAATCTCACTTTCTAATACTTCTGCTTCAGTCTGGTGCTTGCTTTCAGCGCCATGCATCCAGTCCACTAATTTATCAGCCATAAAATACAGAATAATGCCTGAAAGAGCTGCTGTGATGGCAATGCCAGAGAAGATCGCCATTGCATTTGCCAGTTGTTCTTCTTTTGCACCGCCATGGCCGATGAATGAGCCAACCACACCGCCAATCTTGTTGGCGGCAGCAACGAATAGGAACCAAGCGCCCATCATCAAAGATGCGATACGCAGAGGTGCTAACTTAGTCACCATAGATAAACCGATAGGTGATAAGCAAAGTTCACCCATAGTGTGGAAGAAATAAGCGCCCACTAACCACCACATGCTCGATTTAACCGATGCATCGCCACCCATTTGCATTACAGCACCTATCATGAATAGGAAACCGATCGCTAGTAAGAACAGACCAAGCGCAAATTTCACTGGAGAGTTAGGTTCATTCTTACCTAAGCGGATCCAGATAGAAGCAATTACAGGTGCAAATAATACGATAAAAATAGCGTTTAATGATTGGAACCAAGTCGTCGGAACTTCAAAGCTACCGACCATGCGATCGGTGAACTCGTTAGTAAACAAGTTCATTAAACCGCCAGCTTGTTCGAAACCAGCCCAGAAGATAATCGTGAACAAACCCATTATCATGATGACTTTAATACGGTCACGTTCTACTTTGGTCAGTGGCTCTTTGCGTACTTCACCTTTCTCTTCCGCTTTTTGCTTTTCAAGCTTAGCGGCAGGCACTCTGCCGATATCGCCTAAATACTTCTGTGCGAACAAGAATTGGATGATTAAAGAGAAAATCATACCAACACCGGCACAGAAGAAACCTGCTTGCCAGTTGTTAACAAACACTTCTTGTCCGTCAACGATAGTAGCGTGTCCGAAGCTAGTGTAAGCCCAGGCCACAATAAAGCCTGACAGTGCAGCACCTAAGTTGATGCCCATGTAGAAAATCGTAAATGCGCCATCACGACGGTGATCGCCTTCTTCGTAGAGATCACCCACCATTGTGGATATGTTTGGCTTGAATAAACCGTTACCCAGAATGAGAGTACCCAGACCAATATAGAACACAGTTGTTTCTAAACCTGGGATCCAACTATGCGGTGCAGCAAGTAAGAATTGACCCGCAGCCATTAAAGCGCCACCAAAATAAATGGCTTTACGTTGACCCAGTACGTTATCGGCTAACCAGCCGCCGATAAGTGGTGTTAAGTAGACTAACCCTGTGAAGGTACCATAAAGCGATAATGCTTCTGCTTGAGTCCAACCTAGACCATGCCCGCCATCACTCTGCACTTTATCGACTAGATAAAGTACCAAAATGGCGCGCATTGCATAATAACTAAAACGTTCCCAAAGTTCTGTTGTAAACAGCAGGAACAATCCCTTAGGATGCCCAAGCATCGTTCCTTGTGGTTTTGCTACGCTCATGAAGTCTTCCACCTTAAGCTCGTGATTGCCTGTGGGCCCCTGAAACAGGATGATGTCGCCACAGAAAAATGGTTGTTGCTCGTCCCAATATCGCCTGCAGGTTTAATCAGCAATCAATTAACACAAATGCATTCATTAATTGTTGAATAACCGCTAGTTACGTATGGGTTATTGTTACGTTCTTATAATTAAAGTAATGTATTTAGCTGTAAAATGAGTATTTTCGCTAAAATCCCACCTTATATACCCCTTAAAAGCAACCAAAGTCAATTTTGGTAAGCTAAGTGGTGACATTATCAGCAATATAGTGTTGCCGTGATTTTAGATGTGAATTCGCTAATGTAGGCGTACATCGTCTGCATACCGAGCGAGAGGCTGGAATAGGCGAAAAACTACTTCCATCGACTTAGGCATCTTTGCTATGATTGCCGCCCGTGAATGGACGTCACTTAAAATAGGGTAGTGAGATTAGCGTATGAAGGCATGGTACCTTTTGTATTGTAAGCCTCGTAGTGAAGCGAGAGCGCAACAGAACTTAGCACTTCAAAATTTAGAGACGTATTTACCTATGGTCTCTGAAGAGAAATCTCAACGCGGACGGAAACAGGTCTGTCGTGTACCTTTATTCCCTAATTATTTATTCATCAATTTCGACCCAAGCCAAACAAGTGTTAGGCAGGTCCACTCTACTCGTGGTGTGAATCGAATCGTTAATTGTCAAGAAAAAATGACGCCCATTGACGACAGAATTATCCATGCCATTCGCATGAAAGAGTTAACGCCTTCCCAGACTGTATTAGCCGAAGCATTAGAGCTAAAAACTGGGGAAAAAATTCGTTTTACAGATGGACCGTTTGTTGATCTAGAAGGTATTTTTCAAGAAAAATGCCCAAATAAGCGTTGTCACGTTTTATTTAGCATTATGGGACAAATAAAGACAGTTACTGTGCCAGAGCAAAGCGTTGAAAGAGTTTGCTGTTAAGCAAGTGATGCAAGCGACATTGTAAGAAATATGACGAAGTGTTTGTAGGACATTAGCTATTTTAGTGATTATTGCTTTTTGACTACAATAAATAAAGATTATTTAATATCTTATGAATCAACTACTTATACTTCTTCTGAAGTTGTTGGTTGGTTTGATATCAAACTGGTGTTTAAAATTCGAACAAATGACTTGTGTTTGCTTGTTAATTAACCAGCTAAAACTGAAAGTTTACAGTAAACTTGTAAAACTCAATGTTGTGATAATGTTTTAATTAGCTGGCTAGCCCACCGTGGAGGCTAGTTTAGTGTTTAAAGTGGGTATTGAGGCAAAGACGACAATTAGCCTAGTTAAGCTATTTTGTTTTTGCTTTCCCAAAGTAGAAATTGCTCGGCGTGTTTTCTCACAAGTTTGATGATGTTACTCGCTAGGAATACTAAAGGATTAGAGCCTTGCCATTCTTTATATCAAAGAATGTTATAGCTTTATTGCTTGAAAAATATGAATTTTCGCGTCGAGAAGGGCAATATAGAAGCCGCAATCTATGGGCGGTAGCGTGCCTGAAAGGTGAGAAACCGAAGGTTGAGCTCTCGAACTAGAGGTACGGATACCGAACTGGCAGTTATATAGGGATATATTTATCAAATGAAAAGTTTCATTCGTTAAGCGGACGCCGAAGGCTTCGGGCCGCCACGTGGTACGGTAGCGTGCCTGAAAGGCATTATGTATTTCAGGTTATGTAAAGACATCAAGCTGTTTACTGCTTAAACGTAGAACGAATTGTGCTACATCTAAATTCTAAAAAATAAGTTTTGCCCCAATTTTTTTAAACGGAGATATCTCGTGCTACGACAAGTCAAAAAATTCATCATACTAGGCATAAGTGCCTCGATTTTGATGGGCGCGCAGGCTAATGCCATTACGCCATCTCCGCAGATGATCGAGCAGTTCAAAGCATTACCTAAGTCAGAGCAAGAAAGATTAGCACGCCAATATGGTGTGGATCCTTCAATGATAACCGGAGCCGGTACTACAGCTACAGTTGTTGAGAATCCTACCGTCGTTACTCCTCGCGCTGCAAAAAATAACGTTGTAGACCAATCTGAAAGTGATCAGCTAAATCAGGCGACGAAGTCAGAATCTACGGTTGAGGCAATTGAAGACAAGAAAGAAAATCAACTCAAACGTTTTGGCTACGACCTCTTTGCGGGTTCACCGAGTACATTTGCGCCAGTTAGCGATGTGCCTGTACCTGCTGAGTATATGATTGGTCCTGGTGATAGTCTGAATGTTCAGTTGTTCGGTAAAGAAAATAACCAATACACACTAACAGTAGGTCGTGATGGTGCCATTCAGTTTCCTAATTTAGGGCCTATATCGCTGGTTGGTTTGAGCTTTGCTGAGGTGCGCGAATTATTACAGCAAAAGATTAGCCAAAGCATGATCGGCATTGAATCAAATATCACTATGGGCGAATTACGCTCAATCCGCATTTTCGTTGCTGGTGATGCTTTCCAACCAGGTTCTTATACAGTTTCAAGTTTATCGACTATTACTCAAGCCCTATTTATTTCTGGTGGCGTTAACCAAATTGGTAGTTTACGCAACATTCAAAT
This sequence comes from Shewanella sp. N2AIL, assembly GCF_022690845.1. Lineage (NCBI taxonomy): Bacteria > Pseudomonadati > Pseudomonadota > Gammaproteobacteria > Alteromonadales > Shewanellaceae > Shewanella > Shewanella sp. N2AIL. The sequence goes on along the minus strand of NZ_JALBYT010000003.1, from coordinate 87,595 downwards.
TAAGCGTGCTGGTAAAACGGTAGGCCACTTAGACTTATATGATCTTCTTCTTCGCGGGGATGCCTCTGGGGATATTCGTTTACAATCTGGTGATGTCGTGTTCATTCCATCTTCAGGTGGTTCAGTGAGTGTGATGGGTGAGGTTCGTCGTCCTGCTATTTATGAACTCAAAAATAATGAAACAATGGCCGATGTTATTCGCATGGCGAGTGGTCTAAACCCTGGCGCTTATCCTAAAGCAAGTACGGTTGAACGTTTCAGTAACGAATCAGTTAAAACCGTAATCAGTGTAGATTTAACCGAAAATGCTGGTTTAAACACCTTAGTTAAAAATGGTGACCTTTTAAATGTAAGATCGGCCTCAAGTCGTATCGATAATGCGATTACTGTCGCAGGTGCTGTCGTTCGACCTGGTAAGTATCAATGGACGAAAGGTTTGACAGTTGCGGATTTACTCCCTTCAATTTGGGGTGACCTCACCATTTCAGCTGATTTGGATTATGCCTTACTAGTACGTGAGATAAATCAGCGTGGCGATATCCAAGTTGAGCGTATTGCCCTCGGACGAGCAATAGGTGAGCCTAAATCACACTATAATCCTCAATTGAATCCGCGTGATTCAATTATAGTGTTTGATTATGCAGACCGCGAAGCGTTACTAAAGCCAATAATTCAAAAACTTAGAGAACAAAGCCGTTTTGGCGACGCTGCTAAGTTGGTCAGTATTAATGGAAATGTGCGTTTCCCAGGCCAATATCCCATCACGATTAATGCTGATGTTAAAGAGCTACTTATCGCTGCCGGTGGTTTAGAGGAAGGCGCTTATACACTCTCTGCGGAATTAACACGCCAACAGGTTTCTGAGCAAAATGGGGTGTCAGTTGAGCATGTGCAGCTAAGCTTAGACCGCGTAATGCAAAATGATCCATCTGCAAATATTAAGCTACAAAGCCGCGACATTCTAACTGTTCGCACCCTTCCAGATTGGCAAGATACTCGTTGGGTAACCATTAAAGGGGAAGTCAAGTTCCCCGGTACCTATAGCATTCAACGCGGTGAAAGCTTAAAGGATGTTCTTGCTCGTGCAGGCGGCTTAACGAGTGATGCCGCTCCTCGCAGTGCTGTATTTTTACGTAAATCAGTAAAAGATAAAGAGCAACTTGAGTTATCCAAACTCGCTGATGAATTACGCCGAGAGATTGCCGCGAAAGCGTTGACCAAAGATACCCCAACTATTGGCTATAACGATGCACAGCAAATGCTCAATGAGCTCGAGAATGTCAAAACGGTGGGTCGATTAGTTGTTGATATTAATGCCATTGAATTAGGTATTGATAGCGCAAACCTTATGCTTGAGGATGCCGATGCTTTGTACATTCCAGCGACTAATCAAACGATTTCAGTCATGGGCCAAGTGCAACACCCAAGTACACATAGATACAAGCAAGGTATGACTTTCGATCAATATCTGGCTTTATCCGGCGGAGCGCGTAAACGTGCCGATGAATCTCGCGCTTATGTTTTAAAAGCTGATGGTTCAGTCCAAATGCCTGAATCTTCGATGTGGTTTAGTGGTGGTAGTGCCATGGAACCAGGCGATACCATAGTTGTACCACTAGATACTGAATACAAAGATAACTTAACGCTTTGGAGCCAAGTCACTGGCATTATCTACAACACAGCTGTAGCAGTGTCTGTAATCTCAGGGCTGTAGAACTAAGGAGCTAGGAACGCCGCGTTGCGACTACAGAACGTCACTACGTGACTCACGGATAACGGAATGGGCTGCGCCCTTACGGTAAGCGAATTTCTTGTTGCTTATACCGTTATCTGTAAGCGAAGCGTTCTGTCAACAGTCAACGTTTCCGGTTCCGTCAACCGTGATTGGTTTCAAATTTTTCCAAGGAGAGGATATGAAGTTTCAAAAGCTAGAAGTCTGGCAACTTAGTTACGAATTATCATCTTCTATTTATATAGCAACAAAAGACCTCCGAGATTGGGGCTTCAGAGATCAAATTACTCGGTCTGGCCTTTCTGTTCCGTCAAATATTGCTGAGGGAATGGAACGTTATGGCGCTAAAGAGCAAATACAGTTTTTATATATTGCTAAAGCTTCGCTTGCGGAATTGATTACGCAAGCCATGATTGGTAAAGATATTGGTTATTTAGAACCAAATTATGTTGATGAATTACTAATAAAAACTGAAAGATTATCCGCTATGCTAGCTGGGTTAATCAAATCGATTAAAGGTCGAAATTCAGAAAATAAATAAGCGCACGCCGCTTTGCGGCTACAGAACGTCACTACGTGACTAACGGATGTTACTAAGATAACGGAACGTCACTACGTGACTTACGGATAACGGAACGGGCTTCGCCCTTTACGGAAAACAAATTCTTTGTTGCTTTTACCGTTATCTGTGAGCGGAGTGTTCCGTCAACGTTCTTAGCTTTGCTTTTACCGTTATCTGTAAGCGAAGCGTTCTGTCAACCGTCAACGGTAAGCCGTCAACCGTCTACGAGAACTAAAACAACGAGATAAGTTTTAAATGTCTAATGAAATAAACAAATATATACAAGATGCTAAGTTTCCGTCGGCTGTGCAAGATGACGAAATCGATCTTCGTGAGTTGTTCTCCGTCATCTGGCAAGGCAAATGGTTAGTCATTGCCATTACGGCAGTGTTCGCTATTGGTTCTGTGGTATTTGCGATAATGCAACCCAATATATATAAGTCTGAGGCATTACTTGCCCCGGCAGCTGAAGAACAAGGTGGTGGCTTGAGCGCGTTAGCCTCTCAATTTGGCGGTTTAGCCAGCTTAGCTGGAGTTAATTTAGGCGCTAAAGGCGGTACTGATAAAACCCAGCTTGCCATTGAGGTATTAAAATCGCGTCAATTTACCAGCGATTTTATCCAAAAACATAATATCCTTGCTGACTTAATGGCCGCTGAAAAATGGGATCGTGATACAGATAAACTTATCTATGATGAAGATGCCTATAATGAAGCCACTAATACTTGGGTGCGTGAAGTTAAAGCACTATTAAAACCTGAGCCATCGATGCAAGAGGCTTATAAGGTTTTTAGTAAAATCATCGCTGTGAATAAAGATAAAGAATCAGGCATGGTAACTATTTCTGTTGAGCATTTATCCCCAACGGTTGCAGAGCAATGGGTCACTTGGTTAATTGAAGATATTAATAAAGTGATGAAAGAGCGCGATGTAGCTGAAGCCAATCGCAGCAGTGAATTTTTAAATAAGCAAATTGCCCTAACCAATGTCGCCGATATTAAAGCGATTCTTTATAAGTTGGTGGAAGAGCAAGCTAAAACTATCATGTTTGCTGAAGTACGGAATGAATATGTATTTAAAACTCTTGATCCAGCATTAGTACCTGAAGAAAAGGCAAAACCCAAACGCGCATTAATTTGCGTTTTAGGCACTATGCTCGGCGGTATGTTAGGTGTGATGTTAGTGCTGGTAAGACATTTTATGAGAAAAGAGCAGAATCTAGGCCCTAGAATCTAGAACCTTCTTTTCTTTTTATGGGCCTATTGGGACGGGGTAAGCAAAAACCGCAAAACCTAGGCTCTACGCGTGCCGCCACGCTATCGACTGTCTCAAAATGAATAATTAGTGTCTCTGGCGGCAGAAAATGTCTGAGATGAAAAAGTGAAAATCTCAAGTAAGTAACAGATGCTAATTTCAAAAACTAGCTATAGTTGAACTTTTTTAAATGATTTACATACGTCATTCGGTTTTAGGCAGCATCAGTAGAAAAGAAGTTTGAGCGCCTTCGCATACCTGTTTTATTGACTGGCGAACCTTATCTGAGTCAACCTTGGTAGCAAGTGCGTGGCGGATAAAAAATAGATGACGATTGTGGTAGTTAAGTTTCGCCAATTAGCTGCTTAATTGCCGAGTGTCGCACTTCGGAGTTGAATTCGGGCTTTAACCAATGTTGCCGATATCAAAACAGTACTCTATAAGCTAATTGAAGAGTAGGCAAAAACCATTATGTTTGCTGAAGTGCTTGATGAAAACGTATTTAAGAGGATTGATCCAGCCGTAATCCCTGAGGTAAAACTACAGGGCCGGATTATACATTGTTAAATTGGTTAACAAACCTATCCAGTCGAACGAATTTCATTCGATTATGGATGATTTATATCAATCAATAATCTCGCATTAAGTCGACTTAAGAACAAAATAGCTAAATGTTAACAGAATTTACAAAGCATAATCTCACCCTGGGTAAAACTAAAGCCTAAGAGACTCTTAATTTTATTACTGATTAGTTTATAAGGGTTTGCGTTAGGAGTTGTGGTATTATTTATTTATGAGTATGTATGCTAGAGTAGTAAAAAATAAGTTAATAGAGGTTATGTTTTAAATTGTAAACCTATAAAGAATAATGTGGTTTTTTAAAATTTTTAGATTCTAGCTAATTTAGAAGGTTATATGAAACGATTGATATTTGATCTGGATGGTACGCTAACTATGAATAATACTAGCGATTACAAATCTGTACTTCCTAGGGATAACGTTATTCATCAATTAAGGAAATATAAAGAAAATGGATTTGAAATTGTCATTTCAACTGCTAGAAATATGAGAACATATGAAGCAAATATCGGCAAAATTAATATTCATACATTACCAGAAATTCTTCAATGGCTGGATAAGCACCAGATTCCATATGATGAAGTGATAGTTGGTAAACCTTGGTGTGGTTACGAAGGCTTTTACATCGATGACAGAGCCGTTCGGCCATCTGAGTTTGCACGCTTAAGCCCACAACAAATTGAACAATTAATTAATAAAGATAAAGAATGTATTTAATTACTTCCGCGGCAGTTGTCGCTTCCGAGTTACAATCTGAATTTGGTCCTTTACCGCCAAGTTTTTTACCTGTAGGTAATAAACGTCTTTTTAACCATCAATTGGCAACAATTCCTGATGGGGAGCGAATTTTGCTGACCCTACCAGAAGGTTTTATTCCTGGTACTTATGATAACCAAGTATTAATGGAGAAAAATGTAGAATTGTTGTACCTTCCAGGTAATCTTAAATTGGGTGAATCAGTTGTACTCGCGCTGAATCTGATTGAATTTGACCCAGCAGAGCCTCTCTTTATTCTTCATGGAGATACTTTATTCGGTAAGCTACCTGATGAAACCGATCTGTTGGGACTTAGTAAGGTTGAAGATAACTATGATTGGGCAGAATATGAAGCTGAAACGGGTCTACTGCGCAAATGTCGAGTCGATCAGCCGTCTGTAAGTGAATTAATTGCTACTGGATTTTTTAGTTTTTCTGCACCTAAAACACTCATCCGTCACATTATCATGGCAGATTGGGATTTTATTGGTGGGATTAATGGTTATATAAAAGATAAAGGTCTAACTCCATGGCTTCAAGATGAATGGTATGATTTTGGACATTGCCAAACTTACTATCAGTCAAAAACTCGTATAACTACTCAAAGAGCCTTCAATGAGATGACGATTACTGGGCAAGTGGTAAGTAAGAAAAGCAAAAAAAAATTTAAACTTGAAGCAGAAGCTAATTGGTACAAGTCAGTTCCTGGAGCACTTCGGGTATATATACCTCAATTGCTTGCAACCGAAGAGACAATTAATCAATTTGGTTATAAAATAGAATATTTACATCTCACGGCCTTAAATGAACTTTATGTATTCAGTCAGTTACCAGCGTTTGCTTGGGGAAAAATCTTTAAAGCCTGTTGTCAGTTTTTACAAGATGCCAGTCAATATCAGACAATAAACCAAAACTCATTTGAAGATTATTTTGCAGGGAAAACTCGTGCTCGTCTGGTGGAGTTTAAATTCCATACACTTTTTGATATAGATAAACCACTTATTGTTAACGGAATTAAACAACTAAGTCTTGTGTCGCTAGCTGAGTATAGTCTTGAATTCCTGCCTAAAGATGATGGTCGTAATAATATACTCCATGGTGACTTTTGCTTTAGTAATATACTTTATGATTTCCGTACTTGTAATATAAAAGTAATAGACCCTAGAGGTGTTGATGCCAGTGATAATCAGAGTATATATGGAAATACACTATATGATATTGCCAAACTATCTCATTCTGTAATAGGTTTGTACGATTCTATTATTGCTGGTTATTTTACCGCAAATATTAAAGATCAAGAGTTGGAATTTAATATTAATGTTACAGATCGGCATCAAAAAATAATTATAGACTTTGTAAATTTGATACATAAACAGTTCGGTGTAAACGAAATTCAATTATGTGCTATGCAAATACAATTATTTATTTCGATGTTGCCACTTCATAGCGATCGCCCAGATCGCCAACTCGGATTCTTGGGCAATGCATATCGTCTTTACGATAGAATTAAAATTCTTATAGGAAGTAACAAATGATTGTAATCCCTATGGCGGGACTGAGCTCTCGTTTCTTTAATGCTGGATATGATAAGCCTAAATATATGTTACTGGCTAACGGCATGCCTTTGTTTGATCATGCAGTACTTAGCTTCAAAGGTTATTTTGATAGTATTCCTTTTTTGTTTATATTGCGTGATGTGTACGACACGCCGGAATTTGTTCAGCAAAGATGCAAAGCATTAGGTATTAAAAATTTTAGTATTTTAATATTAGATAATGAAACACGAGGCCAGGCTGAAACAGTTTATCTAGGCTTAAGTGATGTTGCAGATGAAACACCTCTTACTATCTTCAATATAGATACTTTTAGGCCAGATTTTATTCTACCTCAGTGCTCTCTATATTGTGATGGTTATTTGGAGGTTTTCAAAGGCGAAGGAAGTAACTGGTCTTATGTAAAACCTGAGTCATCCGACAGCATTAGAGTAATAGAAACTGCAGAAAAAAAACAAATCTCAGATTTATGTAGTACAGGGCTTTATCACTTTAAATATACCGGTGATTATAAAAGAATATTTAAGAAGGAATCTGCTAAGCCCGCCAAACAATGGCATAATAATGAGTTGTTTATAGCGCCATTATATAATCATCTAATTAATGAAGGTAAGATTATTCAATATAATCTGATAGATGTGAATGAAGTTATTTTTTGTGGCACTCCTTCAGAATATATCGAATATCTAAGACGATTCTAATGTTACGAATTAAAGTTTAATAAAGTTGTAAGTCTAAGTTAACGTAAATAGTAAGCTTTTTATAAGGTTTAGTTAAATAAATCATTGAACATATAATTAAGATTTACCTGATAGTTAACATTTTATAGAATAGGTGAATCTTAACCGATGAATAAACTATTTCGGTTATCTTTGTTGCGATGTTATTTTTTCAAGAAATGCTGTTAAATAAGCAGAGTTTTTTTTATTCAAAACTATTAACTGTGTAGGTATTTTGGTGATTATGAATGCAAGGATTACGGTTGGGTCGAAAATTATTCTTATTCATCCTAGTTTTTATTATCTGTATACTAGGATTAATGACGAATACGATTGGCTTTGATTTATATTTTCACGCTTTAAGTGCAGTTAGTCTTGATAGTATTTCAACTCTTAATTTCTCTGTAAACTTTGGTTTTGGTGAGATGCCGAGATATATATTTTTTCATTATATCTTATATATCGGGACACTAATTTCGTTACCACCAGTTTTCACAATAGCTTTGCTCAACTCAGTACCTGTTTTTATGATATTGACTAGCAATAGAATGTATCAACCAGTATATGCTGTAAGTGCAAGTTTTTTAGTTATAGTGTCAGTCGTCTATTGGTCTGTAGCTGCGACGGTAATACTTTTCTTTTTTTATTTTTTCTACAACGATAGAGAACTTAAGAATAAGCCAATTTTGCTGTTAGCTTTATCTTTACATTATATATCTATTCCACTAAGTTTTTTTTATTTTATAGTTGTTAAAAAAGCTAGATTAACACTCGTTATTTTTACGTGTATAGTATTTTATTTTGCAACAGTACTTTATTCTGAACCTCAAGGTTTATGTTCCTTCCAAAGTACCAATATATTCAATCTATTTAATCTCGAAAGTGTATTAATTAGAGTAAGTTATAAAATAAAAGAATTATCACTAATTGCGATCTTAGTTATTTTAATAGCGAAACTGCAGGCTAAATCGAAAAAAATAAAAAGAAATATTGATGTTAATGTTTTTTTTATGTCATCTATATTATTGGCTATAATTGCAATCTTGTTTATATCTTTTTATAAACAGGAATCTCAAGGGAGAGTTGGTTTTTTTAGTTATGTAAATAGCAATATGTCAAAGAATGATGAGTCACTGCTTGAATATGCATGGTTCAATATTAATCGAGATATTAATTTTTGTAGAATTATGAGCAATAGAATTTGAGTGTTTAACGATATGTCAATATGGAAAAAGCTTACTACTTTAATATATTGGGGAGTAGGGGCGCTTGTAGTATACTTATCTAGTTATGTGATAACTTTATCTTTAGACCAAAAGAATGCAGGATATTTTTTCTTGCTTCAAACTTTGATAATTACATTAGGTATGATCTCGTCACTTGGTTTAAATTCTTTCATGCCAAAGTTAATCGGTGAGTCAAGAAGACTTGATTCTGTTTCAAAAGATATTGGATCAATAATTTTTATAACAATATTTAATTCCGTTTTTTTAACATCTGTTATAATAATTTTCATGAATCTGGTAGGAAACGAATTATTTGACGTCGCATTGTCACTGAAGCTTAGTCTATGTGTACTTCTTCATGCTTTACTCGTTGTTTTTTCATCTATTTTTCAATCGATCAAGAAAGCAAATCTGAGTGTACTTTACCTGTCAATAATTCAACAGTCTATATTTTGTATTCTATTTTTTACTAAAGAGCCTACAGATTACGATTATGCACTAAACTATCTCTTATATAGTTATATTATATCGGTGTCTGTTTGTTTCATCAATTTGATATTTTCTATATCCGGTGTTTTTTGGGACAAGTTTATCACAGGATTCAGCTTTAAAGCATGTATTCCAATGCTTAAAATTGCTCCATATTTTTTATTAATGCTTATATTATCGATATGTATAAATCAGATGCCATTATTAATGTCTTCTTGGTTGATGGACATGTCTACAGTTGCAGCCTTTCAAGTCGCTTTAAAACTATCTTCAATAGTTGCGATCGTAATAACAGCCGTAAATACTGTAACAGCACCGTTATTTGCTGCATATAATATAAATAATCAGAATTGTGAATTGAAACGTTTATATATTAACTCAACATTTTTTGTTGTGACTTTTACAATCCCTGTGATCATTTGTTTGTTTTCCTTTTCAACTTTTTTCATGGGAATTTTTGGAGAGTTGTACAAAGAATATCATACCCTTTTGCAAATACTTTTGATTGGCCAGGTGTGTAATGTTCTTACAGGACCTTTAGCTTGCTTGTTAACAATGACAGGTAAATATTCAATTGTTATTTACTCAAATGTGCTAAATGTAATTGTTATACTGCTGGGTTATGTTTTGTCAATATTTTTTGAAAGTTATGAGATTTTTTTATTCTCAATATCTATAGGTATGGTTGTATCAAATTTATTCATGTTCAGATCTGTTTTTGGTAATCTTTTTATTCCGGAGTCCGTGAAGTAGTTTATGAAAATATCATTTGTCATACCCGTATACAAGAGTTACGAGCTTTTAACTAGGTGTATTAATAGCATAGTTAGTCAAGTTGGAAATTTAGATGTCGAGATTATTATTGTTGATGATACTCCACCCGTCTTGAGTCAATCTATTTTAGAATGGGCTGAAAAGTATAGTTATATTAAAATAATAAGGAACTCTCGGAATATGGGAGTTACTTATAGCCGCAATAAAGGCTGGTTTTTAGCATGCGGAGATTATGTAATTTTCTTGGACTCTGATGATTTATTAATAGATGGATCTCTTGAGATAATTTTCAATGACATAATTGAAACTAATCTTGATTGTTATTTGTTCCGTACTGTTAACTTGAATAATAAGCTAGTTGGTATGGTATTAGAAAGACAAAGATTTGATAGTTATTTTTTACTTACAGATACTTATAATACAGGAGAACGATTGCTTTGCATCAGAAAAACAAATGGTAAACCGTTTATTGGGGTTTTTAGAGGCCATGAATTTGCTGGCTTATTAAGGTACATATCAACTATAGACCATTTTAAATCCATAGATGCTGGTTATCCAGCAAGAATATATTGTAACGACAATGCCTCTAGTATAAGCAACGGTTGTGAACTTAGAAGAAGGAAACAGCCTTTGATAAAAGGCCACGCCTATACAGCTAAAAAAATGTTTGAATTTGGACATTACTACAGTGCTTTTCTCTGGTTATTACGATTAATTAAGGCTAAGTATTTATGATACTATATGATCCTCATTGTGATGATAATATTTTTACTCCGCTCTCCTATTACTTTGGAAAGCGTAATGGGCTAAAGAAATATGAGTATATTAAGGATGCTTTGGATGAACGTAATGGTGTTAAGATATATATATCTTACAAAAATTCATCCCTACCACAGGTTATATTAAATAAAGTCCCACCTTTACTTATGAAATTTATTGTTATGGTAGAGGTTTTTTTTTGGAGTAAGTTAAATAAAATTGATCGTAGTTGCTTCATTGATAGTTTTTCAGGACAAGATGTATTTTGTTTTGGTTATAAAAAGTTTAGCCGCTTAACGCATGAAGAGGTTCAAAAAGCTAAGTCCTTCAGTATTCATCTAACTCATTATCATACTTATGGTTATAATACGGTATATCTAGAACCTAACGTTAACCTTTTGTATGACTCTGATGTGTCTCTATGTACTTACTTTAAAACCAAGTTTATTGGTTATAAGCGTGATATTATCGTTATGCCATTTTATGTTAAGGATAGGTTTTTTTCTGTTGATATAGAAGGCAAAAAAGAAAGTGTTGCTGTATCTGGGACTTATCATGACATAAATGCTAATAGTTATGATTTTGGAATATACAATCGTAGTCGTGTAACATTGCATCCGATCAGACATGAGATTGCAAATCGAAATAGCTTTGATAATATGTTTAAAGTACATCTTGGCCTGTATGTTAATCCTAATGGACTAGCTACTTTAATCAAGAGATTTAAAGGTTATGGTCAGAAAGAATACTTTTCTTTTGATATCGCAGGTTTTTATGCGAGCTGTAAGTTTTCACTTGTCGCTGGTGAGGGTACTGGTGTTGTGGCAATAGGTGCTCTTGAGTCCCTTGCAGCAGGGTGTATCCCTTTTTTAATGACATCAGAAGCTAAAGGGTTAGGATTACCTCCAGATGCTTATGTTTTATATAATGATCTTGATGAGCTAATTAAATTAGTAAAAGTAGATTTCACGGCTAGCCCACTCTATTTAAGAACCGTAGCGTTGAATTTTAACTTTGAAAACTCTAAGCTAAGGTTTGAACAATATATAGATAGCGTTAGATGATTGGTACTCATTATGACTCCTAAGTTAAAAGTAGCATTTATTGTAAACTCTTCCGTATTCTTTTATTCACACTTTATAATGTTGGCGAGATCTCTTAAGGATTCAAATCATGAAGTTCATATAGTATCTGGTGATAAGGAAAAGTTTGATATTTTTGAATCTGAAGGTTTTATTACACATTATTTACCTTTATCAAGAAAAGGGACCTCTATATACTCAGAATTAGTAACTTTATATTCTCTTTATAGGTTGTTGAGGTTTTTTAATTTTGATCTAATCCATTCTTTTACCATTAAACCGGTACTTTACTCAGCATTGTTACTTAAGTTTTTTTATAGAAACTCAAATCTAAAGGGAGTTTACTCCATCACTGGGATGGGATCCTTATCAATATCAGGATTATTTATAAAAAAAATGCTTTGGAATTTAATAAGGTTAATGTATAAGTTTTCATTTTCAAGAAATGGTACGCTTGTTATTTTTGAAAATGAAGATGATCATAATTTTTTTGTAAGTAAAAATATTTTACCTATTTCTAAAGCCAAGTTAGTAAATGGTGCTGGTGTTGATACTCGAGCTTTAATACCTGCAGAAAAAGAAGATATACTGCCTGTCAGAGTGGTTTTTCTTGCTAGGCTGCTTAAAGATAAAGGAATTATGGAGTTCGCTCGAGCTGCAAAAATCCTAGTTGATAGAAACGTAAATGTTATAATGCAAGTAGTTGGTGACATAGATGAAAATAATATATCTTCTATTAGTTCGGAGGAGCTAAAAATAATATGTAGCATTAAAAATGTTGACTATTTAGGTTTTAAACGTGATATATGTAAAGTATATAATGGTGCAAATATTGCTTGTTTGCCCTCTTACAGGGAAGGTTTGCCGAAGTCACTTATAGAGGCCTGTTCATGCGGTCTTCCCATAGTCACCACTGATACTCCTGGATGCCGACAGATTGTAGATAAACAGTTAATAAATGGATTACTTGTTCCTATTAAAGATGAGTTCGCTTTAGCAGATGCAATTGAGATTCTTGTCAATGATATCGAGCTCCGGAAGTTGTATGGGAGAAATAGTAGATGTTTAGCTGTCACTAAATATGATTACTCTGTAGTTTTATCGTCTTTTCGAGATATTTATAACGAAGTGTTGGGGTATGAACTATGAAGTTATTGCTAACTGGTACAACTGGTTTTATTGGGCGACATTTACTCCAAGTTATTGATAATATAGGTACAGAAACAGTTGTGCTTGGGCGTAATCGGCCAGAAAACTATGATGGTGAGTTTATTTTATATGATTTAAATGATTCGGCAGATGCTGATCTAAGGCTTCAAGGTGTCGATGTTGTTATTCATATTGCAGCTAGGGCTCATATCATGAATGATGCTGCGTTAGATCCACTCGCTGAATATCGAGCCTTGAATACTGAAGCTACTTTGAAGTTGGCTAAGAACGCTTTTGAATCTGGAGTCAAGCGTTTTATATTTGTTAGTTCCATAAAAGTCAATGGCGACTCGACTTCGGATGGGCATATATTTAAATATTCAGATACACATCATTTTAATGATTACTATGGTCAGTCAAAGTCAGAAGCTGAAATTTTGTTAAAAAACTTTGCAGATATGACTGGTTTACAGATCGTGATCATAAGACCAACGTTAGTTTATGGTCCTGGTGTAAAGGCGAATTTCGCTGCACTGATGAACTTAGTCTCTAAAGGTGTGCCGCTGCCATTTGGATGTATTACTCAAAATAGACGCAGTCTGGTGTCAGTTACCAATATTGTTGATTTAATCATTACTTGTATTGACCATCCTAAAGCTGCTAATCAAGTATTCCTCGTTTCAGATGATCATGATGTATCGACCTCTGAAATGGTGCGTCAAATGGCAAAGGCACTAGGTAAGCCTTCAATGCAAGTCCCCATCCCCATTTGGTGTTATAAATTTGCTGCTAAGATATTTAACAAATCAGATATGGTGGATAGGTTAATAGGTTCATTGCAGGTTGATATTTCTCATACAAAAGAAACCTTAGGTTGGAGGCCTCCGCAGACTCTGAAAGAAGGATTTAAACAAGCAGCGCAAGCTTTTCTTCAAACAAAAACTAAATGATGGTAGAACATGATTCGTTTAATTGATTTTCTTGCAGCATTTTTTGGGTTGTTATTTCTATGGCCGATATTACTCATCGTCACCGTCATCGGTCTGTTTGATACAGGCTCACCGATTTTTATTCAAACTCGAGTTGGTAAACATAAAAGGCTATTTAAGCTAATTAAGTTTCGTACTATGAGTAAAAATACCGCATCGGTTGCCAGTCATCTTGCCAATAATGCTGCTATTACTAAGTTTGGCTGTTTTTTGCGGAAAACTAAAATTGATGAATTACCACAACTGATTAATGTCTTAAAAGGTGAAATGAGTTTGGTTGGTCCACGGCCGAACTTATTTAACCAAGAAGAATTGATAGCCGAGCGTGATGCCTTAGGGGTATATGATGTGTTACCAGGTATAACAGGATTGGCGCAAGTGCAAAATATTGATATGTCCACGCCTAAATTGCTTGCGCAAACGGATAAGCAAATGATCGATACCTTAACCTTGGGTCGTTATTTTAAATACATCCTGATGACGGCGACTGGCAGTGGCAGTGGTGATGCTGTAAAGTAGATATTTAGGCCTATCTATTTGTGCTTTAACGCTAGGCGGTTGTTTTGTAACGTTTAGCGTTTTTGGGATCTGTCTCAAATGTGATGAACGGCCGAAAAAACTGTCTCAGGGCTGTTTTGTGCAGCGATGTGTTCTGCCATGTTGCGGCGATTTCGGAGCCTATTTTCGCCGCGAGTTTTATGTGTCAGTCAGTCGGTTGCTACTCACCTGCCTTGCTGTTAAGCAGATGATCATTGCCAGTCGTCTTTGTCGGTGTTTGCCAGCATGTCGTTTGCAAGTGCGTAAAGCGACGTTGCTAAGGTGGCACGATCTGGTTGTGGTTTACTCGTGAAGGATGCATTCATCCCTGCTTGGTTTGCGTAGCCAAAATGTTGAATGTGGTAACGCTACATTCGACCCTTTTTTAGAAATCAATGTGGTGAACTGTTGTGTACTTCTCAGATGGCGCCAGGATGTTTCATCTTTACGCTATCAGGGTGCTATAATGCGGCTCCCTGATGTATTGGGTGGTGTCGTGTTCACGACAGTGTTATTGGTTAACTTATGAAGAAAATGTCATTGGAGCAAAAGATGGAATTTTTGCAATTTTTATTCTCGTTAAAACGGTCGCAAAAGCGTTTAGTCAGTGTTGTTGTAGACTCGGTGTTTTTGCTATTTGCTTTTTGGTTTGCATTACTTGTGCGTTTGGATTCGGCTGAGGTCTTACTTAAAGCCCAATACTGGGGGTTAATCGCGTTAACCATTCCTATCAGTATTGCTGCCTTTGTAAGACTGGGGCTTTATCGCGCAGTGCTGCGTTATATCGGTTCACAAGCTTTTACCGCGATAGTTGCAGGGGTTCTGGCGTCAACTGTTGCATTGGTTTTACTTGCCTACTACGGTGAGGTCGATTTACCTCGTACAGTGCCTTTTATTTATGCCGCCTTTGCTTTGGTGTTTGTGGGAGGGGCTAGATCGCTAATGCGTTCACTGGTGGGTGCCGGAATGAATCGCCGTGGTGAACCTGTAGTGATCTATGGTGCTGGTGTCAGTGGTCGTCAAACCGCCATTGCCCTTGCACAAAGCCATGAATACCATCCTATTGCCTTTGTAGATGACGATGAAACCTTGCAGGGTACGGTAATTCAAGGCCTGCATGTACATGCGCCGCAAGAGCTACGTAAGTTAATCAAGCAGAATGTGACTACCCGTGTATTGCTTGCTATGCCGAGTGCTTCGCGTTCACGTAGGCAAGAAATTATTAATCAGCTTGAGCCACTTACTGTAAAAGTGATGACCTTACCCGCTATGGCAGATCTTGTTAGTGGGGATAAATTATTTAGTGATGTAAAAGAAGTAGAAATCGAAGATTTACTGGGCCGTGATTCTGTTGCACCTAGACAAAACCTATTGTCCGCTAACATCATAAATAAAGTGGTGATGGTGACAGGGGCAGGGGGCTCGATTGGCTCTGAATTATGCCGGCAGATTTTAAAGCAGTCTCCTAAAAAGCTAGTGCTATTTGAGTTATCAGAATTTGCACTTTACTCCATTGAACGTGAGCTTTCTGCTACTGCCCATGATTTGGGTATTGATATTGAAATTTTGCCCATGATGGGGTCTGTACAACGTGAAAATCGTGTACAAGCGGTAATGCAAGCCTTTAATGTACAAACTGTTTACCATGCAGCCGCCTACAAACACGTGCCTTTGGTTGAGCATAATGTGGTTGAAGGTATTCGCAACAACGTATTTGGTACCTTGTATACCGCTAGAGCCGCAATTGCAGCAAAAGTTGAAACCTTTGTTTTGGTTTCTACCGATAAAGCCGTGCGCCCCACCAATATTATGGGTACCACTAAACGTATGGCCGAACTGGCATTGCAGGCGCTATCTAAAGAGTCGCACCAAACGCGTTTTTGTATGGTGCGTTTTGGTAATGTGCTTGGTTCATCAGGCTCAGTTGTGCCTTTGTTCCGTAAACAGATTGCTAATGGTGGCCCTGTTACTGTAACTCATCCTGAAATCACCCGCTTTTTTATGACCATTCCCGAAGCATCTCAGCTGGTTATTCAAGCAGGGGCAATGGGCAAGGGTGGCGATGTGTTTGTGCTTGATATGGGCAAGTCAGTCAAAATTGTTGATCTGGCGGCTAAAATGATCCGTCTCAGTGGTTTTGAGGTTAAAGATGAAGATCATCCACATGGCGATATTGCCATTGAGTTTAGTGGCCTACGCCCTGGTGAAAAACTCTATGAAGAATTGCTGATTGGTGATGATGTAACAGGGACAGACCATGAGCGTATTATGACAGCTCATGAGATATTTCTGCCCTGGACCCAATTAGAGCAAATCCTTAATCGTTTAGATAAAGCTTGCCATGAGTTTAATCATGAGGCGATCCGTGAGATTTTGCTCTCGGCCCCGACGGGATTTGCACCAACAGATGGTATTTGCGATTTAGTCTGGCAACAAAAGAAATCGTCTAAACCTATTGATGTTAAAGCTAAAGTAGTTAATTTGGTTTCTTAGTTTAAGTCATTTTTAAAAAGCCAAATCAGGTTTGATTTGGCTTTTTTCGTTTATGAGGTTTTTAAGGATGCAGTATGTCTAGGAAGTATTTTGGTACCGATGGTGTGCGTGGCAAGGTGGGTACATTCCCTATAACGCCTGATTTTGCGATGAAGTTAGGTTGGGCGGCTGGCACTGTGCTGGCGTCCACTGGCACTAAAGAAGTGTTGATTGGTAAAGATACCCGTATTAGTGGCTATATGCTTGAGTCGGCTATGGAAGCTGGGTTTTCTGCTGCGGGCGTGAATGTTGCGCTCATTGGCCCTATGCCTACACCCGCGGTGGCGTATTTAGCATCGACCTTTAGGGCTGACGCAGGGGTGGTGATCAGCGCATCACACAATCCATTTTATGATAATGGCATTAAGTTCTTTTCTAATTCCGGTACTAAGTTAAATGATGCGCAGGAACTGGAAATCGAAGCCTTGTTAGAAAAGGCGCTGAACCAGAATGCAATGGAGTGTGTTGCCTCGGAAAAGTTGGGAAAAGTACGCCGTATTGATGATGCTGCCGGTCGTTATATTGAGTTCTGCAAAGGCACTTTTCCAAATCATTTGTCTCTAGCGGGATTGAAGATTGTTGTCGATAGTGCCCATGGTGCTGCATACCATATCGCGCCTAATGTTTACCGTGAACTTGGTGCTGAAGTGATTAGCATCAATGACAAACCTAACGGCGTGAATATTAATGATCACTGCGGCGCGACACATTTAGACAGTTTGCAAACTGCGGTTATGGTGCATGAAGCTGATTTAGGGATTGCGCTCGATGGTGATGCTGACCGTGTTATGTTTGTCGATCACAATGGCCATGTAGTGGATGGTGATGAGATTTTATTTATTCTTGCTCATGCCGCTCACAGCAAAGGTGAAATGACGGGTGGCGTGGTTGGTACCTTAATGTCAAATCTTGGCTTAGAGCTTGCGCTTAAGCAGATGGATATCCCTTTTGTTCGCGCAAAAGTAGGCGACCGCTATGTGGTTGAACAGCTTAAAGCGACTGGCTGGCAATTGGGCGGTGAGGGTTCAGGACATATATTGAGTTTGCAGCATGCTTCAACGGGTGATGGTATTGTTGCATCCTTACAGGTACTTAAAGCTGTATTAGAGTCAGGTAAACGTTTAGCCGATATTAAAGCGGGGATGACTAAGTTGCCGCAGGTACTTATAAATGTACGTTTAGCTACGGCTGATGCCGATAGCATTTTAGCGACGACTAGTGTTCAGCAAGCCGTGATTAAAGCCGAAGAGATTTTAGGTGACCAAGGGCGAGTTTTGTTGCGCAAATCCGGAACAGAGCCGCTTATTCGGGTAATGGTCGAATCTACCGATAATATTATGACACAGACTCAAGCCGAGTTTATCGCAGATGCGGTACGAGCAGCTTAGCTCTGGACTCTGTTAAGCCTAACGTCCATTCAGGATTGATATTCTGAGTTTTCAAGCCAGAAAGTTGTCTACTTTCTGGCTTTTTGTTTTCTAACCTTTAACTTTTTTGGGTGAGTGATATGCGAATACTGATTACGGGAGGAGCTGGCTTTATCGGTTCTGCTTTGGTCCGGATGCTGATTGAGCAAACGACGTGTGTTGTGTTCAATTTTGATAAGTTGACCTATGCCAGTGATCTTGAGTCCTTAGCCTCTATTGCCGATAGTGATCGCTATCATTTTATTCAGGCTGATTTTTGGTTGCCTTAGAAGCAAGAACTACTTTTCATGGTTAACAGGCCGTAATGGTGACGCTAAGTAATTGACTTGGCGCTGTCGTGACTAATTTTATATCTTGGTCTGGTTTAATGATAAGTATGTCGTATGGCATGATCTTGATGTTCTCCCCATTATGCTCCCATGTCATTGTATCTAAAAAGCAGAGTAGTTGAACGATAGGCGCTTCTGTCTTGTTATGGTGTGCATCGATGGCGGTGTTCGATATGGCCGCATGTTTTTCGATAAATATGCCATTAACGTTGAGCCTTTGAGTCAGCACTTTAAATGCTGCGCGTTTGGTCATCACATTAAAATCAATAACATCACTACCTAATAGTTTGCTTGTTATTGAGGTTTCACCTGCAAAGCAGAATGGGTTATCTGCGGGTGTAAGCCTCTTATATTCAGTTGTATCTGCGTCTCCCTGTATTCTTTCTTCTCCCCTAAGGTCAATCAGCTGTTTTGCCTCTTCACGACTATTGATGTTGAGTTCAACACCATCGCCTTCAAGGATAACCAGTTGTCTGTCTATGCCAATAAATAAGGAAAAGGGTCCGTTGCTACTAATGCTGGCTATGCTTATTCGATAATCAAAGTTGGATAAATCCGCATTACTTGGGGAAATAAGTAACTGTTTGGTACTGCCGCCGCCATTTTTCCATGGTGTTGATGGGCAATCTTGGTAGCGGATCAGTTGCGTGTGTTTATCTGAAGTCATTCCTTCGTCTCTGTATTTACCTTGAGGTTGATTAATGATGCTCGCTCATCCTTGAGCGTATATTTGTTCTGCTATTGTTTCTTTTTCAATACATAATTAGCGGCCAGATCACCGGTAATTCTTTTGCCTTCAGTATCTAACATGATCAGTTGATTCTCGCCGACCAGATATTGTGTGCCATCATCCAAGGTGATTTTTTGGCCTTTCTCATCCCACACCGCTTTGCCTATCAATTTAAAAATCTTCTCATCTTTACCCAAATAAACCGTTTCTTGAACAAAGCGATTATCAGCTTGTAATGTGATCAGGGTTTGAATGCCTTCACAGCTGGCGCAAGGTAACACACCTTCATAGCTGCCTGCCCAATCGAGCGAATTTTGACTGGTATCGCCGACAGGGACGGTTGTAGCGGCTTCTGTTTGAACCTGGGCTGTATTAACCGCAGTGTTTTCTTTTGAGGCTTCTGAGCAAGCAGTGGTAAATAAGGCCAGCAGTGCGATGTAACATAGTGATTTGTTCATAGTGGCTCCAATAGCATTTCAGGGTGTTATGGATTAAGTGTATTCATCATACCCGTCAAGGTTGGCAGAGCCTAACTTTGACTATTCCTAATTTATAACAATAGGTTAAGTTTTGTGTATTTGTATTCCACGTGGCGAGAGTGTTAGTGATTAGCCTAAAGTCTGTAACTAATAAGATGATAATTTATCCTTTGAAACTAGTCACTTTCGAGATTGAATCTATACTAAAGCTTAACTATTCATCGTAGACGGTGGTTCTGTGGCGTTATTTAAGAAAAGTGCTGATGTTATCGAGGATACATCCCATAAGCCTAAACAAGGCATTTGGAAAGTTGCCATTATTGATGATGAGCCAGGGATCCATGAGGTGACTCGATTTGCCCTAAAAAACCTGACCTTAGATAATCGGGTACTACAGTTCTATTCCTGTTACAGCGCTGCGGAAGGCTTAGCGTTACTTCAAACCGAAACAGATATCGCATTGGCTTTTATTGATGTGGTCATGGAAACCGACCATGCCGGATTAGAACTGGTTCAAAAAATCCGTACTGAACTAAATAATCACAGCACCCGCATCATTTTGCGCACAGGTCAGCCGGGACAGGCACCAGAAGAACAAGTAATTCGGGATTTTGATATCAATGATTACAAAGCCAAAACAGAACTTACCGCGGCTCGGCTTAAGTCTTGTGTCTACACTTCGCTGCGTTCCTATCGCGATATTAAAATTATCGAGCAAAGCCAAAAGGGGATGGAGAAAGTCATTGCCGCCTCTACCTCTGTGCTTAAAAGCCATACATTGCATAATTTTGGCAGTGCGGTGCTCGAACAGACTTTGCAGTTACTCAATCTTGAAAGCTCAGCCCTGTATCTCACGAGTTACCATCAAGACCTTTACCTCGATACCCAAATGAACCTACTGGCCGCCACGGGCGATATGGTCAGTTACTGTGAAGGTGGCAGCGTTGAGACGCTACCAGGGGATGTACGTGAGTATATTATTGAGGCTATTGCGCTAAGAACCTCGCTCGTTCGTGACAATATTTACGTTGGATTTTATGAGCTAAGTGGCCATGTCACCAGTATTTTATATTTGCAACACGACACTAAGTTAACGGATTTTCAAGTCAGTATTCTTGAGCTATTTGCGGCGAATGTGAGCTTAACCTTCGAGAATTTGTCGGGCCGTGAAAATGTACAGCAAACACAAAGGGAGCTGATTTTAATCATAGGCGATGCCATTGAACAGCGCAGTAAAGAGACCGGAGCCCATGTACGCCGGGTTGCGCGCATGACTGAAATGCTCGCGATTGCCATTGGCATGAACGCCGACTTTATTGAAACGATTCGTTACGCCGCGCCTTTGCACGATGTAGGTAAAATAGGTATCCCTGAGAGTATCTTACATAAGCCAGGCAAGCTTGATGCCGAGGAATGGGCGATCATGCAAACCCATGCTGAGAAAGGCTATAACTTGCTCGCAGGCTCAAATCGTATTATTGCCAAAATGGGTGCCCGAATCGCTTATACCCACCATGAGCGTTGGGATGGGCAAGGTTATCCCCGTGGAATTGCTAAGGAAGATATTCCCATTGAAGGCCGACTCATGGCGATTGTCGATGTAATTGATGCCTTGCTTTCCAAGCGCAGTTACAAAGAGGCTTGGTCAGTCGATGCGGTGCGAGAGTATATTTTGGCGCAATCGGGTAAGCAGTTTGACCCCGTATTGTGTGAAGCTAGCCTAAAACTGTTAGATGCGTTTGCCTCCCTACATATCCATATTCCGGATGAACCGCTATGACCCGAATGCTTGATCGAATCCTATTTGATGTTAGTAAATCTCAGGTTATTGATGAGGGCGATCTCATTCAAGCCTCGCAACTTATTGTGAGTTCAATCTGTAAGGGATTGCATATCTCGCGGGCGGGTATTTGGTTGTTTGGTCAGGATAATCAGACTATCGCTTGTTATTATTTACTTGACCACCAACAGCCACAAGAGGCGTTAGTGCTCACTCGCGCGCAGTTTCCCCATTATTTCAGCCTACTCGACAATGAGCGCACTATTGTCGCCAATAATGCCCAAACCGATCCCGCCACTAAAGAGTTTGTTGAAACCTACCTGAAACCGAATCAGATCACCTCTATGCTTGATAGCCCCATTCGTCACCACGGCAAAATGGTGGGGATTATTTGTTCTGAGCATCAAGGTGAGGCGAGGGAATGGACGCGGGATGAAAAGGCGTTTGCTTCGGCACTGGCCGATCTGTTTGGCCGAGCCATGAGTGCTAAAGAGATCCTCGAATACCAGCAACAGCTCAAACTCATTAATGCCGATTTAGAGCATCAAGTTGAACTGCGAACAACGGAGCTCGAGACGGCCTTATCAACCCTAAAATCGACCCAAAAGCACTTAATTGAGAATGAAAAAATGGCCGCATTAGGCAGTTTAGTCGCCGGTGTGGCCCATGAGGTCAATACGCCGCTGGGGATCGCGGTGACATCCGTGACCCATTGCTTGGATGAGCTGTCGCTACTAAAAGGATCATTCGAGAAAAACGATCTCGATGAAGATAAGTTTGTCAGCTTTATCAATACAATGCAGGACGGTTTATGTTTAATCGAGCGTAATCTTTCCCGCGCTGCTGAACTGGTGCATAACTTTAAACGTACTGCCGCAGATCAATCGATATTAGAACGTGAGCACTTTAATTTAAAGAATTATATTTTCCAAATTTTTAGTTCGTTAAAGCCTTTAATGCGTAAGAAAAACATCACTTTAAAAGTTGAACTCGATGACAATATTTTCATTGATTCTTACCCAGGAGCGATCGCTCAGATCTTTACCAATTTAGTTGCTAACAGTTTTCGCCATGCTTTCCCCGATGACTTTGCCGCAGATAAACAAATTGATATTGTGGTTGAAAAGGAGGGATCACAGATCAAGATGACGTATCAAGACAATGGCATCGGCATGTCCGATGAAGTGAAAGCCAAAGCATTCGAGCCATTTTTCACCACGGCGCGCCAAACTGGTGGCACAGGGTTAGGGATGTCGATTATTTATAATCTGGTCACCCAAAAGCTCAATGGTGATGTTTCACTCTTCTCGGCACCAAATCAAGGGTTACGTATTGAGATGCTGATCCCCGAAAGTACTAAGGGCGTAGATTAGTCAACACTTAGTTCAGCAAAGGCGTTTGTCTTAATTGAATGGCTCATGTCCTGTCATCCGTTCTTCCGGCTCGTCGTCTTTTATATGCTACAATCTTGGCACTTCACATGGCTTATCAATCTTAAATATTTCAATGAGAAAAGGCATTTTACTGGCGGGCGGTACTGGCTCGCGTCTTTATCCTATGACGCAGGTTGTCTGTAAGCAATTACTGCCCATTTACGATAAACCTATGATTTATTATCCACTTGTCACCCTGATGCAGGCTGGTATTCGAGACATCTTGATCATTTGTACTCCCCACGATTTACCGCTATTCAAGGCATTACTCGATAAGCAGGTATTTGATGAAATGTAGCGCAACTGAGTTAGCCGAAGTACTGGTGTTTGAACCGCAAGTCTTTGGGGATGAACGCGGCTTCTTTATGGAGACGTTTAGGCAATCCTATTTTGATGCCTGCTTTGCACAGCGGGGATTAGAGTCATGTGTGTTCGTGCAGGAGAATCACAGCCGTTCGCAACGTAATGTCCTACGAGGCTTGCATTTTCAACGGTGTAAACCGCAGGGGAAATTAGTTCGGGTCTGTGCAGGGAGCATTTGTGATGTGGCCGTCGATATAAGGGCCGACTCTGCCACCTATGGGAAATGGGTTGGGCGAGTGCTATCGGCAGAGAATCATCTGCAAATGTGGATCCCACCGGGCTTTGCTCACGGTTTTTATGTTCTCAGCGATTATGCTGAAGTTATTTATCAATGTACCCAATATTATGATCCTGAAGATGAAAGTGTTATCGCGTGGAACAGTACTGAATTTGCTATTGATTGGCCGTTAATTACCGCACCGATTTTATCCGCGCGAGATAGTCTCGCCAGTGCAGCATCATAAAGCCAGCCTCGTCTTGTATTAAAAGGAAGGACAAGGCTGTGATATCGCCTAAAATGGCACTCGGTGTGCGGATTTCGGCAATCGATTGGGTCGAGAGAGGTTGAGATTTGGCCCAAAGCCTAGTGTTGGCAAAAGCATTAGAGGCCCGAGGCTGTGATTTTATCCATGTGAGTACCGGCGGGTTAAGTCCACTGCAGCAAATCCCTGTGGCAGAACACTTTCAAGTGCCTTTTGCCGAGGCCATTAAAGCTAAGGTCAATATGCCTGTGATTGCCGTGGGGTTAATCACGGATGCTAATAAAGCGGAAACGATTCTGGCACAGGGGCAGGCCGATGCTATCGCGCTTGCTCGCACTATGCTCTATGACCCCCATTGGCCTTGGCATGCGGCAGCAACACTCGGTGCAACGGTTAAAGCGCCGCCACAGTATTTACGCTCATCGCCACATGGGATCAAGTCGCCAATAGAGTAGAGCGCTTAACTTGATATTTATCGGTGGCATTAAGTCCTCGATTTTTTAAACCGTTTTTATGGGCAGAAAACAAAACGGGCAAGAATTATCTTGCCCGTTTTTAGTTTTAGCTAGGTACTATTTTGCTGGTTCAACACTCGGTCTGGTATACCAGGGCGCACGAGCGTCAGTGACATCAAATAAGTTGTACTTACGGCCGAGCATTTGACCACCGTCGCGGGTCAGCGGCATCCATGATAGGAAGGCGCGGCTGTGGGTGGACTTGATGGTCATTAGATCGAATGGCACCGAAATATAGAAGCCCTTAGTAAAGCTGCCTTCACCATATTCTTCTGCCGATAGGTCAGTCTTAGTCGCAAATGCGCCGACAATCACACCGCTATCAAACTGTTTAGAGAAGTCAACCGTCACGCCTTTATCTTCGGTAAGATACTGCCCCGCGCTTATTCTAAGCAAAGTATTGGGGAACCACTCCGGCTGGTAATAAGCCGTTGCATGCCCAGTCACAACACCGGTTTGCACTCGATAAGCCCGATTGGTTAGAGGGTCAAATTGGTTTTCGTCACTAAAAAAACCGAACATACTGTCGGGATCTCGCTGTTTCGCATAGTTAATATCAAAACCAAATGCCCATTGGCTATTGAGTGGACGATAGAGAAATTCTGTCCCCACACCGCCATACATCATCTCTAAATATCCGCCATAGGCTTGGTAGGAAATGTTATCACTAAGATTATCCATCCATGTCAATTGGAGGTTATTAACCCGCACTGGGTTATCATGAACGTACTGGCGTATTAACGTTCTTACTCGTTTCAAGTCGGTACCGTCTGGTGGTACGTCATATAAAAACTTATCGTAGTTATCGTATAAGTTGAGATAAAGAGAACCGCCAAATTCGAAATTATCGGTAAACTTATAGTTTGCACTCCCAGTAACACCGATATTAAACATGTAGAAGCCTTCTGAGCCTCCGAAGGATTGCACCATAGTGGGAGCAACATCGAAGCCTAATTTATCCAGCCAATCTTCATTAGTACGCGTTACTAACTCACCTTGGGGTAAGCGTGGGACAACAACTTGACTCGCATCAGTAACCTTAGCATTGAGGTAACCAAAGCTGGCTACTTGGGCAAATTTTTCTGCATCAATACGCGTTTCTGTAATCGGCTGGCTATAATGGGTCTCAATTAAGCGATATTCTTTGATTTGAGATAATTCACTATTATTAGCGAGTATAGTAGCGGCCCTTTGATGGGCTTCATTTCTATCACGATATTTAGTTTGCTCTCCAACCACGGTAATACTGTCAGAGTCGAGGTAAATTTTAGCGTTGCTATAGCCTGAAATCGTTTGCAGATCCTGCGCAACCTTATTCCAGTCAATTGTTGTTTTTAACATTGCTTCTTTAGGCTGAACGATTAAATGTGTGTCAGCTATTTCTGCTTTGATGTGTAGAGTGGTGTCAGCCTTCGCAATGATATTTTCTGAAGGGCTAACACTATCTAATGGAATATTGGCTGTTTGCACATGCGTTAATGGTGCCGCTGGTATTGGCTTATATTTAGCTGCAGCAGGATCGCGCTTTATCTGAGTTAAGGTATTGAAATTCGTTTGTAAACTAAAACCGAGCGTCCAAGTATTACCACGTTCATAACTTAAATGCAGATCGCCCCAGTCACCAAATCGGTATAGTAAACCATAGTTGAATTTGCTGTCCTGTGGCATAGCAATATCACCTCGAACAACAGGGAAGTCGGATTGATAATCGTTGCCGTCATATTCAAGCTTTAGACGCAACGGTTTCCATGGAGTTTGATACTCAACGCCACCGAATAGTGCAGCACAGCCCTTAAACCAACGCTGATAATCAACCGTTCCCCCTTTACCTCCATAGGAAGTGTCACGATCGCAGTTATAGTTAAGATCCTTTTTATCTGAAGTTAGGTTGCCGCTATTACCGATATAACCCCAGCCAATCCCTAAGGTGAAGTCTAGTGGGCCGACTCGTTTAGTCGCTGCAATAAACTCGCCATCGAACAAGCCTGTTCCGCCAAAGTCGCGTACACCAATAGAGGTTTCTGGAAGCCAGTTTGTTTCTTCAAGCAACCGAACTTTAAAGTCAATACCTTTATCGGTGTACTTAGTGTTACCACTGAAATTGGGGTCGTTACTATAGAGTAAATCCTGTACCTGCGTATAACGAACAGTGGTCTCAAACCAAGGAAACAGCTGAACTGAGGCTGTGAAGTGCTGATATTCGTCGTTATAGCTAGTCGCAAAATTAAATTCGCCTTCAGGCGCCATACGGCCTGTGGGCATTTGCATTAAACCAACACCGCCAAAATCTGATTGCGAGGCTAACAGTGTTGGATAAGAAAACTCATCTGCAGTTACCTGGAGTAATGGTAATAATGCCAAAGACAGTGCAGATAATCGGCCTAAGGTATGGATTGTGTGGCTAGACTTTTTCATTACAGAGCCCGATTCCTAAGTAATTCAACAATGTTTTCATTCAGTTGAGTGTAGTCATCAAATAGACTTGAAAACTCAACGTAGAGACTTGCTCCAGGAGCAATATCTTGCTCTTGATGATTCCAATAAGCGATGGGTTGTTTTATCGCTTTGCCATCGGGTTGAATAATCCACACAAAACTTGTTTCAGCATTATCGAGTAACCCTGCTTGTTTGAGGTAATCTTTGCTAGTCTTTTGGCCTTGCCATGTCAAATCCCCTGTTTGAGCT
Organism: Shewanella sp. N2AIL; assembly: GCF_022690845.1. Lineage (NCBI taxonomy): Bacteria > Pseudomonadati > Pseudomonadota > Gammaproteobacteria > Alteromonadales > Shewanellaceae > Shewanella > Shewanella sp. N2AIL. The sequence continues at coordinate 60,680 of NZ_JALBYT010000003.1, read as the reverse complement.
ACTGCACCAAGCACTGTGACAGTGCTTGGACGAGGCGGTAAGACTAATAGGAAACGACCATCAATTAGCGAGTTGTATGAATCATTGATACGAATAAGGTCAATATCTAGAGGCTGCATTACGCGCTGCCCAAGTTGTAGACTGCGAATAAGTTGTGCGAGCTTAGCCAGTTTTGCGATGTAAGCACTGTCGTCTTTTACTTGGCCTATTTTAGCTAACTGGCTCAATACTTGCTGACGTTTCGTTTCTAAAGCGGCGGTATTTTGAATATCGAGTAATGCCGCACCTAACCAATAAATAGGAACAATCTCTTTATTCGTGGTTTTATTATATGCTGGGAGTTGCTGTAATCCGTCTTGTACTATTTTTTCTATACGCACTGCTGTCGGATAGTTTAGTTGAACCTGAGCATCCTGATTCGTAGATGTACTGATGAATAACTGGGTTTCAGCATGAACGGTTGCCGTTAGTGCTGAACTAAGTACAAGTGCCAATGGCGCGATGTAATATCTCATAATGGTTCCACTAAGATGCAAATGGCTTAAGTAAAGTTATATCGATAAAAGGCAGATTGGGTGCTATCTTCTGGCGGCTTTTAATGACGTGCCCATTATCCGGTTTTAACCAAAACTCATTTAAATATTGAATATTAAGACCTTCAACAGATACTAACTCGCTGTAATGCAATGCTTGAGTGGGAGTATCATTTATGAGTATCTTTTCCTCAGCGATAAAATCAAACTGTGAATTAAGTTTATACCCATAATGGTAGCCGGGTTGCCAGTCAAGTGTGCGAGTCCAAGTTTTAGGCGTACTATTTAGATGCAGACCTAGGAGAATAGGATCAGGTTCTGAACTTTCAATCGCGGCTAAATTGCCTGAGAGCAGACTATGAGTTCTCACCAAGCGCCCGTTCACTGTCACTAACATTGCTTTATCTGCAGAGAGCCATTTTAGCTCCATTGCTTCTGGCGCCGGTCTGACAGAGGTAAGAGTTTGTTTTGGTTCAGCAAATGCTAAAACTACAAATGCTTGAGGTGTCCCTTCTATCTTGACATAGATGCTGGAGTAGGGATTGGCTTTTATTTGCTCGGTGGTGAGCTTAATATCGTTCTCTCCAATAAAAGCCAACTTCATCGTATCGTTGAGGGCGCTAATTCGTTGACTACAGCCAGCAATACTCATTAATGCAATTGAGGCTGTGAGTAAGAGTAGTTTTTTATTTATACGCATCCGAGTTGCTTATTCTCAATAGTAATAAATATCTAATGTAGAGATATCTGAGACTTATTTCAATGAATGAAGTGATTCTCACTTTCTCTAAACGAGCAAAAAAAACAACCGCCAATAGGCGGTTGTTTAAAAGTCATTAATAACTGATTAGTTGCCAGTACCAGTGGTAGTATTAGTACCTGTGCTAGTGATAGGGTTACCATCAGAGCTGTTAGATACGATTACAGCCCCAGCAATCACTGCTCCAGCAGCAATACCACCTGCAGCAATACCACCAACTGCGCCACCTACACCGCCGCCAGATGCACCGCCAGCAGTAGTACTTGTAGTAGATGTAGTAGATGTATTTTCTTCACCTACCGCCTGAACTGCAACTGAACTGAACATAGCGATAGAAGCTATAAGTGCTAGTGAAGTTTTTTTCATCGTGATTCCCTTTTAGAAAAAATTTAAGTGATTTTAGCTAATCTAGTAAAACATGATAGGGGATACTAGCTAAATGATCAATCTTAAATCCTAAAGAGGATTCAGGCTTTCGATTGAAATTTTACTCAACTTTAGCTAAGCCCATTTATTTTAATGAGTTATTTATATTTGCTATGAACACGCCATAGATACTTGCCATTATAAATCTGCTTTAGTCAATGAGTGCTGCATCATAGCTGTTAGCGATGAGATTCTGCGCTATTTTCTGACTTTAAACCAAAAAACGCTTTTAGTTCGTCGATTTGCTCCATGGCATCTTTGTAGCCTAGGTCGATCAACGCGCTGGTGTAGGTTTTTTCGAATAGTAGGTAAGACACGATACTAGAATCTGATTGTCTATCAATGCCGATAAAACCGAGTAAGGTTTTTACTGCCCATGGCATGTCATCGTAGAAGCGGGCGGCAATTTTACTGAGGTCTTCGCTGGGCTTGATGACTAAGGTTTTAATCGGATGTAAGGCGAGCTTGTTACGGCTTGACTCGGGGATCAGGCTTAAGGTGTTATTGATCCTTTCGAGCCGCTCAAGGTCACTGTTTAAGGTATCTGAAAAGATAGTATCGAGCAGGTGGCCTGCTATGGTTGCTGTTTTCGGGTGATATTCCAGTTCCATTGGGAAGTGTTTGTGTGGGCTCTCTAGGTTAATGACTAAGAGTTTTTCTGCGCCTAAATGGATAGGGCTTGAGAGTGGTGCTAGCTGGTGGACTGAGCCATCGCCATAATAGGCTTGGTTGAGTTTAATCGAAGGAAACACCATAGGGATGGCCGAACTGGCGAGTAAGTGTTCAGTATTGAGCATCATACGTTCGCCGCTGCGCCGAGCGCGGGTCCAGTTTTCGATATCCCGTGAAGCTTGGAAAAAACTCACCGAACGTGAGTTGTTGTAGCAAGAGGCATCGACACTGAGAGCTGTGAGTGCGCCGCTGCGAATATTACGGTCGATGCGTTTGAAATCGATTAATTCATTGAGCAGTTTTCGCAGTGGATCGTTATCGAGCAGACTGCCCGCATCGGTATTCACCTTATCATCCTGCATGCCTTTGAGAGCCATTTTCCCAAGATGGCCAAGCACGCCTGTGATGGATGCGCGATAGACTTTGCGAGTTTCAAAATGGCGCCACACCCATTCGAGCTTTTTGACGCCAAGATGAAAACAAGAAGCATGAGTGGCAATAGAAGTACCATTGATGGCGCCTGCCGAGGTGCCACAAATGATTTTAAAGGGAATGCCGTGATTACGCGGATAAAGCTGAACCAGTGCTTTTAGCACGCCGACTTGATAGGCGGCTCTTGCGCCGCCGCCACCTAATACTAATGCAGTTGATGTAGGCAATCTTCAGACTCAATTTATTGTTTTAATAGTTTTATTAAAGCAACGCCGCCCTATAAAAAGCAAGTCGATAGACTTAATTAGTTGTAAATTTCGATTTCTCCTTTATTCGATTGCGACAACATTTCGCTTTAGACAATTAATCAGTACTTACCTTCGTTGTTGGGCTGAGGCCAAAGCAATGCTCTGCTGTTGGAAACTCAGCGGTTCTGACTTCTCTGGCGTATTCGGCGCAGGCGTGAGTGATTAAGGGACCTAAGTCGATATAGCGTTTAGCAAATTTAGGCGTGTAGTCAGAAAATAAGCCTAAAATGTCCTCAGTTACGAGCACTTGACCATCGCAGGCGGGGGAGGCGCCAATGCCGATGACTGGGATTGAGACTTCAGCGGTCACTGTGCGCGCCGCGAGTTCGGAGGTGCCTTCTATCAGTATGCTAAAAGCGCCAGCCTGTTCAAAGTCTTTCGCTAAACTAACGAGGGCTCCGATAGCGGCAGTATCCCTTGCTTGGGTTTTAAATCCACCTAATTGATTCACGTGCTGCGGCATTAATCCTATGTGTGGCATCACAGGGATCCCTCGCTGGGTTAAAAAGCGAGTGGTGTCGAGCATCTCTGCGCCACCCTCGAGTTTTACCGCCTGCGCTCCAGTACGTATCAACACTTGGCTGGCATGTCTAAAGGCTTGCTGAGGCGATTCTTGATAACTTCCAAAGGGCATATCGATAATCACGCAGGCATGTGCTGCGCCGCGAGTGACAGCAAGGCCATGATTAATCATCATTTCTAAGGTAACTCCGAGTGTGGAGTCTTGCCCATAAACCACCATGCCGACGGAGTCGCCGACGATAATCATATCCACATGGGGATCGATAAGTTCCGCCATCGGTTTTTCATAGGCGGTGAGGGCGACTATTGGCGTTTTGCCTTTCATTTTCTGTAAGGTCACGGGCGTGACTCGGTTTTGATTCATGTGGATGCTCATGTCATCTCCAATTTGTTAAATCTGAGAAAGCATGTTAGCGCTTGCAGCTTTGGCATTCGCTCGATAAATTGACTTAATGTCTAGATAAAAAGACATTTCTTAAAATAAAAGACGTTGCTAAATTGGCGTTGCTAAATTGAGAGGCACGCTAATACGAAAAGAAGCTTCGATATAAAAATCACCTTGGGCGATAACACCTTGAATCAAGCCAGCGACACGCATTTATCCCAGCAGCATATTACTCAGCACACTCAGGTCGCACCTTCACGTTTAGCCGCCGCAGGGCTAAGCGCGTCCATCATGTTGCTTAAGCGAGCGCTCAAGCCGTTTGAACATGTGCAGCGCCATAGTCATTCTTGGGGACAGGTCATTTATGCCAGCCAAGGCGTGTTGAGTGTGATTACGCCTGCGGGGCGTTACATAGTGCCGCCTGAACAAGCTGTGTGGGTGCCGCCCTTTGTCGATCATGAGGTTATCGCGCTAAGTCAGGTGCAATTGAGCAGTCTGTATTTGGATGACACCCAAATCGGCGGGTTTCCACCCGACTGTACTTGTTTGAGTGTGAAGCCTGTTTTGCAGTTGTTACTGCAAGAGGCTAATGCCTTGATGAGGAGTGAGGCTGGGCTGATTGAGCCTGATGATAAGGATAGCGTCATGCGACTCTTGATGGTGATCCGTGACTTTATGGTACTCGCCCCTAAGGTCGCATTAGATTTACCTTATCCTAAGGATAAAAAATTACTGCGCATTACCGAGGCTTTGCTTGCAGATCCGAGCGAGCAACGCACTTTGGTGGATTGGCAGCGGGAGGTCGGCGCCTCGGCCCGCACGTTAGCGAGATTATTTAAACAGCAAACAGGGCTGAGTTATAGCCAATGGCTGCAAAGGCTTAGATTGCAGGTGGCGATTCAAATGCTCAGTCGAGGTGAATCTGTGCTCACTACAGCGTTATCTTTAGGTTATGCCTCGGGTTCAGCCTTTGGTTATATGTTTAGGCAGTTGATGGGCGTCGCTCCGAGTCAGTACCTGTTAGCGCAAAGTACCTTGCCAAAAGTACAGTGCCAAAAATAAAAAGATAAACAGCCACAGATAAAAAGTATTGTCGCGAGTGATCGACGAAGGTCAATAAAAGTCCAATAAAAAGCCAAGAAAAAACGCACTTAAGCTGGGCTTAAGTGCGTTTCGTTTTTGATCGTTAAGCTTTTCTATATTTCGCGTTGAGGCTTAGCCTTTCACTGCGTTTTTCAGGAAGTCGAGCAGTTGATCAAATGGAATATCTTGCTTTTCACCGGTACGGCGGTTTTTGTATTCAAATACGCCAGCATCGATATTGCGATCGCCAATCACCACAGTGTGTGGGATACCAATCAGTTCCATATCGGCGAACATCACACCTGGGCGTTCTTTACGATCGTCCAGTAACACGTCAATACCCGCTTCGTTTAAGTCTTTATATAACTGCTCGGCGATATCGGTTACGCGGTGCGACTTGTGCATGTTCATTGGCAGAATGCCCACGCTAAATGGTGCAATGGCTTCTGGCCAAATGATGCCACGGTCATCGAAGTTTTGCTCGATGGCTGCGGCCACAATACGGCTTACGCCGACGCCGTAACAACCCATCAATAGCACCTGTGACTTGCCGTTTTCGTCAAGTACAGTCGCGTTCATCGATTTAGAGTAGTTAGTACCCAGTTGGAAAATATGACCCACTTCGATACCGCGTGCCATAGCATACGTGCCTGAACCATCTGGTGTTGGCTCGCCTTCGACTACGTTACGGATATCGGCAACTTGCGCTAATGGCAGATCGCGTTCCCAGTTGATACCAAAATAATGTTTGTCATCCACATTCGCACCGGCGGCAAAATCGCTCATGACGCTAACGCTGTGATCGATAACGATAGGGATGTTAAGACCGATAGGGCCAAGTGAACCAGGACCTGCGCCAATGGCGTCACGGATCAGCGCTTCTGGCGCCATTTCTACTGGTGATGCCACTAAGTCTAACTTGTCGGCTTTAACTTCATTGAGTTCATGGTCACCGCGAACAATCAGTGCCACTAACGGCGTCGCTTCTGATGCACCGACGACGATCAATGTTTTGACGGTTTTAGTGATATCCAGATCAAACTGCTCAACCAATTCAGCAATGGTCTTCGCATTTGGGGTATCGACTAAACGCAATTCTTCAGTGGCTGCGCCGCGAGGCTCAGTGGGTACTGGTGATTCAGCTTTCTCAATGTTAGCCGCGTACTCGCTGCCCGTTGAGTAAGCAATTAAATCTTCACCGCTTTGGGCCAGAACGTGGAACTCGTGTGACATGCTGCCACCGATAGAACCTGTGTCAGCTAATACTGGACGGAAGGCTAAGCCCATGCGCGTTAGAATGTTGCTATAGGCGTTGTACATGGCCTCATAGGTTTCATTCATGGTATCGACGTCAAGGTGGAAAGAGTACGCGTCTTTCATCAAGAATTCGCGTGAGCGCATCATGCCAAAACGTGGACGAACTTCGTCACGGAATTTGGTTTGGATTTGGTAAAGGTTCAGCGGTAATTGCTTGTATGAGCTGACTTCTTTACGGATTAGATCGGTGATCACTTCTTCGTGGGTTGGGCCCAGTACGAAGTCGCGATTATGGCGATCTTTAAAGCGCAGCAGCTCGGGACCAAACTTTTCCCAACGACCTGTTTCTACCCACAAGTCTGCCGGTTGCACCATAGGCATTAGAATTTCAATTGCACCGGCTTTGTTCATTTCTTCACGAACAATGGCTTCGACTTTACGCAGTACGCGTAAGCCCGTGGGGAGATAGCTATAAAGGCCCGACGCATTACGACGGATCATGCCCGCACGTAACATTAATTGATGACTAATGACTTCTGCGTTGGCAGGAGTTTCTTTCTGTGTTGATAGCAGGTACTTGCTGACGCGCATTACCGATGTCCAAATTTGAGTTGAATGGTCGCCATTTTATCACCTGCTTTGATGATGTCACCTACGTATTTAGGTTAAATTCAACTAGCTGGGAGACAAATAGCATTTTTGATGTTTGATAACGGATAACGCAAGGAAGAACACTGTGCTGTTAGAGCGTGACTTCGTCACTGCTAGTATCAAGATTATCCTTACTGCTTACTTATCCCGCCTATCGCCAATCACTTTGGCGGGGTTGCCTGCCACTATCGCCCAGTCGGGCACATCTTTCGTCACTATGCTGCCCATACCCACCACAGCGTGATCGCCAATGGTCACACCATCGACTATGCCTGCCTGAGCGCCAATCCACACATCTTTACCAATAACAATGCCTTTGGAGTTGGCAGCTTGTTGATATATGGGCGTATCTGGCGCCATGCCATGGTTGAAGGCATAAATAGTGACATTATTAGCGATGCGAGTCTGGCTGCCAATCTGAATACCGACTCTGCCGCCATCGAAGGAGCAACCATGATTAATTGCCACTTCGTCCCCTAGCGTGATTGGGCCGTGTAAAAAACAGTCGGCGGCGATCATGCAGCGATTACCCATGCGGATATCGCGATTGGGTTCGGCAAATAATTGCGCTTCGGGGGCGATAAAACAATGCTCGCCGATGTTGACTGTTTCGAGGGCGCAAAGCTTTGCTTGAATATCATTCTGCCAAGGTTTTGCCCAGACTAAATGTTTCTTTTTTAAAGAGAAATACAGCCACGGCATCCAAGAAAGCCGCTTTTTATGCTGGCTTTGATAATCAGGTAAAGATGCTGGTTCTGAGCTAGGCGTAGACATTTAGCCACATTTCCCCAGTTTGAGTTCCAGTACCAAGATGTATTCTTGGTCATTATCATCGACTGCCATTTGCCAAAATACATCTAAATCATAGAGGGCGACTTGGTATAACTTAGGATCGTCCTTGGCTTTTTTATAGGCGGGGCGTGGATCTTGACCCAAGACTCCGCGGATAAGCACGGCTAAATCTGTGTAGGTTTCCTGCTGGGCGTAACGTTCAATCTGTGCCTTGGCATTATCGGAATACACCACTGAAATCAGTTTTGGGGCGTCTTGAGCAATGCCGCCGACTGCATCGGTAATCGAATCCGAGAAAGGAATGTAAGGCTTAATATCGATAATGGGCGTGCCATCGACCAGATCCATACCGGAAATCTCAAGGCAAACTTTGCCCTTGCGCTGCACTACGCCGTGCAGTTTCACCACAGACTGACCAATGCCATTGGGGCGAAAAGTGGAGCGAGTGGCGAATACGCCGAGTTTTTCATTGCCGCCTAATCGCGGTGGCCGTACTGTGGTTTTCCAACCTTGGGCAAGATTTTCATGGAAGCAAAATAGCAACCAGAGATGGGAATATTGCTCTATGCCACGCACCGCATCGATATGATTGACATGGGGTTCGAGTTCGACATAGCCGCGAGCCTCAACGAGTCCGGGTTGTCTTGGAATGCCAAACTTTTGTTTATAGGGGGTGCGGCAGGTCGCAACTGCGACAATTTGGTTGGTAAATGTCATGCAAAAAATTACCTAAAAGGGTAAGTATCACAACAGCCTAAGTTCATCATTCTAAGCTAATCATTAAGGCCCATCTTTGTGCGCTAATAATGCAGCGTTGGTCACGAAGCGTTAGCCATTAAGCGGTTGATAGGGGCAATCTTAGAACACTATAGGATCACGCCGCGAGCAGTATGCTTAATATGCGTGAGGCTTACTCTGTTGTAGCCGTTTTTACTGCTTGACCAACGCATAATGCGCGGCTGATACAACCTTGGGCGGCTTCATCTAACATCACACATTGTTTGATGATAATGCCGTTAGCACCTTTATCTGCGGCGTTACGGCGGGCTTCGGTTCTGGCATCGGCTAATGACGCAGGTACGCTGTTGACATCGGGCTGACAGGATTCCCCTTGGACCAAACCTTTTAATTCGTAATGACCTTTTGGCAAGGTATCGCCTTCATAGAGGGTGACATCGGATGCCTTGAAATAGTCATTGATCGCCTCACCGTCCAAATTACTGTTAAAACTGTAGTCGCTTGCACAGGCACTGAGCAGTAGCACTAATGCACTTGAGAGGATAATTTTCATGGTTTGACCTGAGATTGAGGGGAAAACTGCGCAGCCTTGGTAGGCTGCGCCGATGCGATATTATTATCTGAGTAAATTCTACCGCTTAAGGTGCTTTTGATAAAGCTGCTGATGGCGATTATTCAGATCTATCTGCCGTCCTTCAATCCAGATAGCCTCTATCTTATTGGTCATAGGGTCGAGAATGTCCCCCTCGGACAGTACAACACTGCCTTGGTATCCCACGGCAATCGCCCCTAAATCCTCGACACCTAACAGTTTTGCTGCATCTAAGGTGATGGACTTAAGCGCTTGCTCAGGCGTTAAACCATAGGCGGCGCTATAACCTGCTGCATAGGGCAAGTTACGGCTATTCCAGTCCGATGAAAACCCTAGGGCGAAGGGAATTCCGGCATTGGCGAGCAAGGAGGGGATTTTAAAGGGCAAATCCACCGGCTCATCTTTACGCTTAGGCAGACTCAAGGTATGAGGATAAATGACCCCCGCCTTAACTTCCCTCAGGCTTGAGGCCAAGCGCCATGCATCGTATCCGCCGACAATCACCAGTTTGAATTGGTATTTTTTCGTCAGGGCAATCACTTGCTCAATTTGGCCAACACTGTCGGCATGGGCAAACAGTGTCGCTTTACCTTGGTATAGCGGCAACATGGCCTGCCAGCGAAGGTTGTTGGTCGCGGACTGTGGATCTTCATCCTTGTTGTTATCTTTGCCCTTGGCTTTATCACTTAAGAAATAGCGATAGCCATCTTCAAAGGCGATATTGAGCTGGTCGATCGCCTGCTGATTTTTCTCGATGGCTTTGGCTTTCTCTTTTTCATCTTCAGGCATGCGTTTAATTTGCGGCCAGTAGACATGGAATTGCCCAGCACTGGGGGTCAGCGCATCCTCAATCGTCCACGCATCAAGATTCACCAGTACCGATTGCCCAGCAATACCATCGCCGCTCGGGACGATTTGCGCGTGGGTAATGCCGTTGAACCGTATGGTCGGGATGAGCTCCGAATCCGCATTGTAAGCTGTGGCTGTGCTGATCTGCGGATTGATATAACCCACCTCGGCGTTGTCAACCGTGGGGCGGCTCATTTCAATTTCAACTAAGCCTAAGCTGGTATCGAGGGCAATTAAGCCCGGATATAAATGTTTACCGCTAGCATCGACGACTTGAGTGTCACTGGTTTCTGCGGTTGCACTGTTGGCTTGGCTGGTGAGTTGAGGCCCAACAGCCGTGATCTTGCCATTTTCAATCAAGACATCAGTGTTGCTGAGCACGCCTTGACTGACGGTGTGCACTGTGGCGTTTTTAATCAGTACGCTGCGGCTTTGTTTAGGCGTAGGCACGATATCGTTGGCCATCGCTGGGGCCAGCGTGGTGCAAATCGCGGCCAGTAGCGCCGCAAATAAAACGGGTTTAGATAAATGTTGCATTATTTGGCTCCCTCATGAGTGTGGCCCCATGCTTGATAGTGGGTGTCGCAGTGCCACTGTGGCTCGTTAAGTGGCGTGACTTTTTCACCCGCTTTGGCTTGATCATCACTGCTGAGAATTTTTTGGATAAGTGCGGCGCGCTCGTTGACGACCGCTTGCTGGGCAATTTGGTCTTGATCGCGGTCAAAGTAGCGTTTTCCTTCAACCCATGCCTGTGTCACTTTGGCGTAAATCGACAGAGGCTCTGCGTTCCACAGCACGATATCGGCCATTTTCCCAGGGGTGAGTGAACCCACAAATTCATCGACTCTTAATTGCTTGGCCGGATTAATAGTGACCATGTTCCAAGCATCTTCCTTCGACATATTGCAATACATCATAGACTTAGCCGCTTCTTGGTTGAGTCTGCGCTGCATTTCATAGTCGTCTGAGTTTATGCTGGTGGTCACGCCTTTGTTTTGCATCAAACACGCATTTTGTGGAATTGCGTCGTACACCTCAAACTTATAGGCCCACCAATCGGCAAAGGTCGAAGCGCCAGCGCCATGGGCGGCCAGTTCACTCGCCACTTTGTAACCTTCGAGCACATGGGTAAAGGTTTGCACTTTAAAGTGATAAGCCTCGGCTAAGCGGATAAACATCAGGATTTCTGACTGCACATAGGAATGAATGTGCACATCACGCTGCTGATTTAATACTTCGGCCACTGCTTGCAGACGGTAACTTGGGCGCGGTGCAACGGTTTTTTTCTTATCGCTGGAGCGCAGGTCATCATAGGCTTTTAACGCATTTTCATAGGCGATGGCGGCATCGAAGGTCTCTTCAAATAACGCTTTGACTCCCATACGCGTTTGCGGGAAGCGTTGTACAAATTTCTCTCCCCAGTTGCTCTGCTTAACGTTTTCACCAAGCGCGAACTTGATACTGGCGGGCGCGTTAGCAAATTTGAGTTGTTCGGCTGGCTCACCCCATTTCATTTTGATCAGTTGCGATTGGCCGCCAATAGGATTGGCGCTGCCGTGGAGCAATTGCGCGCTGGTGACACCGCCCGCTAAGGCACGATAGATTGAAATATCGTCGGGATTAATCACATCACCAATCCGCACCTCAGAGGTCACAGCATCCGTGCCTTCGTTGGTGCCGCCATTTATGGCGATATGCGAGTGTTCATCAATAATGCCCGCAGTAAGATGTTTACCCGTTGCATCGAGGACTTGATAGCCAGAAGGCGTACTGAGTTGCTGGCCAATTTTTTCGATGCGGCCATTGGCCATCAAGAGATCGGCATGTTCGAGAATGCCTTGCTTATCCGAGGTCCACAGGGTGGCATTTTTGATGTGCAGCTTCTCGACCTTAGGTGCTTCGCTCAGTCCATAAGCAACGTTAGGGAAGGTGAGGTGACTCACTAAGCTTGTGTTGGCTTTATCCTTGGGCGCTTGATGGTCATCTTGAGTGGCATTATCAACCGCTGCAGTTTGCGCTATCGCTATACCAGCAACATTTGTGGTGCGACTCTTGGCATCGACCATACGACCTTGAATGCCGTCATCGGCCATCCACAGCGTAAAGCGGCTAAGACCATTGATGCCCGCGGCGCTCAAATCGGCAGTAAAGCTTAATCGACCGTCGTCATCTAATTTAAGTTGGCTGAGCGCGATACTTTGCTCGCCACTGCTTAAGCTGCCTTGGATTTTGGGTTTATCACCTTTGCTCGCATCTTGCAGCGATAAATCCAGTGTGAGGTTATTGAGGCTTAATTGGTAATCCCCCAGTAATCTTGCTTGGGGCAGTGAGCGAAGACTTTGCTGCTGACCTTGCAACCAAACACTGTAGATCTGACCTTCTTTAAAAATATTGCCCTTAGTGACTACAAAGTCTGCCATGTAACCGGGTGCGAGTTTGCCGGTAAAATCGGCGGTGCCTGTCATCTCGGCGGCTTGGGTGGTCAGTGCAGCTAAGGCTTGCTCTTCACTCAAACCTTGAGTAATGGCTTGGCGCAGTCGCGGCCAGAAGGAATCTGTCTTAATACCAAACTGCGTTAGCGCGAAGGGAATACCTGCTTTGGCAACTTCTGCTGGATTGGTTGGCGCACGTTCCCACTGTCTTAAATCCGCCAGTGACACTTCGCGATCGGCATCATCTGTTCCAACATCAGGCGCTTGCGGATAGTTTAAAGGCAAGATTAACGGGTAGTTCAGCGCCTTTAACTCATTGATGCGCGAGTATTCTTGACCATTACCGAGTAGATTGGCTGGCAGTTTATGTTCTTTGAGTAAATGGGCGGCGCGCAATTGATCGTTGAGATTTCTGGTTTCAAAGATAATTTGCTTATCGGCTAAATTATCTAAGCGTTCAAAGGCGATATTAAATTCGACTTGATTGTTTATTGCGCCATTGGCCGATTTGTTTTTATTTTGGTTATACCAATTGGCGTCGGCAAAGGTTTGTCTAATAAGCGCAATACTGCCCATTAATGATGACGGATAATCTTGTTCAGATGAGCCTTTATCAAATGCCATAAAGGGTTGACTGCGGGCACGATAAATCACTTCGTTGGCGGTTTTGTTTGCTAATGACAGGCTGACACTCGTCCCTCGGAAGATTCCGTCGAGTTTGCTACTTTGCACACTCGTAAAGCCATTATTGATCCACTCTTTCGCGCGTTCTTTATTGGGATAAACGTAATTAAACCATTCTTTTTCAGAATGAATTGCACCATTGTCTGCATTGCCGCCGATACGTTTAATATCATAGACAGGGCGAGTGAGCCCAAGTTTTGGATATTCGAACTCAATCCCATAATCGGTGAAAGGATCGATAAATCCAGGGTAAATAGTATAACCACTCAAATCGATTTTAAATGCGCCAGCGGGAATGTCACCGTGCTCAATAATGGCTTTAATTCGATTATTTTCAACCAATAAAGTGGCATCACTTAAACGCTTACCCGGCGCAATCATTAATTCAGCATGGGTAAAAGCCGTGAGTTTATTGGAGGTTGGCCCTGTATTGATTTGGGCATATGTGGTCTGTGAGACTAAGCTAGCGATTATGCTGCAGCTTATAATTATCTTATTGTTTATCTGCATTATTTTATTCAATCGAGTGAGGGTGAATAAAGAGTAACTGAAAGCAGATGTAAATACTAAGGTTGAATTGTAACGCAATTTGAGCAGGGATGAGGTGTGGGATTTACGCTTGTCGTTTTAGATTGCAGCCAATAATGGATATAAAAAAGCCCGCAATGAATGCGAGCTTTTATGCAAATAGGTGTTGGTTACTCGAACCGCCACACCGAATTGGATTAGATTAAGAAATCTTCCATAGAACGACCTTTGTTGATCTCGTTCTTAAATACGGTTGGCATACGGCCTTGGCCAGTCCACTGAACCATTTCACCGTCAACTTCGATTTGGTATTTAGCTGGACGAGGAGCGCGTTTTTTCGCGGTTGCTTTAACAGCTACGCCACCTAAGTCATCAATGGATAAACCAACGGCTTCCATTTGTTGACGGATTTCTTCAATCTTAGCATTACGAGCTGCCATGGCTTGTTCTTCTTCCTCAGCCATAGACTCGCGTTCTACTAAAATTTTATCTAATTTGTCGGCTAAATCACGTAACTCTTCAACGCTAAGTTCTTTAACTGCTGCTTTAAAACGACGGCCGTGAGTTAATATCTCTAAAAATTCGCTCATATCTATTTTCGTCCCACTCTAATTTTTAATACAGGATAATGGTGAACAACAGCTAAATGATAGAAACTAATATAGCTCGAATCAAATAAAATTATGCATTTTAAGTAAATTAAATATTATTTATATTTTGAACTTTTCTTATTTCCTCAAAAAAGTAGCCGTTGCTGAGGATTAAAAAATGCAAACAGGCGTTTGACTTTGGTTGACGTTAACGTTAACAGGACGTAAAGTTGCTCTATCCTGCATTGGTATTAACCAATGTTTTGTCCATGTACATGAAAGTGTAGGAAGGAAACCCTATGAAAGTATTGGTGCCCGTTAAGCGCGTTGTTGATGCCAATGTGAAGGTCAGGGTCAAAGCTGACAATACAAGTGTTGACACCGCAAACCTAAAAATGGCGTTGAACCCTTTTTGTGAAATCGCAGTAGAAGAAGCGGTTCGTTTAAAAGAAGCGGGTAGTGCAACTGAAGTGGTTGTTGTCAGTATTGGTAATAAAGCCGTTCAAGAACAATTACGTACTGCGCTCGCATTAGGTGCAGACCGTGCGATCCATATCGATACTGAAGACGAACTGGTGCCAGTATCTATCGCCAAATTGCTCAAAGCGGTACAAGACAAAGAACAAGCCGAACTGGTGATTTTTGGTAAGCAATCTATCGATGGCGATAACAATCAAACCGGTCAAATGTTCGCAGCGCTGATGGATATGCCACAGGCGACCTTTGCTTCTGAAATCAAATTAGAAGGTCATTCTGTGCAAGTCGCTCGCGAAGTTGACGGCGGTATGCAAACCTTACTTATGCCGTTACCTGCAGTTGTGACTGCCGATCTACGTTTGAACGAACCTCGTTATGCTTCACTGCCTAACATTATGAAAGCCAAGCGTAAGCCATTAGAAGTCTTTACTGTGGCCGACTTAGGCGTGACATTAAAGAGTCACCAAACGGTCGTGAAGGTCACTCCGCCAGCAGAACGTAAAGCAGGCATCATGGTAGCGTCGGTAGCTGAGCTAGTTGAAAAGTTAAAAAATGAAGCGAAGGTGATCTAAATGGCCATTTTAGTATTAGCTGAACATGATAATGCCGCACTGAAACTCGATACGGCAAAAATCGTCACTGCCGCCCGCGCCATTGGCGATGAAGTGCATGTACTGGTTGCGGGTCACCAATGTGGCGCGGTTGTCCAAGCTGCACAAGCGCTACAAGGCGTTAGCCAAGTGCTCGTTGCCGATGCCAGCGTGTATGAAGCGCATTTAGCGGAAAATTTTGCCAAATTGCTGGTGGACTTAGCGCCAAACTATGGCCACATTCTGGCTTCTGCTTCGAGCTTAGGTAAGGACACGCTTCCGCGTGTGGCGGCATTATTAGATGTTGCGCAAATCTCTGAAGTCATTACCGTCGTCAATGCTGACACCTTTGTGCGCCCTGTGTATGCGGGTAACGCCTTAGCGACAGTGCAAAGCCATGATGCCATCAAAGTGATGACAGTACGCGCCAGTGCCTTTGATGCTGCGCCAGAAGGTAACAGCGCGGCTGTGACGACACTCGATAAAGTGTTTGAAGCGAGAACTCAGTTTGTGTCTCAATCCTTGACGGTATCAGCCCGTCCAGAATTAGGTAATGCTGGCATTATCGTTTCTGGCGGCCGTGGTATGGGCAGTGGTGAAAACTTCGGCATGTTAGAGCAGCTTGCTGACAAGCTCGGTGCTGCGGTTGGCGCATCACGCGCGGCAGTTGACGCAGGCTTTGTGCCTAACGATTTACAAGTGGGCCAAACTGGTAAAATCGTTGCGCCTAACTTGTATATTGCCGTGGGGATTTCTGGCGCGATTCAACATTTAGCGGGCATGAAAGACGCGAAAGTCATCGTTGCTATTAACAAAGACGCGGAAGCGCCTATTTTCCAAGTTGCCGATTATGGCTTAGTTGCCGATTTATTTGAGGCGGTTCCTGAGCTGATCACAAGTCTCGGTTGATTTAATCTGTGATCTAGGTCACATTAAGTGGCTTTGCGGTGGCATCTGCTAAGCCGCTTATGTTTTTATGTGCCTCACGCCCGCGTACGGGCGTTCTTAGAAGTAGAGGCGCGCCAAATATTAGTAGTGATCAGTAGGGTGATTCCGTTGATCGATTGCGAAAGGATTTGGTGCCGAAGTGGTTCGATTTATCACGATCAACTGCTGGGGTTGCACTTAATAGGTGTAACACTGCCATAGTATTTTCCGATACGGATGTTGGAAATAGTTACTATGGAGCGCTACTGATAGGACAGGTGACCTTGGGTATCTATTGCCTTTCCCCACCAGTTCAGTCGCCCTCCATTCGTATTTAACGAAGATAATAATCAATGACTGTTATGAATTATGCCGATTCGGCACTTTCCTTGCTGCCGCCTGCGGTGGCTATTGTGTTGGCGATCTTAACTCGCCGTGTACTGCTTTCTTTGGGGTTAGGGATTTTAATTGGTGCTTTATTGCTCAATCAATTTTCACCTGTAGCGACGGGTGAATTTGTATTTAATGGCGTTAAAGGACTTTTTTGGACGGGCGAAGGCCTTAATTCGTGGAACTTATATATTCTCGGTTTCTTAATTGTACTGGGAATGATCACAGCGTTAATTACTGTCAGTGGCAGCGCGCGGGCTTTTGCCGATTGGGCGCGTTTACATATACGTAATAAACGTGACGCTAAACTATTAACCATGTTTTTAGGGTGTGTGGTTTTTATTGACGACTATTTCAATAGCTTAGTCGTAGGTTCGGTCGCTAGACCTGTTACCGACCGTTATTATATTTCCCGCGCTAAGTTAGCTTATTTATTAGATTCGACTGCCGCTCCTGTGTGCGTTATTTCTCCTGTATCAAGTTGGGGCGCCTATATTATTGCGCTTATTGGTGGAATATTAACGGCCCACGGTTTTGCTGATACGGGTCATTTGAGTATTTTTATTCAAATGATCCCAATGAATTTCTACGCAATCTTCTCTTTGTTATTATTACTTTTCGTAGTTTTTATGGGATTAGATGTTGGGCCAATGCGCGAGCATGAACTCAATGCCCAACGTGGTAATTTATACGATGAGTCAAAGGGATTACCGCCAGGGGCGAATGCGGATTTACCCGAAGCCGAAACCGGTAAGATCTTAGGCTTATTCCTGCCAATTACTGTGCTGGTATTTGCGACCCTGTATTTTATGATCAACAGTGGCGCTCAAGTACTTGCCGCTGAAGGGATTGAATTTAATATTATTTCAGCGTTTGAGAAAACCGATGTCAGTTCATCCCTTTTCTTTGGTGCATTAATCGGTTTAGCGATTTCGCTGATAT
Organism: Shewanella sp. N2AIL; assembly: GCF_022690845.1. Lineage (NCBI taxonomy): Bacteria > Pseudomonadati > Pseudomonadota > Gammaproteobacteria > Alteromonadales > Shewanellaceae > Shewanella > Shewanella sp. N2AIL. The sequence goes on along the minus strand of NZ_JALBYT010000003.1, from coordinate 43,120 downwards.
TGAATTTAGTCCAAGGCGTTGAGAAATCAATGATAGTCAAAGGCATAGTGCAGGGCGCTCGCTCTATGCTGCCAGCGATTTATATCCTGTTATTTGCTTGGACTATCGCAGGCGTGATTGGCCAGCTCGAAACTGGTAAGTTTATGGCGAGTCTCGCGACGGGCAATATTCCGTTCGCGTTTTTGCCAGCGCTTATGTTTGTGTTAGCGGGTATTACTGCGTTCTCAACCGGTACTAGCTGGGGCACGTTCGGTATCATGTTGCCGATTGCTGCGGATATGGCGATGGGAAGTCACACTGGCATGATGTTACCTATGCTTGCCTCTGTGCTGGCGGGCGCGGTATTTGGCGATCACTGTTCACCGATTTCCGATACCACGATTTTGTCGTCTACGGGCGCGAGTTGTCACCATATCGACCATGTCGTCACTCAGCTACCGTATGCATTGATTGCGGCGTTTATTAGCTTAACGGGTTATGTCGTACTTGGATTTACTGAGTCAGTCGTCGCAGGTTTAGTGGCCTGTAGTGTGGTGTTTGTGGTTAGCATCATAGTGCTAAAAATCAAATCTAAAGGCGCAATTAGCTAAACGCTAATTGAAACTTTGCACGGCAAAGGTTTACTGCGAATAAGTCAAAATAAATCAGCCAGCATTATGCTGGCTGATTTTTTTGGTTAACGCTCTATCTCTATCTTTAACCTAATCACATTAAGGCTATCATTACTTAACTTAGGCTACTTGCCGCTTAGGTTTTTTGCAGCTTAAAGTGTTTGGTCTAGCCCGCGGCGTTTAAGTAATCCTTGTGTCGTAGGCTCTTGTCCACGGAAGTTTTTGTAGGCTTCCATTGGCGCAATACTGTTGCCCACTTCACGAATGGTTCTGCGGTATTTCATGCCGATTTCACGATTGAGCCCGCCTTGGGTTTGCACATAGGCAAAGGCATCCGCCGCTAAAATCTCACTCCACATATACGCGTAATAACTTGCCGAGTAACCGCCGGGGAAGGCGTGGGCAAAGTAGGTCGATTTATAGCGTGGCGGCACGGCGCTGATGTTTAAGCCGTGCTTTTTCAGTGCATTGGCTTCAAAGGTGGCGACATCTTGCAACTGTGCATCTGGGCTTAATGAATGCCACTCCATGTCTACGAGCGCCGCAGCCATATATTCTAACGTATCGAAACCTTGGTTAAAGCTGCCTGATTTCAACAGTTTTTGCAGCAGTTCATCGGGAATGGGTTTGCCCGTTTCATAGTGTTTAGCGTAGTTGGCCAACACTTTGGGATGGGCCGCCCAGTCTTCTTCGAAGGTTGATGGGAATTCGACAAAGTCCCGTGAAACCGAAGTGCCTGCCAGACTTGGGTAAGTCACTTTGGAGAACATGCCGTGGGTGCCGTGGCCCATTTCGTGGAACATAGTGGTGACTTCGTTGTAGCTGACGAAGGTCGGTTGACCCTCTGGTGCCTTCTTAATGTTCATCACGTTAACCACGACAGGCTTAGTGCCTTCGAGGAAGGATTGGCCGACGAACGAACTCATCCAAGCGCCGCCACGTTTACCTTCACGGGCAAAATAGTCGGCGTAGAAAATGGCCATGCTTGAGCCATCGGCATCAAACATTTCGTAGGCTTTCACATCGGGATGATAAACCGGTAAATCTGGGCGAGGTTTTAGGGTGACGCCATAGAGTTCTTTGAGTGTGTAGAACACGCCATCTTCGAGGACGCGGTTAAACTCAAAGTATGGGCGAATGCTATTACCATCAAGGACGTATTTTTCTTGGCGGACTTTCTCGGCGTAGAATTCCCAGTCCCATGGCGCCAGTTCAAATTTGCCGCCAGTCTTGTCGATCATTGCTTGAATATCGGCCGCTTCTTTCTCTGTATTAGCGACTACGGCTGGCACCATAGAGCCAAACATGCTGTAAACCGCTTCTGGCGTTTTGGCCATTTGCGGCGCTAGGCGATAACTGGCCCAGTTTTCATAACCTAATAGGGTGGCGCGCTCAGCGCGCAGTTGTGCTAAACGAGATACCAGCGACGCCGTTTCGTTTTCACCACTTAAGCCACGGTTAGCTGAGGCTTCCCAAATGCGTTGGCGCAGTTCACGGTTTTCCAGTGAGGCCAATACGGGCTGACGAGTGGTGTTGGTGATGTTGATCAGATACTTGCCATCGTGACCCGCTGCTTTAGCATCGTTTGCGGCCGAAGTGATTTCGCTGTCAGTTAATCCTGTAAGCTCATCCTTAGACTCCACGACCACGGCGATTTCTTTGGTTAAGCGCAGTAAACGTTGGGAGAACTCGTTGGTCAGTGTTGACTGTTCTTCGTTAAGAGCACGGATCTTCACTTTCTGCTCGTCGGTGAGTTTAGCGCCCGCCATGATAAAGCGTTGATGATAGACCTCAACCAAACGCACAGCTTCTGGGGTTAACCCTAGGTTAGCGCGATCGTTATAAATGGCTTCGATGCGGGCAAATAGCGCTGGATTTAAGTTGATATTGTCCGAGTGGGCCGCCATTTTGGGTGCCATTTCACCTTGGATTTTACGCAGTTCTGGATTGCTGTTAGAACCCGCTAAATTATAAAACACACTCGATGCGCGGCTGAGCAGGGCGCCACTTTTTTCCATCGCGACAATAGTATTATCGAAACTGGCCGCGGCGGGATTATTCGCAATCGCGAGGATTTCTTGATAGTGCTCGGCCATGCCTTGCTCTAGTGCAGGTGTAAAGTGCTCATTCTTGATGATACTAAAGTCGGGCGCTTGATATTGTAGGCGACTGACTTGAAAGAAGGGGTTTTGGGCTTGTATCGACATGGCGTTAGGGGCTTTGCTTTCTGTGTTGCTACAACCTGCCATAAATCCGGCGGTGAGTGTGGCGCCGATGGCGATGGCAATAAAACGTTTACGCATAATTGAGTGACTTCCTTTGAATTGTTGTTTTTTTAGGACTGTAACGTTAGTAACTTAAATGGGACTGAAAATGGCTTGTTATCGGGCTGTGGCTAAATAAAAAGGAGTCCCGTTTTGATGAGACTCCTTTGACTATTTCCTTGCAGGGAAAATCGGTACCGCTTTTTACTGACTATTTAATCACGCGATGATGAGATGATTAATTAGCGAGTAAACTTGTGGTATTTATCAATACCAGAGCTTCTACCTGAGTTATGACATACTGCACAGGATTCAGTCGTTGGTTGTTTAAACCAATCTGCCACGCTCGGAACGCTGATCTCACCACCGTTGCTCACCATATGCGCTTTCGCAGAATCAATCGTATGGCAGGCATAGCAGTTCGCAGATACAGGGCTGGTCATCTTGCTGCCGGGTTCCAAAATGTATTGATTAGGAATGTTATCTAAATCAATCGCTTTATCATGGCAGGCAACACAACTGGTGACAGGATTGATCGCCCCTGCACCGTTAGCCGCATTCGCTTGAGTTCCATCCGCTTTCATTTCACCAACTTTAGCGCCATTACCCCAGTGCCAGCTGTGAACCATAGGGCCAAAACCTGCGCCTAAAGCGGCTGATGTGCGTGCCATACCGTTATCGTGACAGGCAATACAGCCATTACCGCCGTCATCGAAGGCCCCATTTTTGTGGAATGCAGTGGCATCGTTATGGCAAGTGGTACAGCTGTTAGCGCTCACTATCTCACGACGTTCGAAGCCAGAGACTTTTTGAGCCGTGACAGGGTTAACGACGTCTGAGTAGGCGGTAAAGGATACGCCCATGGAGCCGTCATAACCTGTCGCTCTTAGGCTACCATTACTTTGATAACGTTGATTGCCATCATATTCCATCCAACCTGCGGTACTGAATGTCACGCGGGCAGAGTAAATATAGTTAGCATTCACTGCGCTGATATCCGTCAGTAAGTGACAGATGTTCTTAGTGCCGTCGGTGTTGTAACCATAGTAATAGTTAGTACGATTACCTGGGCGGCCCACTAAACTGCCATTTTCATAGGCATGCAGATAGGCTCCGGCATATACCAGCGGTTTCTTGGCATCAAACACCAGCGGATCTGAGTAGTTGAAGTTATCTTTGATACTAAAGATATTGCCATCGACATCTTTTACTGTGAGGGTTGTACACCAGCCTGGGGCGGCGACTGCGGCGGCAGCACCTGTTGGTGCATAGTGATCTGTTTTCGTTGAAATATCATCGACTTTCACTGGGGCTGCTAATGTGACCTTGTATTTAGCGCGTATAGCTTGGCGTTCAGTAATGCCAGACTTGCCTTCATGCATAGTACGGACATCGGCACCATTACTTGGGATAGTAACGCCTGGTACACCACCACTATCATGGCAATCGATACAACCGGGTCCTGCTAGGTTAATGTTAGTTGGGGCTTCAACTTGACAGGATGAACAGTTTTGTACTGAAAAGTCTTTAGTAAAATCTTGGTGATTGATATGGCCAATTTTAGATAAGGTGTTTGTCGTATAGCCACCCACAGAGAAACCTTCCGCATTGACCACTGCGCGACTTACTGAGCCGTGACACACTAAGCAGCCTTCTACGAAGGTGACTTCACCGTCCATACCGGTTGCAACATAGCTTGCATGGCGACGAGGACTTGTGGCGTAATCGACGTGACAGGAATAGCAACTATCGGTTGTGGTGGAATGAGTGCCTTCGGGTTTATTGACCACTAAGGGGGCCGAACGTGCGATACCTGTTGCGCTATTGCCGCCAACGCGTAACCACACAATGCCTTCAGTACTAGGATTGACGCCTAACATTGGGGCCACAAAAGTGTAGTGACCGTCGCCTAAAGAGGTCAGTGTGGCACCTTCAGTCGCTTGAGTTGCCGCGCCACCAATATGCACATTGTCTGCAACGCCATTAAGATCATTTTCGGTACGGTTATTAATGAATCCCTTATCGGTTAACGCCGCGACTTTTGCCTCTGCGTTTTGCAGGCCGTTGATTAAATTATTATTCTCATCGGTAATTTCAAATTCGTAACTGATACTGCCTTCGCCAAAGCTGTAGCTGATCACTTTGACTTTCGTCAGCGTTGAGCTGGTGACTGGCGGTGGTGTTCCAGGTTCTCCAGGGGTGCCTGGCGTGCCAGGTGTTCCCGGAATACCGGGCGTGCCTGGAGCCCCATCGACACCATCTTTGCCATCATCGCCACAACCAACAAGAGCACCAGTTAGTGCTAGAGCCACTAAGTATGCCAGTTTTCTAGAGGTGAAAATTCTCATCATTATCTCCATTTGATCCAATATGCGCATAAAGGACGGAGTGGAGCACTAAAGTTTGCAGGGTAGGTTAGTGCTTTGACCGTTAGCTTTAATTTGCAAGCTATCGAATACTTTCTTTTTTTAAAATGAGCACGATTTGTCTCGAATGAAATATTACTGTTAACAGGATGTTTGTTTTTTTTGAGCGCAAGCCCATTAACACTTAATACTTTGGAGGTAGATCTCACTTTTGAAATTTAGCTTTATTTACTATTTCCTTATAAAACAGTATTTAAGGTTAAATTAAGCTTGTGTTAACAAAATTTAATCATTTGGTGGCTGGTGATGGCTTTTATCGTGCTAAGGATTAAATAAAGTGAGCTGGAGTTGGTTAAGTCGACGATGGGAGAGTAAAACGCTGGATAAGTCAGCGCAGTTGCAGTAATTCATGATAAAAGCTTAGTCGCTGCTAGTGTTCTGATGTGAAGCGCAATGTTAGACTAGCGGCCAATTTGGCTCCGATGGCAGACGCGTAAGCGCTAACGTTTTTTAAAGGGTATAAGTCTTGGCTCAATTGTATTTTTATTATTCGGCGATGAACGCTGGTAAATCCACTTCCTTATTACAGTCATCCTATAACTATCGCGAACGCGGTATGAATACCTTAGTGATGACAGCCTCCATAGATGACAGATATGGCAAAGGTAAAGTGGCCTCGCGCATCGGCATTGAAACGGATGCACAGGTTTTTAGTAGCCAAGATGATCTGACTCAGATGATTAGCGATGTGCATCAAGCCACACCATTAAGCTGTGTGCTGGTTGATGAGTGCCAGTTTTTGAGTAAAGAACAGGTTAAGCAGTTGACGCATGTGGTCGATAATATTGATATTCCTGTACTCTGTTATGGTTTAAGAACGGATTTCCAGGGCGAACTCTTTAGCGGCAGTCATTATTTATTAGCTTGGGCCGATAAGTTGGTTGAGCTGAAAACCATTTGCCATTGTGGCCGTAAAGCTAACATGGTGGTTCGCCTCGACGGCGAGGGCAAAGTGATGCGCGAGGGTGAGCAAGTGGCGATTGGTGGAAATGAAAGCTATGAGTCCGTTTGCCGTAAACATTTTCGTGAGTTCATCTGGGATTAGTCTTTGCTAGCTGGGCGTTGCTGGCGGTGAGTTTTTTGTGTGGCTTAATGGATTAATGTCTTGTTTTACTGAGTGGCAACGGATTTGCTGAGTTGCATGAAAGATATTTATTTTAGTGTTTTTTTGGAGCTGTTTTGCCTAATTCCCCGTCAGAGATGAAGTTCGAAAATTATCGTCCTCGTCCACCACAACCTGAACCTAAGGTAAAGGTTAAGACTCCGCGTAAAGCCAGATCAAAGGGCAGAGTCTGGTTCTTATTTTTTATTTTGATTTGCTGTATCGCATTATTGATTGGCCTTGAAGTGAAAACCTCGTTTTATCAAGCTAAATACATCAATCAATATGCTAAGACGCTCACCTATGAATTAGAAAACTCACCGAGCACAGCGGTGATTTATCCAAGTTATGGCCCCTTTGATGAGCGCCATGGTTATAGTAAGTTACCCCAGTATATCGACCGATTAATGCAACGGAATTTTCAGGTGACGCAGCAAGTGGCGTTTTCGCCTGCCTTGCAGGAATACGCGCAGCTGGGATTTTTCCCGCCTTACCACGAAAAGGCGCAATCTGGCTTAACGCTGCTCGATTGTCGCAATACCGATTTGTACGAGTTCGCCTATCCCAAACGGGTTTATCAGGACGACGATAAGATCCCCAATGAAATCGTTAATACCTTATTATTTATTGAAAACCGCGAGTTATGGACCACGGAAGATAAACTCAATCCGGTGATCGACTGGCCACGTTTTGTGGTGGCAGGGATGAGCCAAATTGCAGAGATGGTCGGCATGAATGTGTCCACCGCCGGTGGCAGTACGCTGGCGACTCAGATTGAAAAATTCCGCCATTCTTCCCAAGGCTTAACCTTAAGCATCAAGGATAAGTTATTACAAATTGGCTCGGCCAGTGTGCGCGTGTACCAGCAAGGTGAGAATACCGAACCTGCCCGTAAGCGCATCGTCCAAGATTATTTAAACACAGTGCCATTATCCTCGGCGCCAAATCATGGTGAAGTGCATGGTATAGGTGATGGACTGTGGGCGTGGTTTGGCACCGATTTCGATACTGCAAACAAGCTGTTAGCATCGCCACAAATTAAGGGTAATGCCGCCAAGCGTGGACAAGTATTCCGCCAAGTGGTCGCGCTGATGATTGCCCAGCGTCGCCCTTCATACTATTTATTGCAAGGTCATGAAGATCTTGAAAATTTAGTCGATAGCCATATCCGCTTACTCGGCCAATATTACCTTATTGACCGTGGTCTGCGTGATGCCGCACTCGCGCAGAAATTGCAGTTTAGGGTCACTAAGCCGCAACGAAATACGCAATCGGGTGCCGATAAGGGCGTGAATACAGTGCGTATTCGTACCGCGGGCATGTTAAATGTGGGGCTGTACGATTTAGACCGGCTCGACTTGACGGTCAACAGTAGCTTACACAGTGATTTACAGCAGCAAGTGAGTCACTACTTACGCAGCCTGGCGCAAGTGTCGACCGCTGAGCAAGTGGGTTTATTGGGTGAGCGTTTACTCGAGCCAAGCCAACTGCAAAACGTGCTGTATAGCTTTACGCTTTATGAGCGTACCGACACCGCCAACCGAGTTCGTGTGCAGACCGACAGTACCGACCAACCCTTTGATATTAACGAAGGCAGTAAGTTGGAACTGGGTTCAACCGCTAAATTGCGGGTGATGGCGACCTACTTAGAAATCATCGCTGAGATCCACGAAAAATATTCGAAAAAACATGGTATTGAACTGGAATCTATCATTATCGAACCTAGGGATCACTTAACCCGTTGGGCGATTGATTACTTGATTGTGAATCCTGATAGACGTTTAGATCGCATGTTAGATGCAGCGCTACAGCGGGAATATTCTGCCTCAACCAGTGAGCAGTTCTTTACCGGTGGTGGTTTGCATGTGTTTAATAACTTTAAAAAATCGGAAGATGTTAAGACTCCGACACTTTATCAAGCTTTGCAGGATTCGATTAACTTGCCGTTTGTGCGCCTCATGCGCGACATAGTCAATTACAGCAGCAGTATGCAAAATGAGGGCAATATGGCCCAGTTGCTACGTAATGATAAAGATCCGCGCCGCGACGAATACCTGCGGGTATTTGCCGATAGAGAGGGTAATACCTTCGTCACTAAGTTTTATCGCAAGTATAAAAAAGTGGCCGCGAATGAGCGTTTTGGGATGTTCTTCGACGGTTTATCCCAGTCGGAGCAACAATTAACGTCGGCGTATCGCTACCTCTTACCCGATGAACCTATGTCGGCATTTAAAGCTTTTCTACAGCAAAGATTGCCGCAGGTGAGTTATACCGATGGTCGTATTAAGAGCTTATATAACAAGTACGGCCCTGATAAATATAACCTGCCGGATCAAGGTTATATCGCACGGGTGCATCCGTTGGAATTGTGGGTGCTGGATTATCTTAATCACAATCCCGATGCCAATTTGAACGATGTGAAACAGGCGAGTGAAGCACAACGCCAAGAGGTTTATCGTTGGTTATTTAGGACGCGACATAAAAACGCCCGTGACGTTCGAGTGCAAGTGATGCTCGAAGTGGAAGCCTTCCTTGACATACATCAGCGTTGGGCGCGTTTAGGTTACCCCTTTGATGCTATGGTGCCATCCTTAGGTTCGGCGCTCGGCAGCTCGGGAGATAGACCAGCTGCTTTAGCCGAGTTGATGGGCATTATTCAGAATGATGGCTATCGTTTGCCTACCGTGCGTATCAATCAGCTGCATTTTGCCGCGGATACGCCCTATGAAGTGACGCTGCAGAATCAGAACACCCAAGGTGAGCGAGTGATGCGCCATGAAGTCGCGCAAGCCTTAAAAGCTGCGCTGGCGAACGTAGTGCAAAACGGTACTGCCCGTCGTTTGAAGGGCATTTTTACCGATGAAAAAGGCGAGATGTTAGCCATAGGCGGGAAAACCGGCACCGGTGATAACCGTATCGTGACTCAGATGCAGCAAGGTAAAAAAGTGGCGACGACTGCCATGAACCGCACCGCGACCTTCGTGTTTTATCTGGGGGATAAATACTTCGGCACTCTGACGGCCTTCGTGCCCGGCAGTAAATCCGATGATTTTAGTTTTACTTCGGCGCTGCCATTACAAGTGATGAAAGGCATGATGCCTATTCTGTCTCCCTATGTGAAAACCGAGCAGGGGATGTGCGTGGTAAATGAATAAAGGCAGGAGGTTAGTGCCGCTCTAACAACTGCAAGTTAGCAAAGCTCGCTAATAACAAAGAGTGTTCCTGATGAACACTCTTTGTCGTTTTAAGGTTTAAATTCTCTATCGATTGAGCATGTTGCACTGGTTAAAAGGCTGTGGTTAAAGCGAGTGCTTAATATTGCTGCGGTGAGATCTGGTAAATTTTTGATTTCGCTTCATCGGTCACAAGATAAATCAACCCATCAGGCCCTTGCACGACTGAGCGTAATCTTTGTCCCAATTCATTTTTTAGCAGCCGTTCTTCTTTAATAATCTTGTCGCCATCAAGTACTAAACGTACTAGCGTTTTTTCCTTTAGGCTGGCGAGTAAAATATTATTTTTCCACTGCGGAAATTTATCGCCCGTGTAAAACATAAAGCCCGCGGTGGCAATCGAGGGAACCCACTTGTAGACGGGTTGCTCCATTCCAGCCTTGTGAGTGCCTTCGCCAATTTTGCCGCCGCCGTAATTCTCACCATAGGTAATCACAGGCCAGCCATAGTTTTTGCCCGCCTCATCAATATTGAGTTCATCGCCGCCCTGCGGTCCATGCTCGCCAGTCCATAATACTTTGCTGATGGGATTAATGGCCGCGCCTTGCATATTGCGATGACCAATAGACCAGATCTCGGGCAAAGCGCCCGCCGTATTGACGAAGGGGTTATCCTTAGGCACTGAACCATCGGCATTAATCCGCACCACTTTGCCTAAATGATTGTCTAATGTTTGAGCGCTATCTTTTTCGCTGTAGCGGTCGCCGAGTGTGATAAACAGTGTGCCGTCAGGCGCCCACACTAAACGAGATCCAAAATGGTGGCCGCTGTTGATTTTAGGTTGCTGACTAAAAACGCGGCTGAGATTTTCAAGCTTGTTGCCATTGAGCGTGGCAAAACTCACCGCAGTGCTATTGAGTTCACTTGCATCACCTCCAGCGGGTTCGGCATAACTGAAATAGATTTTTTTGCTGCTGGCAAAATCTGGCGCAAGCACCACATCGAGTAAACCACCTTGGCCTTTGGCATATAGTGGTGGTAAACCCGTTAAGGGTTCGCCCACTTTACCTGCGGCGCTGACAATGCGCATTCTGCCGGCGCGTTCAGTCACGAGCATGCTGCCGTCGGGTAAAAATGCCATACCCCAGACATTTTCTAACCCTTGGGCTATGGTTTTTACCTGAATGTTACCCGTTTCCGTTTTGACGCTAATGCTTGTTGCGCTAGCAGTTTGCGCGTAAATAGCGGGCGAGCTTGCAACAAGACACAGGGCAAGACTTAAGCTGCTGAGCTTCAAGGTCTTTAGCTTCAAGCTGCATAGTTTAAAGGTGATCCGTTTCATCGCTATCCTTAGTCACAGTGCTTTCCTAAATGATGGCTCAGAGTAACAAGCCAGTAACCTAAGGGCAATTTCTCGATGTGACCTTGTATCGAAGCTCACTGTCTTGTTCCCTTGAGTCCAAGAACTGCGTGTTGGCTAATGCATTAAAAGACTGACGTATTAAAAGAGACGAACGTATTAAAAGCTCAATAAATGAAAACGTTGCTTCACGCATAAACAGCTCAGCGCATGAAAAAGCCTAAGGCCATTGCCAAACCGACAATCACAATAAAGCCGCGCAGCAAGGGCTGTGAAATACGATAGGCCAGCGCCGCGCCGACATAGCCGCCGATAATCGCCATCACAGCAAGCAGCAACAGATATTGCCCATCGATAACATTGCCCGCTGCATAAACCACAACGGCGATGGCGGTGAGCAGGGCAGAAATGAGATTTTTAAGACCGTTCATCCCATGCAGATTGGTCTGGCCCATCAGCCCAAAGCTCGCGAGCAGTATGATGCCTAAGCCACCATTAAAATAACCACCATAGATACACACGGCCGACAGCATTATCAGTGATGTCATCGGACTTAACATTGGCGTTGAGGGGTTTTCGCCTTGCTCAGCGATTCTTCGTTTGAGTAACCAAGGGCCAACAATAAAGGCCGCGGTGGCCAGTAAAATCAGCCAAGGAATGAGTTTTGCGAAGACTTGCTCGCTGGTGGTCAGCAAAATACCCGCGCCAATACTGCCGCCGATAAGGGCAATCAAGATCAGATGCTTAAGGCTAAGACTCGCCGGATATTCGATTTCTTTTCTAAAGCGCCAAGCACTGGCGATATATCCTGGCAACAACGCAGCGGTCCCCGTTGCGTTCGCCGCAATCGGTGGAACCCCGACAAACACTAACGCCAAAAGGGTAATAAAACTGCCACCACCGGCAACCGCATTGAGCATGCCGCCTAAAAAGCCAGCGAGTGCAATAATAAGCCAGTCCATAGATACCGCTCCTTTGGGCAATGAGAGAGTTAAACAGAGCGCTAAAAATGTGTCTGTTATTATGCACTCACCCTAACAGGATGATTTCGATATTGAAAGTCGCGTAATGATTCGTTACATATCGCCATTTGTGAAGGTGAAGATATAGGATGAGTGAGCAGGCTTTTACTTGCTTAGTGCTAAGGGACTTGATCCCAAATGCCAGACATAAAAATAACCGCTGCTATGGCTTCACTTTGCTCGGTAAAAACATCTTCTCCCCAGCAGTTTTGTCCATGTTCTTGGTAATAAACATGAAAGGTACTGAGCATAGGTGTTCGAATGCAATACCAACCATCGAAGGTATTCTTAGCAAAATTAACCCAATACTGCGCATCAGCAGCTTGGATTTGCTGAATGAGTAATTCATTTTGCGATAGCAAGGCCAGAAGCTCATTCTGGGTGGTTATTTGATGCTCGGCTTTTATAGCCTCGAGAAGATTTTTCAATCTAATCATAACAATCCCTTACTTCCTTTAGTGAACTTGATTCTAACAAATTGCACTATCAATGGAATACGCGGGCATAACAGCAAACTGCACTCTTGCGATGGCGACCATCGGAAAAAGGGACTTTTTCGTTGAGCCCCCAAGGATGGGTTTACGGCGTGTCGCCAGAGCAAGAGGGCTGTTTCACTCAATAGCGTCAATGCATTAAGCAAAGCAATAAAAAGCCCAGAATCATCTTCTGGGCTTTTCGCATATAACATCAGTTAACGTTTCAAACTCATTTGGCTAAAGCTTCAAACTAACTTGAGTTTCAACCTTAGCCGCTATACGTTACTTGCGCATTTTAGAGAACGCTTAAAACACCATTTCTGGTACATGCTCTGGCACGATTAATTTGCCGGCGGTTTTGCTGACGATTTCTTCTACGCTCACGCCTGGGGCGCGCTCTAGTAAATGGAAGGCGCCATCTTTGATTTCGATAAAGGCTAAATCTGTGACGACGCGTTTAATGCAGCCGTAACCTGTTAGCGGCAACTCACACACGGGTAGCAGTTTGGAATTACCGTATTTATCGGCGTGCATCATAGTCACGATAATGTTTTCAGCGCCAGCGACTAAATCCATTGCGCCGCCCATGCCTTTGATGAGTTTGCCTGGGATCATCCACGAGGCGATAGAACCATTCACATCGACTTCAAAGGCGCCGAGTACGGTTAAATCCACATGGCCGCCACGGATCATGGCAAAGCTTTCCGCCGAGGAGAAAAACGACGCGCCTTTGACTGCGGTAACGGTTTGTTTACCCGCGTTGATTAAATCAGGATCTATGGTGTCTTCGGTGGGGAATTCGCCCATGCCAAGTAGACCATTTTCCGATTGCAACATGACTTCCATGCCGCAAGGAATATAGTTAGCGACCAGTGTTGGAATGCCGATGCCGAGGTTGACGTAGTAGCCATCTTTTAATTCTTTGGCGACGCGCTGAGCCAGTTGTTCTCTTGATAATGCCATGATATCTATCCTTTCTATTTGGCTTTGACGCTTTGGCCTTTACTCTTAGGTTTTTACCCTTAGTTTTTACTTTAGGGAGCTAAGTGCCAATTGCGTTAACTGTGTTTCAAGGTTTTGCCAGCGCCTTTTATTTCGCGGCTTTTACCGTGCGCTGCTCAATACGTTTCTCGAACGTGCCTTGAATAACGCGGTCAACATAGATGCCCGGCGTGTGGATATGATCTGGGTCTAGCTCGCCCGGCTCAACAATAAACTCGGCTTCTACTACAGTGATTTTGCCAGCGGTCGCCATCATAGGGTTAAAGTTGGCGGCGGTTTTACGGAACACCAAATTACCCATGGTATCGGCTTTCCATGCGCGCACTAAGGCAAAATCTGCGGTCAGCGACTCTTCTAACACGTAATGGCGACCTTTGATTTCGCGGGTTTCTTTGCCATCAGCAACCGGCGTGCCGTAACCTGTTGCAGTGAAAAAAGCCGGAATGCCTGCGCCACCTGCACGGATTTTTTCCGCTAGTGTGCCTTGTGGCGTTAAAATTACGTTCAGTTCGCCAGAGAGCATTTGTTGCTCGAAAGTGGCGTTTTCGCCCACGTAAGAGGCGATCATAGTGGCGATTTGGCGATGTTTTAACAGTAAGCCAAGGCCAAAGTCGTCAACGCCAGCGTTGTTTGATATCGCCGTTAAACCGTTAACGCCCATCTTAACCATTTGATTGATTAAGCCTTCGGGAATGCCGCACAGGCCAAAGCCGCCGACCATAATGGTCATGTCGTTTGATAAGCCGTTTAACGCTTCTTCATAGCTGCTGACGACTTTATTGAGTCCTGCCATTGTGATGTCCTTTTATGCTTTATAAAACGCGCGGGAAATAACGCGCGTTTTTAATAACGGTTGTTGGTGTCGTTAATTATTGTTGTTCTATTTTGCTAACAGGGCAGTGGCCACTTTCGAGCCGTTGTTGCGATTCAGCTGTGTGCTAATGGCTTGTCCTGCTAAAGCGAGTTTTTGTAAATCGATACCTGTTTCGAATCCCATGCCGTGCAGCATATACACTAAGTCTTCGGTGGCAAGATTGCCCGACGCGCCTTTGGCATAGGGGCAGCCGCCAAGACCTGCAACCGAGGAGTCAAACACCCGCACACCTAAGTCTAAGCAGGCCAAAATGTTAGCTAATGCTTGGCCATAGGTGTCGTGAAAGTGTAGCGCCAGTTTCTCAATAGGCACACGTTCAGCCACAGTTTGCAGCATTCTACGGGCTTTTTGCGGCGTGCCGATACCGATAGTGTCACCGAGCGATATTTCGTAACAGCCCATTTTGTAAAGGATTTCAGACACGCGGGCCACTTCACTGACCGCTATCTCACCTTCGTAGGGGCAACCTAGCACGCAGGACACATAGCCGCGCACTGGAATATTGTGCGCTTTTGCTAATTCCATCAAAGGGATAAAGCGTTCAATCGACTCTTCAATCGAGCAGTTGATATTGCGTTGACTAAAGCTTTGTGAGGCGGCGCCAAATATCGCTACTTCGGAAGCTTTTGCATCCAGTGCCAGTTCAAAGCCTTTGACGTTGGGCGTGAGCGCGCTATACACCACGCCGCTTTGACGCTGTATTTGCTTGAGCACATCGGCAGAATCGGCCATTTGTGGCACCCATTTGGGTGACACAAAACTGCCGGATTCGATGCGCTTAAGCCCTGCATCTACCAGCGATTCAATCAAGGCGATTTTAGCTGCCGTTGGCACAGCGACTTCGTTTTGCAGGCCGTCGCGCGCGCCCATCTCGAAGATGCTGACCCTATCTTTGGCGTCCGCTGCTTGGCTTAGATTGACTAACGACATCTTAGGCTTCCTTGGTCGCGGTTGGCTCGTCTGTCTCTAACGGCTCAACGTTAAGCAAGGTTGCGCCATCGGTTACCAGCTCGCCCGCCTTAAAGTAGAATTCACTGACTATGCCATCAAAGGGCGCTTCGATTGTGTATTCCATCTTCATGGCTTCCATCACTAGCAAACCTTGGCCCGCTTTCACTTGTGTGCCGACATCGACTAAATGGGTCACAACAGTGCCGTTCATGGGCGCTTTTAACTTATCAGCATTGCTGGCTTGTTCTTCGACCACGAGCGTTTGCACTGCTTTGAAGTGGTAACTGCCAGAGGATAAAAACAGCGTAAAGTCATCACCTTGTGCGCTAACCGGCACTTTACTCTTATGGCCGTTGATTTCGGCGAGCAGTAAGTCTTGTTTCAGCTCGCCATTTAGCAACCAATCTTGACCGTGCAGTGGCAACTGATACATGCCGCCTAAATCGAGCATCACTAACTGCTGCAATTCATGGGCGTCATCGAGCAGGGCAATATTGTGCTGACTACAACTGTTGAGTCTAAAACCGCTCACTTGACCCCAAGGCGAGTAAGGATCGGCGCTGTTGACAGCTTGCGCTTTGGCGGCTTCTTTACGGGCAAGTACTTGATATAGCGCGGCAAAGGCAAGCGCAGTATCAGCTTCGCTTGAAGCTGTGCCAATCAGGGTATCGCCATAACGGCCAATAAAGTCAGTGCTAAAGTCGGCATTGGCAAACGCTGGGTGTTCGGCAATGTTCGCTAAAAACTCAATGTTGTGCTTAAGACCGCTGATTTGATACGACTCTAAGGCATGCACTAAACGCTGCAAGGCGCGCGGGCGCGATTCATCCCAGACGATAAGCTTGGCAATCATAGGATCGTAGAAGTTACTGATCACATCATTTTCGCGAATGCCCGAATCGATACGGACAAACTTGCTTTGCTCGGGTTCGCGCAAAAAGTTGAGCTTACCGCTGGCGGGTAAAAACTCATTTTGCGGATCTTCGGCGTAGATACGCACTTCAAAGGAATGGCCGTGAATACGCACTTCATCTTGCTTAAGGGGCAGTGGCTGACCGCTGGCGACCAGCAATTGCCATTTGACTAAATCTTGGCCTGTGACCATTTCAGTCACTGGATGCTCAACCTGCAGACGGGTGTTCATCTCCATGAAATAGAAGCTATTGTCCGTATCTAACAGAAACTCTACCGTTCCCGCGCCAACATAATCGATGGCTTTAGCTGCCGCGACGGCCGCATCACCCATTTGGGCGCGCAGTGCATCGCTTAAGCCTGGTGCTGGTGCCTCTTCGACCACTTTTTGGTGGCGACGTTGAATCGAGCAGTCGCGATCCGATAAGTAAATCGCGTTACCAAAGGTGTCGGCAAACACTTGTACTTCGACGTGGCGCGGCTGGCGTAAATAACGCTCCATCAATAACTTATCGTTACCAAAAGAAGAGGCCGCTTCACGGCGCGCCGAGTTAACGGCTTCCATGATTTCGCCTTCATTCTCGACGATACGCATGCCTTTACCGCCGCCGCCATACGCCGCTTTAATCAGCATAGGGAAGCCGATTTTCAGTGCCTCGGCTTTTAAGGTCGCGTCGGTTTGGTCATCGCCGTGGTAACCGGGCACTAAGGGCACGTTTGCCGCCGTCATAATAGATTTAGCGGCGCTTTTGCTGCCCATGGCATCGATAGCATCACTGCCTGGGCCAACAAAGGCGATGCCTGCTGCTTCACATTTACGGGCAAAGTCGGCGTTTTCAGATAAGAAACCATAACCAGGGTGAATGGCTTGGGCGCCGGCTTTTTTGGCGATGTCGATAATCAAATCGCCCTTTAAATAGGAGTCTGCCGGCGCACTGCCACCTAGATAGAAAGATTCGTCGGCCATGGCGACATGGCGCGCTTCTTTATCGGCATCGGAATATAGGGCAACGGTGCGAACACCCATGGCATGGGCGGTTTTGATGATGCGACAGGCGATTTCACCGCGGTTAGCAATCAATAGCTTGGTAAACATTTGCTTGGTTAACATCAAAGGGCTCCTTGGGTATCACTTGGCTTTTGCGTGGGAGTTGAGAGCGCTTGTTGCCAATTAGGCAGACGTTTCTCAAAAAAGGCATTTAAGCCTTCTTGGCCCTCGGTTGATACCCGAATGCGGGCGATACGCTCGCTAGTGTAATCAATGGTGTTTTGGTCTATCACGCCATCTTCAAGATGCGATAGCAGTGTTTTTACCCATGCCATGCCTTGCGGGCTATTGACCAGCAGCGCGTCAATAATCGGCTTTGCGGCGGCGTCTAAGTCATCGCTGATCTCATGAATGACATTAAGCTTTAATGCGGTTTCTGCACTAAAACGCTCGGCGGTCAGCATGTAGCGGCGCGATGCGCGGTTACCCATAGCGCGGGCAACGTAAGGGCTTATCACCGCAGGAATTAATCCGAGTTTCACTTCGCTCAAACAAAAACTGGCGCGCGTTGTGGCGATAGCGATATCGCTGGCGCAAATCAGCCCCAGTGCGCCGCCAAAGGCTGCGCCTTGCACTAATGCAATGGTGGGTTTTGGAAAGGTATCTAGATCCTGCATCAGTTTTGCTAAGGCTTTGGCATCATTTAGATTTTGCTCAAAGTCCATTTTGGCTTGTTTGCGCATCCAATTGAGATCGGCGCCGGCGCTGAAGTTTTTGCCGTTTGCTTTGAGTACCAGCACTTGGCATTGCTTGTGCTCAGCAAAATAGCTAAGGACGCTAATCATCTCGCAAATCATCACTTCATCGAAGGCGTTGTGTACTTCTGCTCGGTCAAGAATAAGCTCGGCAACGCCGTTATTGAGCGCGTAAGTGACGTGCTGCAAGTTGCTTAAATCCTTTGTGCCGCTAGTGCTGTTTAATGTATCTGTCATTATTCTTTTCCCTATCTTCTTGTGTGACATATGTTTTTCACATGTGCCTTTACATACGGAACACACCAAAGCGGGTGTCTTCGATAGGAGCATTTAACGCCGCTGATAGGGCAAGTCCGACCACATCGCGGGTTTGCGCTGGGTCAATAATGCCGTCATCCCATAAACGGGCGCTGGCATGATACGGATGACCTTCTTTGTCGTACTGGGCGACAATCGGCGCTTTAAAGGCTTTTTCAGCTTCAGCCGACCATTCTTCACCTTTACGGGCTAAACCGTCGCGACGCACTGTCGCGAGTACGCCAGCCGCTTGCTCGCCGCCCATCACAGAAATACGGGCGTTAGGCCACATCCACATCATGGTCGGTTCGAACGCGCGGCCACACATGCCGTAGTTACCCGCGCCGTAGCTGCCGCCGATAATCACAGTGAATTTAGGTACATTGGCGCAAGAAACCGCGGTCACCATTTTAGCGCCATGTTTAGCTATGCCTTCGTGTTCGTACTTTTTACCCACCATAAAGCCGGTGATGTTTTGCAGGAACAGCAGCGGAATTTTGCGCTGGCAGCACAGTTCAATAAAGTGTGCGCCTTTTTGCGCCGACTCTGAGAACAGAATGCCGTTGTTGGCGACAATGCCGACAGGATAGCCGTGAATACGGGCAAAACCGCACACTAAGGTTGCGCCGTAGTTGGCTTTAAACTCATCAAAATCAGAATCATCGACGATACGGGCGATCACTTCTTTGACATCAAAGGGCTTTTTAAGATCGGTGCCGACAATGCCGTACAGTTCGCTAATGTCAAATCTTGGCGGCTTGACTGGGCTCAGCAGTGATTTGATTTCTTTTTGATGATTAAGGCGTGATACCGCGCGGCGGGCAAGCTCCAGCGCGTGCTCATCGTTTTGCGCTAAATGGTCCGCCACGCCGGAAATTTTGGTGTGCACTTCGGCGCCGCCCAGTTCTTCTGCGCTAACTTCTTCGCCAGTGGCCGCTTTCACTAATGGTGGGCCTGCTAAGAAGATAGTGCCTTGATCTTTTACGATAATGGATTCATCCGCCATGGCGGGCACATAAGCGCCGCCCGCGGTACATAAGCCCATGACCACTGCGATTTGTGGGATACCTTTGGCGGACATTTGCGCTTGGTTGTAAAAGATACGGCCGAAATGGTCGCGGTCGGGGAAAACTTCATCTTGGCGGGGCAGGTTAGCGCCGCCCGAGTCGACTAAATAAATACAAGGCAAGTGACAACGGCTGGCAATATCTTGGGCACGAAGGTGTTTTTTGACGGTAATCGGGTAGTAAGTGCCGCCTTTCACTGTGGCGTCGTTGGCGATGATCATGCACTCCACGCCACTCACACGGCCGATACCGGCAATAATGCCCGCTGCGGGCACTTCTTCGTCGTAGACTTCAAACGCGGCAAATTGCGACAGTTCTAAGAAGGGTGAACCTGCATCGAGCAGCTTTTCAACCCGTTGACGTGGTAGTAATTTTCCACGGGATAAATGACGCTCTAGCGCCACAGGGCCGCCGCCGAGTTCGATTTTATTGAGTTTAGTTTTAAGATCGGCCACTAGGGCGGCCATATCGTCGGATTTTGCTTTAAATTCATCGCTACGGGCGTTGATACGACTGCTTATTTGCGTCACTTTGATTGTCCTTATAAAGCGGAAACTCGGTATCACCTTGCTCGAATGGGTGGCGCAAACTGTAAATTACAGTGAGGGGCTACCCATTCACTTGTGAGAGATTATTGGAACTCGCGTTATTTCGACTCATTGAACAGTTCGCGGCCAATCAGCATGCGGCGAATTTCTGAGGTGCCTGCGCCGATTTCATACAGCTTGGCATCACGCAGTAAGCGGCCGGTGGCGTATTCGTTAACATAACCATTGCCGCCGAGCAGTTGGATTGCATCCAGTGCCATTTTGGTTGCTAATTCAGCGCTATACAGAATGGCGCCCGCGGCATCTTTACGGGTGGTTTCACCGCGGTCACAGGATTTTGCTACGGCATATACGTAGGATTTGGCGGCATTCATGCCGGTGTACATGTCGGCTAATTTGCCCTGTACCAGTTGGAATTCACCAATTGATTTACCAAATTGCTCACGCTCGTGGATGTAAGGTACAACGATATCCATACAAGCGTTCATGATCCCCAGCGGGCCGCCAGATAGCACGACGCGCTCGTAATCTAAGCCGCTCATCAGCACTTTTACGCCGTTGTTGAGGCCGCCTAAAATGTTTTCTTCTGGCACTTCCACGTCTTCAAACACCAGTTCGCAGGTGTTAGAGCCGCGCATGCCGAGTTTGTCGAGTTTTTGCGCTTGGCTAAAACCTTTCGAATCACGCTCAACGATAAAGGCGGTAATACCGTGTGCGCCTTTGGTTAAGTCGGTTTTAGCGTAAATCACATAGGTGTGTGCATCGGGGCCGTTGGTGATCCACATCTTGTTGCCGTTTAAGATGAAACGGTCGCCTTCTTTACGGGCGTGTAACTTCATTGATACTACGTCAGAACCTGCGTTTGGCTCACTCATGGCGAGGGCGCCAATATGTTCACCGCTCACCAGTTTGGGCAGATACTTGGCTTTTTGCGCAGCATTACCGTTACGGTTGATTTGATTCACACACAGGTTTGAGTGGGCACCATAACTTAGGCCGATAGAGGCCGATGCACGGGAGATTTCTTCCATTGCCACGACGTGGGCAAGGTAGCCCATGTTCGCGCCGCCGTACTCTTCGGGTACGGTTACGCCGAGCAGTCCCATTCCTCCTAGCACAGGCCAAAGTTCATTGGGGAAGGCGTTGTCGTGATCCACTTTCGCGGCAATTGGAGCGATTTCATTCGCGGCAAAATCCTGCACTGCATCGCGCAGCATGTCGACGTCTTCGCCTAGACCAAAATTCAGACTTGTGTAGAGAGAGTTCATTGCTTGTGTCCTTTCAGATGTTCTAATTTCAGATTGTTATAGTTTTTATGATTTTTAGGTGCTTGAGTCTTTTAAATCTTGTACTTAAATCCGTAGTGTTATCGCCATCAAATTGATTTGATTTTGTGTCAACGGAGATTTAGGCTTTTGCCGTTTTGTTATCTTCTAAGGCTAAACGGCACTGCTGCTCGGCGGAATTGAGTTCCATCAATACGACTTTGATGTCGTCCATTTGCTGTTGTAGTGCGGACTTTTTTTCTTCCACTAGCGCCAGCATGGTATTGAGCTGTGAGGTGCTGCTCTTGTCGGCATCGTATAATTCGAACAAGCGACGGGTTTCTGCCAAAGAAAAGCCCAAGCGTTTGCCGCGAAGAATGAGCTTGAGACGCACCCTGTCTTTGAGGCTATAAATACGGGTTTGGCCGCGGCGTTTAGGCTTAAGCAAACCTTGGTCTTCGTAAAAACGAATACTACGCGTAGTGATATCAAATTCTTTTGAGAGATCACTGATCGAGTAAGTCGTTTGTGGTGTGTTCGTTGCGCTCATTCATGCACCCTAAATAATCAGTTTTAAGCAAGATATATGAAGTTTACGTAAAGGTAAAGATTTTGACTTTTATTCTGTTGCCATAAAAGTGTCAATCCCAATTGCCATCAGCCTGTGCGGCCAGATTAAAACGGGTGCTTTAAATTAGTGTTCTCACATAAAACCACAAATATTTTCTGGTTATAGGCTAACGTCTAATAGTGGGCTGGATGCCCCCCTGTTAATAATGGTTGTTGGAAGGGGTAGTTATTGCGGCTGACGATTTTAGCCGCAGTCCTGATTGGAGGACATATGTTGACCGAACAGCAAAATGCATCTGTAGCGCAAGCCGCAAATCAAAAAGAGAACCAACAAAAACATCAAGCGTTGCACCAAGCATCCTTGCTTAATAAAGCCGAATTCTGGGGAGAAGCGGCGAAGACGCTCGATTGGATTAAACCTGCGCAAACGGTGCTCGATGAATCGCAGGCGCCGTTTTATCATTGGTTCGCCGATGGTGAGATGAACACTTGTTATAACGCCGTTGATCGCCATGTGCTGGCTGGACGCGGTGACCAAGTGGCTATCCAATATGTGAGCCCTGTTACTGATACTGAATACGGCATTAGCTACGCGGAGTTACAGGCTCAAGTGAGCCGACTCGCGGGCTTTATGCAATCTATTGGTATAGGGAAGGGCGACCGTGTGGTGATTTATATGCCTATGGTGCCGGAAACCGCCTTCGCTATGCTGGCCTGTGCTCGCATAGGTGCGATTCATTCTGTGGTTTTTGGTGGTTTTGCCGCCAATGAACTCGCGACTCGGATTAATGATGCTAAGCCTAAATTGGTACTGTCGGCATCCTGCGGAATTGAGCCTTCGGGCGTCATTCCTTATAAACCTTTGCTAGACAAAGCGTTAGCTCAGTCAGTGCATCAGGTTGATCACTGCCTGATTTTAAATCGCAGCCAGTATCAGGCTGATTTACTTGAGGGCCGTGACTTAGATTGGCAAGCTGCATTAGCGACTGCGCCTAAGGCCGATTGTGCCGCGCTTAAGGCCACCGATCCCTTGTATGTACTTTATACCTCAGGCACCACGGGTCAGCCTAAAGGTGTGGTGCGCGATAATGGCGGCCATGCAGTGGCACTGGCTTGGTCGATGCAACATATTTACGATATTCAAGCGGGCGATGTGTTTTGGGCAGCGTCTGATGTGGGCTGGGTTGTGGGTCATTCTTACATAGTGTACGGACCGCTGCTGGTGGGCGCTACAACCTTAATGTATGAAGGCAAACCTGTCGGTACGCCCGATCCCGGCGCTTTTTGGCGCACGATTGCCAAATATAAAGTCAAAAGTTTTTTCACCGCGCCGACGGCCATTCGCGCAATCAAGCGTGAAGATCCTGATGGTGAGTATCTACAAGGTGTTGATTTAGCTTGTCTTAAAAATGTGTTTTTGGCAGGTGAACGTTGCGATCCCGACACTTTAGTTTGGGCACACACTAAACTCGCTAAACCTGTTATCGATCACTGGTGGCAAACCGAAACGGGTTGGCCAGTCGCGGCAAATTTGATGGGCACAGCGCCCGTCGCCATTAAGCCGGGTTCACCCGCTTTACCTGTGCCTGGTTATGCGGTTGAAGTCGTGGATGAATTGGGTGAACAAGTTGCGCCCAATACTTCGGGGAATGTGGTGATCAAGCTGCCTTTGCCGCCGGGAACCTTAACGACATTGTGGCAAAATGATCAACGCTATCAAGACAGTTACTTGTCTATGTATCCAGGTTATTACTTAACTGGCGATGCGGGTTATACCGATGAAGATGGTTATCTCTACATTATGAGTCGTATCGATGACATCATAAATGTGGCGGGGCACAGGTTATCGACCGGACGTTTTGAAGAAGTCTTGTGTCAACATCCTGATGTGGCCGAAGCGGCTGTGATTGGTGTGGATGATCAGCTTAAAGGTCAGGTGCCTTTAGGATTAGTGGTACTGAAAAAGGGCGTGACGATCAGTGATGAAGAGCTGCATAAACAGCTTATTACCTTAGTTCGTCAAGAGATTGGTCCCGTCGCCTCCTTTAGGTTAGTGAGTGCGATTCAAAAATTGCCCAAAACGCGCTCTGGTAAGATTTTACGTGGTACTATGCGAAAAATTGCTGATAATCAGCAATATACCGCACCTGCAACTATAGAAGATCCACAGACCTTAGAGTTAGTGCGTACCGCGCTCACTCGCATGGGTTATGCCGATGCCTTAATCTAAGCTTGCGTTTAGTGAATGGGGATTTCATGTTGGAAATTCCCACTCTAAAAATCGCTTGCTGTTGCGAATTGAAACAAATATCCCCGCTAAATTTGAGCAATAGTCCATTATGATTTGCTAATATTACCGCGTATTTATTGAATGTTTTTGTTACTCAATTGCATTATTTTGAGTTGTTTATATGCGGGAATTGAGCATTAGCAATTGTTTAATTGATCCATTCAACTAAAACCACCACTAGAAGCAATGTGTTTCTATGGATATTTTAGTTACACATCACTGACTACTTTGTATTCTCACCGGCTTAGGGACGACCCTAAACATGCCTTAATTTGGTAGGGGACGACCCCTAATTAGGAGTTCACTATGAGTTGGTTCTTATTAGTCCTTGCGGGTTTATTCGAAATTGGTTGGGCCATAGGGCTTAAATATACCGAAGGTTTTACACGTTTGTGGCCAAGTATCTTTACAGTGGCGTCGATGGCCGTGAGTGTGTTGCTACTCGGACTCGCGGTTAAGCAACTGCCAATCGGTACTGCTTACGGTGTGTGGGTCGGTATTGGCGCCATGGGTACAGCTATTGCTGGAATTATCCTGTTAGGAGAAGGAGTTAGCTTACTGAAAATCGCCAGTTTGATACTGATCTTACTGGGGGTTTTAGGGCTTAAACTCGCCCATTAATTGACGCTTACATTGGATAAATGAGACGTAAACGATTGGTGCTTTCAGCACAATCGAAATTGCCAATCGTATGTCTCTGGTAATTAAGTTACAAAGATCGGTATAATTACCCCCCAAAATTGGTTAGCTCTAACCTCTGTGACCCGTGGGAATTATATAATGCAAAACCACAGCAATCTTAATGATATCGGCGTAATTGGCCTTGGCGTTATGGGTAAAAACCTCGCGCTAAACATCGCGGATAACCAATATCACGTCAGCGCATTTGATCTCGATCCTGTTAAAGTTAATGGTGTTATACAGCAAGAAAAACAGGAATGCGCCGGACTCGAACCTCGCATTCTTGGCTGTGCTAATCTTACCGAAATGTTAGCCAGTCTCACAAAACCCCGCATTCTTGTGCTTTCTGTTCCCGCGGGTGCACCCGTCGATGGTGTCTGTAGTGCTTTGATTTCTGCCGGAATTGAGTCCGATGATATCGTTATCGATACCGGTAACAGCCTATGGACTGACACTGTTGAGCGTGAAGCGCGCTACAAAGGTCAGTTTGTATTTTTTAGCTCTGCGGTTTCGGGCGGTGAAGTCGGTGCGCGTTTCGGTCCATCACTTATGCCAAGCGGCGATATCGATGCATGGCATCACGTTGCACCTATTTGGAAAGCCATTGCCGCTAAGGTTGATGCGAGTACAGGTTTACCCATAGAGCGCTTCGAACCGGGTAATCCAGTGACAGAAGGCGAGCCATGCACGACTTATATTGGTCCTGCGGGTTCTGGCCATTACGTGAAGATGGTGCATAACGGTATTGAATACGCAGATATGCAGTTGATTTGCGAAGCCTATCAAATGCTGCATGACGGTTTAGGCATGAGCGCTGCAGAAGTGGGCGATGTGTTTGAACGCTGGAACAAAGGCAGCTTAAACAGCTATTTGATGGGGATCAGTGCCGAAGTCTTAAAACAGGCCGATCCATTAACGGGTAAACCGTTGGTGGAAATGATCTTAGATAAAGCGGGCCAAAAAGGCACGGGTTTGTGGACGGCCGTAAGCAGTTTACAAATTGGTTGTCCGGCACCGACGATTGCTGAAGCTGTATATGCTCGCGCCGTAAGTACCCAAAAATCCTTACGTTTACAACTTAGCCAGAAATTGGCTGGGCCAAATGTACCTGCTATCGATGATGCGCAAAAAGCGCAGTTGATTGAGGCTCTAGAAAGCGCGTTATATTGCGCGAAAGTGTGTTGTTACGCGCAAGGCTTCCAGTTGATGGCGATGACGGCCCATGAACAAAAATGGCAGTTAGACTTTGCTGAAATTGCAAAAATTTGGCGTGCGGGTTGTATTATTCGCGCGACTTTCTTGCAATCAATCACTCAAGCCTATGAAGACAATGCCGAGCTTAGCAATCTGTTGATGGCCGACAGTTTTGCGTCAGCCTTATCTGAAAAGCAAGGCCTATGGCGCACTGCGGTAGCGACTGCGGTAATGCAAGGTATTCCAGCGCCGTGTATTAGCTCAGCACTGGCATATTACGACAGTTATCGCTGCGAAACATTACCAGCGAACTTGCTCCAAGGTCAGCGTGACTTTTTCGGCGCTCACACCTTCGAGCGGATCGATACGCCAGCTGGCGAGAAATATCACTTAGATTGGAGCGCTAAAGAGCGCACCTTAGCTAAGGTCTAATGTTCGTGAAAACTGGTATATAGTATTTTATAAAGACCCTCAATATTGAGGGTTTTTTTATGCCTGTTCTACATTGATTGGAACTGACAGTTAACTCATTAACGCCAAAGATAACAGCTTATTATTTTACCGTAGTGGTCTATTATTTTTTCGCGATTAATCTTATGCCTAGGGTTATATACTTAATTAAATTAAGAGTCAGTAAGAACATGTCTGTCGTCATTAATTTTCTGTATATTGGCTTGCAGATAATCATATGCAATATTGAGTTTCAATCCACCTTAAGAATTGTTTTATACATAATATTGTTGCTAAATATTTTAGACGCAGCATGCTTTCTATACAAGGCTTAGCATATTTATTTAACCAATAATGAGTATGTTATGTTGTTAATGCTGTTGAATTTTTAAAAGTGTAACAATTTATTTTTAAATTTCAAATACACTAAAAAAGTGATTCTATTAATTCTAGCATTCAATTTTATCTCGTAAGTATTTGATTTTAAAGCGCATTAATTTTATAAATAAGGTGTGCAACTCCGTTTCTTAAGTTTATTGCTACTGTAAATACAACAAGGGAATTTACATTCAATCTACAGCTCTGTTTATTTTTGTTTTCATTTCAATTTCTAATCTGTTAAAAGGTGTATCACCATTAAATGCTAATATTGGTTTTTTGGTGGTTAAATAATAACTAAAATAACAGTATTTAATGCGGATAAAAGGCGAGTGAATTCTAGCTATCCAATATTAAATTATAAGATGTAATGACAAGAAGGAATGTCTATCTATGCGTATGTCCATTGTTGCATTAAGCATCACGGCCGCCTTATTGGCAGGTTGTGGAAGTGACAAAAAGGCTCCAGAGCCAGTCGCTAAGATCAACACAGCACCAACAACTGCTGATATGACCATTGATGTGTCGCAGTCTCTATTATTTACTGGCAAATTAGATGCGACAGATGCCGAAGGCGGTTTGACTTACTCTTTAGTTGATCCAACTGATTTAAAACTAGGTACTTTGACTTTAGTTAATAAAAGTACCGGTGAATTTACTTATGCTTCCAATGCCAGTGAAGGCACTGATGTTGTCAGATTTAAAGTATCTGACGGTCAGTATCAAGCTGAGGGTACATTAACAATTCATATCAAAAATGGCGATCCCTTATATGCTTATCAATGGCATTTGAAAAACACAGGCCAGAATTCTTTTGCATTGAATCGTGGTATCGCTGGCGAAGACATGAATGTTAGTGAAGCAATTTCAAAGCAAGTTATGGGTCAAGGCATCACAGTTGCCGTTGTGGATGATGGCTTGGAAATTTCTCATCCTGATCTGGTGAATAATACTGTCAAGGGAGGATCGTATAATCTGATCACAGGTTCCGTTGATCCTACACCTTTTTCTGGTGAATCTGGTCACGGCACTGCAGTGGGCGGGATTATCGCAGCAGAAGGTTGGAACGGTATTGGTGGTCGTGGTGTCGCCCCAAAGGCACAACTAATTGGTTTTAACTTCTTAGATTCCGATCCAACAGGTAAAGTGACAAATGTTCAAACATTTGAAAACTTTACTAAATCACATGGCGCTAGTGCTTACAGCGATAGTGCCCGTGTTTTTAACCAAAGCTATGGTTACAGTGTTCCTTTCCCACACGGTTTTGATGAGGATGAGTCTGAGGTATATCGCGATGTGGCCACTCAGAGCTTTGATGGAAAAGGGAGTATTTTTGTTAAATCTGCAGGTAATGGTTATGACTATTACCGTTTCAGCACCTTTTGGCTTCCAGGTGATTATTTTTCTGCTACAGCCGAAAACCCTGCTAACCATGGATTACCTTTCCATAATTCAAACATGTCCAGTGATAATGCAAACGTCTACAACTTAGTGGTCAGTGCAATCAATGCTAAAGGCGTATTATCGAGCTATTCATCAGTAGGGTCTAATATTTTTGTCACTGCTCCAGGTGGAGAATATGGTGAAGTTAATCCAGCGATTGTAACAACAGACCGCGTAGGTTGTGAAAATGGATCTGCGATTGCAGAAGATCGCCCAAGCACACCGTTCCACGGTGGGTTACATCCTTTAAACTCAAATTGTGATTACACTTCGACAATGAACGGTACATCTTCAGCTGCACCAAATACTTCAGGTGCAGTCGCCGTGATTATGAGTGCAAACCCAGATTTGACGTGGCGTGATGTACGCAATGTTCTTGCTAAAACTTCAACCAAAGTGAATGCTGATATTGCGGCTAAAACCGTTACTATTGGCGAGGGCGATGCAGCTCAAGAATATGTTGCTATTCCGGAATGGCAAGAAAACGCCGCTGGTTATTCATTCCATAATTTTTATGGTTTCGGCCGAGTTAACGTAAGCGAAGCGGTAAAATTGGCTAAATCCTATGCTGAGGATTTAGGTGAATATGTGGTAACTGAATGGCAAGCGAGCCAAGAATTGGCAAAAGCTATTCCTGACGCGGACGTCAATGGTGTTAGTGATACTCAGATGGTAGCGGATGATTTAATCATTGAAGCTGTACAAATCGAGTTAACGGCAGATCACTTACGCCTACCGGATCTTGCTGTTGAGCTAATATCTCCAGCAGGAACTAAAAGTGTATTAATGACACCTTATAATGGTTTGGTATATCAAGGTGTTATGGATAAAACAGATCCTGAAGATCTCATTACAGGCTTTGATGCAACGCCTATGCTGTCTAATGCTTTCTATGGTGAATCAGCTAAGGGAGAATGGACTATCAAGCTTATTGATGTGAATAGTGGTAGCTATAAATTTATCAAATATGATCAAGGTTATATCTCTATTCCTAATGAAGCTGATGGAAAACTAAAAGGTTGGTCAATTCGTTTCCATGGCCATGCTGCCAAGTCTGCATCTTAAGGAGTATTAAATGAAAGCGTTGAATTTATCATTAGTTGCAGTTGCTCTTACGTTATCTGCACAAGTTATGGCACATGACAAAGTTGATTTGGTTGAACCTCAAGGTGAAACACAAGGCGTCACAGTCAGTCGTGCTGAATTTTTGGGTACTGACAACCAATATTTTGTCAAAACTGATGCTGGCGTGAAGCAAGCGAAACAGTTAACAAAAGGACAGAAAGTAGTGACTCAGTCTGGTAAGCCATTTGCAGAAATGACAGGTAAATTGGTTGTTAAGCTTAAACCTGGCGTTTCAGCTGAGGATTTTGCAAAAGTTCATGGCCTGAAAGTGGATTGGCAAAACAAGAGTAATTTACTCTTGTTAGCCGCTGAAGATGGCACTGATCTCATCAACCTAGTGAACGCGATTAAAGCGTCCCCTGAAGTTGAACGAGCTAAGTTAGACCGCGCCATTGCCAAGCAAGAAGTACAGTAATTTTTGTTTGATTTAAAAGGGCCTATTGGCCCTTTTTTACTTTGGCGTTATGTTTTAAATTCATCTACAGAAAAAGCGATCAGCTTTTGCCAGAGTGCTTGGGCGACTGGGCCTAAAGGCGAGTGGGGTTTTCGCATCACATAGTAATCGAGTTGAATGTTGTTTTGTCTTTCGCGTAGATCCAGTGCGATTAATGCACCTTGTTTGAGTGAATCTTCAATCATATAGTGCGGCAGCTTGCCCCAGCCCATGCCACTTTGAATAAGCATTTTCTTGGTATAAAAATCATTAACATACCAACGTCGTTGCCCCGCCTGTACCCCAAACTCAATATTCGCAGTACCTGAGCCCGTATCTTGGATCACGATTTGATATTCGTTAACGAGCTCTCGTGCGTAGGTCAGTGTCGGATGGCGCTCAAGCATGCGCGGCGCGGCGACATCGAGCAGGCTACCGGAAAATAAATAGGCTAATTCTAAATGGCTCGAACGTATGGGCTCAATTCCGCCAGCTGAGATGATGATTTCGGCTTTATCTTGATTCAACGCTTCGAGTGCACCGGTTAAAAATTCTTGTTTGAGAATGATTTGAGTATAGGGGAACTCATTTTGAGTCAGTTCTAAAATCGGTAGAATTCGAGCGAGATTGAAAGATGCTTCAAAAGCTAAGGTGATACTCGCTTCGTTGCCTTTGGCTAAATGTTTCGCGACTTGCTTCATTTCCTGTGCTTCATTCAGCACCCGCTGGGTATGTTGCAGCAGTTTTCGGCCTTGCTCTGTGATGGCGAGTCGATAACCTTCACGGTTAAATAAGATGAGATCGAGTTGAGATTCTAACTGTTTGATACTTTGACTAATGGCGGGTTGGGTTTTATGTAGCTTGTCACTGGCGGCTTTGAGTGAGCCCGCCTCAGCCACGGTTTTAAACATCAGCAGTTGGTCTAAGGTCACTGGGATTGCTCGCAAGTCATAAAGTATTAGTTTATGAGATATTAGATTTTATTCCATATTTATTTATCTTTTATCGGCTCATAATCTACTCCATTCTCGCTCGTCGTCTGCGCATTTATGCCCAAGACTGACGACAATATTAAGATCAATGGGGTGTGTGCGATGCGATTTTCAAACTTATGTGGTGCTAAGGGCTCAAGTATCAATGGCTTAGTTGCTGAGGCCGATTCGCAGAAGCTATTCCTTTGTGCCAATACACTCAATCGCGCCGCCGCAACTGTTACACTGGCGATGAGCATAGTGTTTTTTATCTCGGGATTTGCCAAGTTATTTGGCGTGCCTATGTTCCATGTTCCGTTTACTTTGATGAATCTTCCCACAGGGTTTGGCTATTTTATTGGTTTGATGGAAGTGATTGGCGCCCTTGGATTGTGTCTACGTGACTACCGAGTGCTATCGGCGAGCGGTTTGCTGGCGATTATGATGGGGGCGATTTATTTCCACTTTAACTATGAAGCGGCGATTAATGCACTGCTTGCATTGAGTTTATCGGCTGGGCTCTTTCTAGTTATCAAACTGGATGAAATTATTGAGCGTTTAGTGCAATTTCAGCGGCAGTTGGCGCTAAGTCGCTCCGCATTTTAAGTGATGAAAATAGAGTCTGAAGTCAGTCGTACCGATTTAAGTTAATTAACAAGAGAAAGCCATGATGCAAGTTAAAGCGAGTCGTATGCCTGTGCTATTTGTGCCCCACGGTGGTGGCCCAATGCCTTTGCTAAATGATGCCAATCATAAAGAGTTACGTGCTTTTTTAACCTCAGTGACCGCGCCCATTGAAACCCCTAAGGCGATTGTGCTGATCACCGCCCATTGGGAAGAATCTATAGTGACCTTGTCGAGTAGCCCTAAGCCCGGAATTTTATACGATTATTATGGTTTTCCACCCGAAGCGTATCAGCTGACGTATCCTGCACCGGGTGAGCCAGAATTAGCGGCGCAGATTGTGAATATGCTCGCGGATAAAGGTATCGCCGCCCGCTTAGATAGCGAACGCGCATTTGATCACGGCACCTTTGTACCACTTAAGTTGATGTATCCCGAGGCGAATATTCCCGTAGTACAAATGTCGTTAGTCCACAGTCTCGATCCTGAAACCCATATAGCGATTGGCGAAGCTTTAGCGCCGCTACGGGATCAAGGGGTATTGATTGTGGGCTCTGGCATGTCGTTTCACAATATGCGGGCGTTTTTCTCAAGCGATCCCACGGTCCAAAGTCGCAGCGCAGAGTTTGACTATTGGCTGACGCAAATATTAACCGCAAGCGTGAACACTGCCGAGGCCAAAACAGCATTGACTCACTGGCAAGCGGCTCCTGAGGCGCGGTTTAGTCATCCGCGGGAAGAACATTTATTGACACTACATGTGTGTTTCGGCGCTGGTCACAGTGATTCATCCCAAGCGCTACGTAACTTTAACGGCATTTTGCTAAATACTCTGATCTCAGGCTATATCTGGCAATAATCTGATGTTGGATTTGTGTCATCGAACATGGCAGTAAACCTAAGATTAAGCATATTCAGCCAATAAAAAAGGTTCGTATCTGTTGAAGATACGAACCTTTTTTGTATTCAGTATTAAGCTTTTAGCGGCTTATAGCATTAGCCTAGCGGCTTTACTCTTATGCGGTAAACACTAAACCCACGCTAAACAAAGTACTGAAAATCATGGTTAACTTAGCCGTGCGGCCGAGTAACGGATTTAACGCTTCACCAGACACCGCATAGAAATCACTGCTGAGTTTACGGGCGATAAGCAGTGATAAGCCCGCGAGCAATACTGGTAACCCAGGTAAAATACCCAGTAGAAAGCCTGCAATCACTAAGCCGAAGGGCAGGTAAATCAGCGCTTGATATAACACTTTTGATTGTGCTTCGCCGATACGTACTGCCAATGTGTGTTTGCCCGCTTGGGTGTCGGTGCGAATATCGCGGGTGTTATTCACCAGCATGATAGCCGCATTGAACAGCCCAATGGCGCAGCCTAATAACCAAGCATTGATTGTTGTATCGCCCGCCTGCAGATAATAACTCCCCACGACGGCGACTAATCCGAAAAAGATAAAGGCCGCGACTTCGCCCAGCCCATGGGACGCGAGGGGATAGGGGCCACCACTGTAACCGAGTGCACCTAAAATGGCGGCCGCGGCGAGAATCGCGATAGGCCAGCCTCCGTGCCAAATTAAATAGGAACCCACAGCAAGTGCCATTAATAGGCAAAATATCATGGCATTGCGGACGCTCGTTGGTGGAATTAAACCACTTTGTGTCACGCGAACGGGTCCTAAGCGTTCGGCCGTGTCTATGCCGTTTTTAAAGTCAAAATAGTCGTTAGCGAGATTGACGGCAATTTGTAATAGCACAGCACACAGCATAGAAGTGGCAGCGATTAACCAGCTGTAACTCTCAAGATGCAGGGCGAGAATATTGCCTATCAATAGAGGACCTATGGCCGCGGGTAGCGTACGGGGTCTTATAGCTAAAATCCAAGGATTCATGGCGTCCAGTCGTTATTGGTAAATGGGAATGGTATCGAGCAAGGGCTCAATTAGCGCATAGCATAACAAGATTTAACACGAAAGTGAGCACTATCTAATAAACGCATTTAACAGAGTTTGAATTGGCGCACATATGTTCACTGATGTAGGCGGAGATTTGTCGTCAAGCTCAAAGAAAATCAAAAAAGTCTGTGTTTCTATAGCGGATGTTGTTGGAGACGCTGCACCGCCCAAGACATAGGCGTAACGCTAAATCCTATGTTCAACTGGAGATACCACAGGTGCTAGTCGCCTTATGCGAGTTGTTTTTGAGCATTCATTGGCTGCGTTTGCCGCTACTGTTATGCCGATAAGGATATAATTGGATGCGTTTCGATAATAAGGTGGCGTTAGTCACTGGGGCGGGAGCAGGGCTAGGTCGAGCCTATGCCATCATGTTGGCTGAGCGGGGCGCGAAGGTGGTGCTCGTTGATCAGCCGTTATCGTCATCCGAGTCTATTTCTACCTATGGTGCTCAAACAATTCCGGCCAACTTAGCATTGATGCAAACCTACTGCAGCATTATTAAACTCGGCGGTGACTGTCTCTACTTTGTGCTTGATGTTAGCCAGCGGGGTGAAGTAAACCGCATGGTCGAAGAAGTGATCTTACGTTGGCATCGCATTGATATCTTGATTAATAACGCGGGGGTCTACGGTGCTTGTCCGTTCGAGCATATTAAGCTTGAGCAGTGGCAACGGCAATTGGATGTCGATCTCAATGGCAGTTTTTATCTGACGCAAGCCGTTTGGCCCTATATGCAACAACAGAATTATGGTCGGATTATCATGACGACTGGGGTTTCGGCCTTGTTTGGTGATGTGCATCAAGTCGGTTTCAGTGCGAGTAAGATGGCGCTGGTGGGCATGGTGAATTGCTTATCGATAGAAGGAGAAATTCATAATATTTGTGTCAATAGTTTATGCCCACATGCCGTCACCGCGATGACAGCCAAACATTTAGCAAGTGCGATTCAGCCGTTATTTTCCTTTGAGTCATTAACCGCCACAACGGCTTTTTTGGTGAGTGAACAGGCGCCCAATGGTCAACACTTACTCGCAGGTGCGGGCAGCGTCAGCCATGGCATGTTTGTCGAGTTTCAGCCTATGTATTTTAATGAGGGGCTTTTTACGCCTGATAATCTCGCGCAGCAGTGGCCCCAGCTATACCAATCCTTTCCAGTTACTTTGCACTCCAGTGGTGAGGATAAAGTCTTGTCTTGGTCTCAGTTAAGCGCGCTAGAACACCATATTAAAATTGATTGATTTGATTGTGAATAATCGATAGAAGACTGGTCAGCTTAAGGCGAACTGAGTTACCCTTTAGCATTAATGGCTAATTATGCAGTAGGATCCCATGAGTCAGGTATTAGACGATCTTTTATCATTACTTTCCCTTGAGCAAATTGAAATCGGCCTCTTTCGTGGTCAGAGCCAAGATCTGGGATTTGGGCATGTGTTTGGTGGTCAAGTGATGGGGCAAGCGCTGAGCGCCGCTAAACAAACCGTCCCCGTTGAGCGTAAGGTCCACTCATTACACTCCTACTTTTTACGTGCCGGTGACGAGAAGTTACCGATTGTGTATGAAGTTGAAAATATGCGGGATGGCGGCAGTTTTAGTGCCCGCCGCGTCAGTGCAATTCAAAAAGGTCGACCGATTTTCCACATGACCTGTTCCTTCCAAGAACCTGAAGAAGGATTTAGTCATCAAGCGATGATGCCGCAAGTACCAGGACCTGAAGGTTTATTGAATCAGCAGGAATTAGCGCTGACTATGCGGGATAAAGTGCCGCCGAGCATACTGGAAAAGTTTATGGCCGATGCGCCCATTGAGATGCGACTGGTTAATCCATTACATCCCTTTGCGCCCAAAGAAACCGAGCCGTACCGTTACGTGTGGATGAGGGCCAATGGTCCCATGCCAAATGACGCCCATATTCATGAATATTTACTCGCCTATGCCTCGGACTTTAACTTTCTCGTGACAGCGGCTCAGCCCCACGGCGTGTCGTTTTTAAGTCCTGGAGTTCGCATGGCGACGATAGATCATGCGATGTGGTTCCATCGCCCGATTAATATGGGAGAGTGGTTGCTTTACAGTATTGATAGCCCCAATGCCAGCGGTGGCAGAGGTTACGTCAGAGGGCAGTTTTTCAATCAACAAGGTGAATTAGTGGCTTCTTCTACCCAAGAAGGCCTGATCCGCATGGTAAAAGGACGTTAATATGTATCTGAAAATAAAGTCGTTTGTATTGTTCTCGCTCATGGCTATTCTACTTAATGGCTGCGTGACGGTGAAACCTGAACCCCCGATTATTATCAATGGCGCAGCGGGTTATTTAGAGAAAATTCCCTTGCCTCAAGGTTGCCAAATCACTATTGCAATTATTGATTTGAATACCCCGGGTATTATCGTCGCACAGAAAACCTTTAACATCGCCAGAGCGCCAGTGCCGTTTAAATTTACGCTGCCTGCAAAATCGATCGATAAGAGTATCCAATATGGCGTAGTGGCGATGATCAAGTTCCAAGACCAAGTGATCTTCCAAACCTATGACAGGTTCCCTGTCGTCAATAATGATAAGTTCACGACAGAAGTGTTAATGAAGGCGGTTATGGCGAATTAATCACTCCTAATTATTGCCTACGCATTATTTTTGTATTGCTGAAGATGTAGCCCTTTCAATTTATATTGCAAGGGCTTTTTTTTGGTTAATATTCGGGTATCCATGTTGTAAATGTAAAATCAAATATGATTTTGCTTTACACAGAGCTAAGAATATTAATGCATAAGTTAGTATTTTTTATAAGGAGTGGCATTTTGTAAAAATGGCATTCACACTAAATTGTTTAAAAAAAGTTAAAGTCATGTTTAATTTGTGTTTAATTTTATTTTCGTAAATGTTTATTTTGTAACAGATATTTTTTACGAATAATAATACTTTTACGGTCACTCGTTCTGTTTTTTGGTGCACTATCTTGGTGCTCAAACATTTAAGTTTTTAATTAATGTACTGATTTTAAATAACTATTTGTATTTCACATTTTTGTTTATGAGCTTTAATTTACCGGCTATTCAACCTGCGAAACAATCTATTTCTCTTTTTTAAGATAAATAGAAGCTGATATACGATTTACTGAATAACGTTCCGTTAACTTAATGTTTTAATTTGTATCTTCGCGTGTTACAAATTGTCGCGATAAAACTCAGTGATCATCATTACAGTAAATTGAATAGTTATTCATAAAAAATGTCAGTTACAGGTGACGTTCTTGGTTGTTGCAGTATGTTCATGCCACCAACCTGAGTTTTATAAATCATACAACTTATAAGAATTAGGGAAGTCACAATGAAAACTAAAATAGCACTAGCAGTGTCTATGGCGCTGTTATCGTCGGCGGCAAATGCGCAAACCGTTTTATCACCTACGGGTGAAACCTTGCAGTTAGATATTCCAAGTGAACTACAAGCCACGTCATTACGCGGTAATGCCGCCGGAGCTGAAGTTAAGTTTGTACCAGAAGCGGATTTAGGCGAGGGTGAATTTACTTATATCGTTCGTTTACGTGACAGTTCAGTCGCCAATTATCAAGGAACGACTCCTGGCTTTAAAGCGACGAGCTCACAGAGAGTGCAGACAAGTGGCACTTCAAAAGTCGCTGTGAATGGTAAACTCGATGCTTCAAGACCTGAAGTCAAAAGTTATGTAAGCTATTTGAAAGTCAAACAAAACCGATTTTTAGCTAACGCGAGTGCGGCAATTGGCACCAATCTGCAGCCATTAACGACCTATCAGTATGCGTTAAACGGTATGGCAGTTCGCATGACTCAAGCTCAAGCGAAGAAAATGGCTGAGTTACCTGAGGTTGCGTTTGTTGAGCGCGAACGCATGGAACAAATGGAAACCGACGTCAGCCAAGCGCTTATCGGTTCTCCAAATGTATGGGATGGCAGCGCAACGGGCACGAAAGCCATGGGCGAAGGCGTGATCGTCGGTATTATCGACTCAGGCATTAACTCTGACCATGCTTCATTTGCGGATGTTGGCCAAGATGGTTATGACCACACTAACCCATTAGGTCAAGGCATCTATATTGGTGACTGTAAAACTGACTTCGCCAGCATGTGTAACGACAAACTGATCGGTGTCCGTAGCTATCCAGAAATCACCAATAACTTTGATGACGTAAAAGTGTATGGTGACACCCCCCCGGCAAAAAATGGTGAGGATTACGGCGGACACGGTTCGCACGTTGCTAGTACAGCAGCGGGTAACATTTTAGTTAATGTCCCTTACGTGCAAGGTGAAACCAGTAAGTTAGAAGGTGATGGTATTGCGACGGGTCTTGAATTTACGCAAATCTCAGGTGTTGCACCACATGCAAACATCATAGCTTATCAAATCTGTAATCCGGGTAATGCGGGCGACACTTATTCTGGCTGCCCGACCGCACCTATTTTGAAAGCGTTAGACGATGCAATCAAAGATGGCGTCGATGTGATTAACTTTTCAATCAGCGGTGGTGGAAATCCGTGGAATAGTGCAACAGAACAAGGTTTCTTAGCTGCGCGTAATGCGGGTATTTTTGCTGCCGTTGCTGCGGGTAACACACGTGCCGCGACAAACACTAGCCCTGCTATTAATCAAACACCTTACTCTACGCCTAAAAATGCGCCTTGGTATACGTCGGTTGCTAACTCGACCCACAATCGCGACATAGTTCGCGCGGTTGAATTTAATGGTAAAAACTACCACTACACTGCTGGCTCTGGCCCGGTTCAAACTGAAGTGCTCAAAGGTGTGCCTGTTTATGCTGGCACAATCGATGCGACCAATTTTGAAGCCTGTAAACCATTTGCTGCGGATGCTTTTAAAGACAAGATCGCCATTTTAAGACGCGGTGGTTGTTCATTCGATATTAAAGTCGCTGCGGCGATGAAAGCTGGCGCTAAGGGTGTGATTGTTTTCAATAGAGATGGTGAAAATAATGCGCGTCTGACCATGTCTGGGCTAGATAAATTGGATATTCCAGCGGTATTTATTGGCGATATCGATGGCTTAGAACTGATTGCTGCTATGGCGGCAAATCCAGCGCTTGAAATCACGCTGTCTCCAACCCCTAAAGTCATCAGTAAAGAAGCGGATGTTTTATCTGCCAGCTCATTGATTGGACCTAACCTGACTAACGATGTACTGGTGCCTTATGTTGCTGCACCGGGTAGTGATATCTATGCTGCTTATTCAGATCAACAATTCGGCCATGATAAGGCGGGAACTGATCCTGCTGATTTCACGTTGATGTCAGGTACTTCGATGGCGAGTCCTCACGTTGCCGGTGCTGGCGCGTTACTTAAATCACTGCATAAAGATTGGACCCCAGATAACATTCGTTCTGCGCTAATGATGACAGCAACGACAGCCCAAGCGATGAAAAAGGCTGATGGCAAAACTGTTGCAGATCCGTTTGACGTAGGCGCAGGCCGTATTCGTGTGGATTTAGCGGCTAAATCTGGCTTAGTGATGGATGAAAGTGCCTTAAACTACGAGATTGCTAACCCTACAACAGGTGGCGATCCACGTAAGTTAAACATTCCAAGCATGGCTGATTCACGTTGTATCGATACTTGTACTTGGACACGTACTGTCACTGCAACGGCTGACGGTAGCTGGACAGCAAAAGGTGTTTCCGCAACCGATAAGTTCGCGTTAACTGTGACGCCAGAAAGCTTCAACCTGAAAAAAGGTGAGAGTCAAACTATCACTGTGACTGCGGATGTGACTAACGTCGGTGCAAGTTGGGGCTTTGGTAACTTAGTATTAGCTTCGGAAGCCTTCCCAACGGCTAACATGCCGATCGTGGCTAAGATTGCTAAACGCGACTTACCTGCGGTTGTTAATGTTTCAGCCTCACGTGATGCCGATGAGCGCAATTTGGCTCACTTGAAAGCGATTGATCTACCGGGTGTTGCGGCGACAGTGACTGAACTTAAGTTAAGCGCTACTTATGAATCAAGTGTGAAACAGGATTCAAATACCGATAGTGCATTTGATGATTTGGCCGATGGCGTAAAAGTATTTCGCTTTAACGTTGAAGACAAAGCGTTATTTTTCAATGCATCAATCGGTAATACCACCTCTCCTGACTTAGACATGTTTGTGATACTCGATAAGAAAGATGGTAGTCCACTTTCTATCGCGGCATCTTCAGCGTTTGGTGGTTCAAAGGAAAGTGTATCTATTAAGAACCCAGTGAAAGGTGAGTATATTGTCGTGATACAAAACTATCAGGCATCTGCAGCCAATGCGGATGATGCTTTTAGTTTGAAACAAGTGACTTTATACGATGAAGCGGGTGATAACTTAACGGCAAATCTTACGGGTGACCATAAAGATTTCAACGTCAACTTAGCATGGAAACAAGCGATGTTAGTGGGCGATACAGGCTTGGCAATGCTGACGCTGACCACTACTGATGACAAAGTCGCTCCAGTTAAAGTTCCGGTATTATTTGAGCGCGTCAGTGATGATGTGTTACCGCCTCTAGGTAGCACTGTTTCAGGTGAGTTAATGCCAGGCGCCGCTAAGGTAATGAAGACCCGTATCGAAGCGAACAAAACGCAAGAAACCCGCGTTTACACCTTAGAAGCGTTATTACCAGAAGGTCATGAAGTGGCTAATATCAGCCATCAAGGTACACAAGTGGGCAATAAGATCACTTGGACTATCGAGATGGCCTCTGGTGCCGCGGCGCAAGATGTGACGTTTGACTTAGTGCCACGTAAGGCAAGCCAAGACAACCTTGTGACTTTGACCAACAAAGTGAACAACGAGTCGGCTGAAGTCTTGAAGCAAGAATATCAATTTGATGTGCCAGAAGTTGCGCCAGTGGCAGTGATTGAAGCACCGGTATCTGTTCAAGAAGGTAAACCACTGTTTATCGATGCGAGCAAGTCATCCGATGCCAATAATGATCCATTAACCTACAAATGGACTCAGTTAGGCGGCGCGAGCTTTAACTTTGACGCTAATGCAGCCAAGCTTAATCTAGTGGCGCCAGAAGTGAGTGGTACAGCTCAAACCGTGTCATTCCAACTGACTGTAGCGGACAACCATGGCAACAAGGATTCAAGTGTCGTGTCTGTGTCTGTGACTGAAACACCAGCTAAGAAAGATGATGGTGGTTCATTAGGTTGGTTAAGCTTGTTATTGCTACCGTTTGCCTTTGGTCGTCGTAAACAAGGCTAATCGCTCAGGGTTAAATCGAAAGGTTTAACAGTAAGTTAATAGTAAAAAGAGAAGGGCTGATATTGATATCAGCCCTTTTTGTTTTAATCGATTTAGGTCAGCGATTTGACATTAAAAAATCGACAAAGGCGCGGTCTGCTTGACTGACGGGGCGTTGTTTTTTCCATGCGATATGCAGGTTTAAAAATACCGGTGGATCGAAGGGTTTAGCTAAAATGTCATCTTTTGAACTTATTGCCATTTCGAGCACGCTGGTGATCCCAAATCCTTGGGAAACAATCTGTTTGATAAGGTTGATCAGATTAGTCTCGAAGGCGACATTGGGCTTTTTCCCCAGATCCTTGGCTTGCGATAAGATCCACTCGCGGTGGAAATAACCTGTCTTGAACATTACTAACTCATGGTCGAAAAAATCATTGAGACTGACGGCGCTATGTTCCGCTAAAGGATGTTCGGCTCCCATAGCGATCACCATTTGCTCACGGATCAATAGCTGACTATCAAATTCAGGTTGTAGGTCTTGGGCGGTAATGATCGCAATATCCACTTCTTCGTGTTGCAACATACGCAACGCGTCGCGCGTCCCGCCTTCAAACAGTGACAGTTTCAACTCGGGGTATTTATGCCGAAAAGCCATTAAGCGCGAGGGCAGGTAGAAAGACCCCAGCATGCCCGGTACGGCAATGCGGACTTCCCCCGAGGTGAGATTGGCCATGGCGCGAATTTGCGCTTCGGCCTGCTTAATCTGTTTCAGGATCAAAGTGGCATGTTGATGTAGGACTAAACCTTCGGCCGTGAGTGCGAGCAGCTTGTCATTCTTGTTGCTCGTACGATTGACCAAAGTCACGCCGAGTGCGACTTCTAAGCGCTTGATACTTTGGCTTAAGGCAGGTTGGGCCATATTGAGCTTTTTGGCTGCGGCGGTAAAGCTGCCAGTACTGGCAAGGGCATCTAAATGCTTGAGTTGGCGGATATCCATCAATCGGGCCCATACTGTTGAATAGTGGTAAGGTAGGTACTTTGTGGCTATAACAAAAATCAATGATAGCGATAGATATTATCTATTATTGTTATGTTATGCCCGGTGATAACCTTTGTCTATCCTATGAGTGTGCTTTGTCGAGGCTCCTGTGCAAGCCGAGTTAGATACTATGATTGATCATAAACAGCGTGACACCCGATTGATGTGGGCGCTATGTGTCGCCTCTGTGGTGGTGTATATCAACTTGTATCTGATGCAAGGCATGTTGCCGCTGATTGCGGAGCATTTTGCGGTATCGGGGTCTAAAGCGACGTTAATCCTGTCGGTAACCAGTTTTTCCTTGGCCTTTTCATTGCTCTTGTATGCGGTACTGTCAGACCGTATCGGTCGACACACACCGATTATTGTCAGCCTGTGGTTGTTGGCGCTATCTAACTTACTGTTAATTTGGGCACCGGACTTTAACGGGCTAGTGCTAGTGCGATTGCTGCAAGGTGCGTTACTCGCTGCCGTGCCAGCAATTGCTATGGCGTACTTTAAAGAGCAGTTGTCACCGAGCACTATGCTCAAAGCCGCGGGCATTTACATTATGGCGAATAGCATTGGTGGCATTGTTGGTCGTTTACTCGGCGGCGTTATGTCGCAGTTTTTATCTTGGCAAGAATCCATGTGGCTGTTGTTTTTAGTCACCTTAGCGGGCGTGGCTTTAGTGAACTATTTGCTGCCTTCACTTGCCGATGCGCAGGCCATGTCAAAGAGTAAAACTGAGCCCTCTTTATCAAAACGCGCCCGTTTAGCCCAAGATCTTCATGGCTTTAGCCATCATCTCACCGATGCACAAATGCGCTTGGTCTACGCGATTGGCGGCTTAACCTTTATGATGATGGTGAATCAATTTAGTTTTATTCAGCTGCATTTGATGGCGGCGCCCTATGAATGGAGTCGCTTTCAAGCAACCTTGATTTTCCTGTGTTATTCCAGTGGGACTATAGCTTCGTATTTCACTGCGAAATGGCTCGCCAAATTTGGCCAACATAAGTTGTATCAGTGGTCTTGGTGCGTGATGTTGCTCGGAAGCTTACTGACCCTGTTTGAGACCACTTTAACCATTAGCTTAGGTTTTTTGATGACGGCCTGTGGTTTCTTCCTCACCCACAGTTGCTGTAATTCCTTTGTCGCGATGCGCGCCAGTCGCGATCGGGCTAAAGCGACATCGCTGTATTTATGTTGTTACTACTTAGGCGCTGCGATTGGTGGGCCTTATTTGATGATGTTTTGGCATGAGGCGCAGTGGCGCGGCGTGGTGATGGGCTCGTTAACCTTACTGGCCTTGATTGCCTTGGCCATCACTCGTTTGCACTACCATCAAACCAATGATGTTCGTGCGCTTGCATAGGCTTTGACAGGGCTATTGTTGTTAAAGCAATAAAAGTAAAAAAATCGCTCAGCTATTATATCAAGTGATTAAATCTGTCCCGTCCTAAGATAGGTTGACAGTTTTTAGGCCAGCTCCTGTAGCTGGCCTTTTCTATTGTGCACCTGATTAGGGGTTGCCATATTCAAACTCAGATGCGGTCTCATTTCGTTGTATATTGCTATCGATTCTCTAACAAGTATCTTCAGCTCCGCAAATGTCCTACATCGGTGCAGTAAAAACTCCTGCTTCAGTATGCCATTCACTCTTTCTGCTAATGCATTTTGGTAGCAAT
>NZ_JALBYT010000039.1:0-48854 GCF_022690845.1 Shewanella sp. N2AIL | reverse complement strand
CAACACGCTCTACAACGCGTAATTTAAAGGCTAAGGTGTAATCTCGTTGTGTGCGCTTACGGCTTGAGTTAATTGATGTTGTCATAAAGAAGTCCTCTTTATGTCAACGTATTTCAGGACGGGACAATCAAATGAATAAAGGCCAACATCAACCGTTGGCCTTTATTTTTGGTGTGTCCCGTCCTGAAATACGTTGACATAAACCTGCAAACCTGACTGGCTACGCGGAATTTGGGGCTGAGTTTCATGCCTTGAGTCTTATGGTCGATATTTAAGCTCATCCACTAAGTGTTCTGATTTAATGTATCTGTTGCGGCTTTAGTGCAGCGATTCATTAACCTTGATATTTCCAATAGGGCGGATTGCCATACACCTCTAGAAAGTAGTCAATCACAGCGCGGACATTCAATGAGGGAGTGCGGGAGTTTGGGTAAATGGCAGTAATGTAATGCTGATCAATTTTTATCGCTGATTCGCAGTCCGTGAGCAATGAAATAAGTTGTCCATTTTTAAGTGAGTCACCGATTAACCAGTCAGGAAAGAGGACGATTCCCATATCATTTAATGCAGCTATGAGTAATGTTTCCGCATTATTTGAGGTGAGGATTGGGGTGATAGGCTGATGCAGCCATGTCGTCTTGTTCTTGTTAAAAAACCAGCGATTTTGACCCGAAGATCCGCTATAGACTAGGCATTGATGGTTTTTGAGATCGACGGGTTCAGTGGGCATGCCATGCAGTGCTATATACGCTTTGGACGCCGCAAGATGATAGGTTTGGCTTCCCAGTATTCTTGAGTGGAGTGATGAATCAACCAAAGTGCCAATACGAAAGATAATATCGGCGGCACTAACATGCGGGTCGATA
The DNA here is from genome assembly GCF_022690845.1 of Shewanella sp. N2AIL. Lineage (NCBI taxonomy): Bacteria > Pseudomonadati > Pseudomonadota > Gammaproteobacteria > Alteromonadales > Shewanellaceae > Shewanella > Shewanella sp. N2AIL. The sequence goes on along the minus strand of NZ_JALBYT010000039.1, from coordinate 47,988 downwards.
TAATCGTCAGTTTGTGTGAGCTCCACTTGTACCTGCGGATATCGCCTTAAAAACCCCGCTAACCAAGGCGCAATATGTCGCTGGCCGAAAAAAACCGGGGCATTAATTCTGATCAATCCCTTAGGTTCTATCGTCCTATCTAATAATTCATTGCGGACTTCATTCAGCTGATCTGCCATGGAACGCGCATATTCAATGAAAATCCTACCCGATTCCGTGGGTATGATTGCCCTGGTATTTCGATAAAACAGCTGCTGTCCCAGAGAATCTTCTAGTTGGCTGATGACTCTAGAAATCATCGAGGGAGAGACCCCTTCCTTTCGAGCCACAACAGAATAGCTTTTGCTGTCATAAACGCCGATAAAAAACTTTAACGCTCGCATATTGATTGAGTTTATATCATTCATTTTTGCAAATTATGCACAGGTGTTTCCTGCATTGTCTCATTTATTGGTTTTATCGACTAGGGTACTCTTGCTGCCCTTAATCACAGGAGCTTATGTATGCAGTTTTTAATGATTTTTTTTGTTGTGCTAGGAGGGGCGGGATTATCCGTTGAAGCGGGCCTCCTAGGACCTTTAGGTGCTGAAGTCGGGGAGTTATGGGCAACCTTTAGTATTTTCGGTGTCGGCGCAGCACTCACTTTTATCTTGATGCTGTTTTTCAGTCCTCGAAATAGTCCATCATTTTTCGCGCAACCCTCTTGGACATTAACGGGCGGCGTGCTTGGCCCTATTTACGTGGTGATACTCACGATCGCAACACCAGCAATTGGGATTGCTATGACAATGATCGGTATTTTAGCGGGCCAAGTTGCGAAGAGTTTGCTGATTGACCACTTCGGTTTATTTGGTACAGCACATAGACGAATTGATACTAAACGTATTGTGGCACTGCTATTTATCGTCGCAGCATTAGTGCTGATGGCGCAAAGTTAAGGGCGAGTTATGACATTGATTATGATTATGTTGGCTGTGATTGGTGGGGCCACCTTGAGCATGCAAGCAGCGATAAATGGACAGCTGGGGAGTAAAGTAGGGGTGTTTCGCAGTGCATTTTTAACTTTTTCGACTGGAGCCTTGATCACTGGATTGTTGATTTTTTATTTTGAACCACCTCAAGCAGTGACACTGTTGGATGTACCTAAATGGCAGTTATTAGGTGCAATGTGTGGCGTGCCTTATATCGTCATCATGGTGCTAGCCGTTCAGCGGATAGGTACGGCCGTCGCAACCGTTGCTGTTATTTTTGGACAGCTACTAATGAGTATGTTGATTGATAATTTTGGCTGGTTTGGCAATGAAACGATTCACTTTTCTACAAGTCGAATCGCCGCCGTAATCTGTTTGGCGATCGCACTGTATTTTATACATTCAAGTAATAAAACGTCGACGTAATACGTGATTCAGACTCGTTCTTATGCTGTGGTAGCGAACCCAGCTCAAGCTGGGTTCACTACTATCTTGTCATCGAAATGAGCTAGTCATCGGAATTAATGTACTGCTTGCGGTCTAAATCATATTTACGCATTTTGTCGTAGAGGGTTTTGCGGGGCAGTTCCAACTGCTCCATTGTTTGCTTAATGCTGCCCTTGTTGTGGCTAAGCGCTTCTTCAATCAGTACCCGCTCAAAAAACTCTACCCTTTGTAGTAAGGACATACTCGAGTGCAGGCTTGGGGTGTTGCCCAAAGTGCCAGCAAAGGCGGCTTCTCCGCCCAGCAGTACAAAGCGTTCGGCGAGATTACGTAACTCACGCACATTGCCCGGCCAGTCGTGGGAGGTGAGTATGGCATTTTGCTCGGCATTTAAGGCGATAAGCGCTTTGTGATAGCGTGCCGATGCGACGCGGGCAAAGTGCAGGAACAGCAAAGGAATATCTTCACGGCGATCCCGCAAGGGAGGGATAGGCACAGTCACCAGATTTAAGCGATACAACAAGTCTTGGCGAAATTCCCCCGTGTCACACAAGCTTTTTAAATCCACCTTAGTGGCGGCAATCACACGTATATCTAAGTTGATGCTTTTGTTTGACCCTAAGCGTTCAACCTTACGGTCTTCAAGTACCCGTAGCAGTTTTACCTGCAGTGACAGTGGTGTACTTTCAATTTCATCTAAAAATAATGTGCCGCCGTTGGCGTATTCAAACTTACCCATGCGCATCTTATCAACGCCGGTAAAGGCACCTGCCTCGGCGCCAAAGAGCTCACTCTCAATTAAGTTTTCAGGGATCGCCCCACAGTTGATGGCGACAAAGTTGGCTTGGCTGCGGCTGCTGTGATCGTGTAAATAGCGGGCGACGAGTTCTTTACCTGTGCCTGTTTCACCTTCGATTAACACGTCAGCTGGGGTATCTATCACTTGATCTATGATGTGGCGCATGCGGTTGATGCCGACGCTGTTACCCAAAATGCGCGGGCCTGGTACGCTCTGGCTTTCGAGATCCTTTTTAAGCTTACGGTTTTCTAAGGTCAGGCTGCGTTTATCTAAGGCGCGCTTCACCACATCGAGTATATGTTCGTTATTAAAGGGCTTTTCGAGAAAGTCGTAGGCACCTTGCTTTAATGCATTGACTGCCATGGCGATATCCCCAAACCCTGTCAATAACACAACGGGGAGGTCGGGGTCCTGCAGGCGGATTTGTTGCATTAAGCTGATGCCATCTAATTGCGGCATGTTGACATCTGATATCACCATTCCCGCCCAATCCTTATGCAGGAGTTTAGCGATCCCTTTCGGCTCTGTGGTAGCGAGCGCCTTAATGCCCTCAAGTTCAAATAGCTGAACGAGAACTGTGCCTATGTGCGGCTCATCGTCGATGATGAGTACAGAATAATCTTGGATAGAATTGGGCACACTCATGAGACTAACATTCCTCAAGCAAATAAATAGGTAAAATAATCTGGAAAATGGCGCCACCTTCTTCGGCATTGGCGACGTTAATTTGGCCTTGCATAGATTCGATAATACGCTGAGAAATGGATAAGCCAAGCCCGAGCCCATGCCGCTCGTTGGTGGTGAAATAAGGTTCGAAGATTTTCTCCATTTGGCTTTCACGTACGCCAGGACCTGAATCTTGGATACTGATGCAGAACTTATCTTCACTGGTCACGCGGATGACCAAGCTGCGTTTAACCGATTGTTGCATAGCGACAATGGCGTTGCTCATGATATTGACAAACACTTGCTGTAATCGGACTTTATCGCCCCAAACCTGATAGTTGCCATTGGGTAACTGCACATCGAGTTCAACGCCTTGCTTGTCTATTGCGGGCTGAACTATGGTCAACGCTTGTTTGATACAGCGGCCAATATCAGTGGCGCTATCCGTGCCTTGGCTCTTGCGAGTGAAGCTTTTAAATTGGCCGACAATATCGGCCAATCTATCGGTCAGTTCAATAATAATCTTGATATTATCCAAAGCCTTATCTTGCATATTACGAGCTAGAAAGGTTTGAGTATTTTGCGCGTAGCTGCGCAGTGCTGCAAGCGGCTGATTAAGCTCATGGTTAATGCTGGCAGATAAACTGCCGATCACTGTGAGTTTTGCCGCTTGGATGAGTTCATCCTGAGTGTCTTTCAGCTGATGGTTCGCCTGCTGCAAGTCCTGAGTCCGTTCTTCGACTCGCTGTTCTAACAGGCTTTGTGCCAGCTGCATACGCTGTAGGTTGCGGCGACGCTCGGCGCTAAATAAGATGCTGAGTGCCAGCAACAGATAAATACTGGCCGACAGTAACATTAGTGCAGGTAAAGACGACAGCAAGGGTTTGATGGGCGCTAAGATGTGCACCCGCCAGCCAGCTTTGGCCATCAACTGATGATTATCCATGTATTGCTCATGATCTCTGCCCGTTTGCAATTGGTAGAGCATGGCTTGGCTGCCACTCTCATAGGGCGGTTTCATCAACAGTTCACCTATGGGGCGTTCCGCGTAACGCTTTGATGCATTAAGCGCATATTGTTTGGCTTGGGTAAGTGGCGTAAGTGACTTTAAGCGCCACTCATCGACGCTAGAGATAAAAACAATGTCTTCAGGGTCGCTGATAAGGAATTGATATTGACCCGCAATGGCAATACTCGTGCTTTGCTGCTCGATACCGCTAATGTCCACTTTGACTATGATAGCGCCGAGTATGCCTTTGCCGCCTTGCTGATAAATAGGGTAAGAAAAGTAAAACCCACGCTTATCTGAGCTGGTACCCACGGCATAATAACGGCCTAAATTGCCCGAAATAGCATCGGTGTAATAGGGTCTAAAGGAATAATCCTTGCCAATAAAAGAGAAACTCTGTTGCCAGTTACTGGCGGCAATCGCAATCCCTAAGGCATCAATCAGATAGATATCGGACGCCTCAGTGACATGCTGGATTTCTTCGAGATATAAATTAAGTTCTTGGATCTTATCTGGGTTTTGTTGGTCGTTCAGTACATTGGCGAGCATAGGATTAGTCGATAGCACGTGGGGAATGCTTTCGTAGCGCGATAATGCACCATCGAGAAAGCTGACTAACTCCTTCAGTTGTTTCTCCGATTGCGCTTGGATCTCGATTTTACCCTGATGCAAATGCACCCAATAGGTCAGTTTGAGTGTTGCAAATAGGCCTGCAAGTAGCACTACAGTGAGAAAGAGGCGTTTCTTGGCCTTAGGCGTCATGGGCAACATGGTGGCTATCCTGATAAAGCGACGGTATCAATCACTGAGACTGTGCATCATAAAACAAAGCGAGCCTGACTAGGCTCGCTTAAAAACTAACTGTAATCAAGGGGTAATCTCACAACCTTGCATTGCCAGATTAATAACCACGCATCGAATCCAACCATTCTGGTAAGAAGAGCGAAATCTGTGGCACGTAAGTGATCAAGGTTAAGAAGGCTAACATCAGCAGTAACCAAGGCAGAACCGATTGAATGACCCAGCCAATACTCTTACCCGTGATCCCCGCGGTAACAAAGAGGTTGAGCCCCACCGGCGGCGTGAGCATACCTATCTCCATGTTCACCACCATGATGATACCTAAGTGAATAGGATCAATGCCTAAGTGAGTCGCGATAGGGAAGAGGATCGGCGCCATAATCAGTACAATTGCCGATGGTTCCATAAAGTTACCGGCAGCAAGCAGCAGTAAGTTAACGATGATCAGGAAGCCCCAAGCGGGTAAACCCATGTTAACGATATGCTCAGCGATAATATGTGGGATACGTTCAGTAGTTAATACATGTGCGAACAACATAGCGTTAGCTATGATAAACAGCAGCATGATACTGACCTTAGCACCATCACGCACTACGTTACGTATGTCTTTGTCGATAGGCGTTTTAATTAGCCCTAGGAACATGTGACCTAAGTTACGTGCGGCGGCTTTAGGTAAGCTTTCACCTTGATTGCGCCAAGCCACCTCTTTTAATGGCCCAATGTCACGGTAACCAAATACCGCAATAAAGTACGCATACATACAAGCCACAGCCGAAGCTTCAGTCGGGCTAGCAACGCCGCCATAGATAGAGCCGAGTACAATAAGGATGAGTGCTAATCCACCCAGAGCTTTGGCGCTTGAAATCCCCAGTTGTTTAAAGCCTGGGAAAGGACGCGAAGGCAGGTTCTTAAAGCGGGCGACGATGTAGATAACGATCATCAGAATGAATCCCATCATTAAGCCTGGGATTAAACCTGCCATAAACATTCTTGCTGCGGACACTTCGGTCGCTGCCGCATACACTAACATCACAATGGACGGTGGGATCAAAATACCAAGTGTGCCTGAGGTGGTGATAACCCCCGCCGCAAACTTCTCGGGATAACCCGCTTTAACCATGCCCACAATCACGATTGAACCAATCGCCGCTACGGTTGCGGGTGATGAGCCTGAAACCGCCGCAAACAGCATACAGGCCATAACAGATGCCATCGCTAATCCACCACGGACATGTCCAATACTGTCCATGGCAAAATCGATAATCCGTCTCGCGACGCCACCGGTTGAGAGGAAGGCGGATGACAGAATAAAGAAGGGGATAGCGAGTAGAGTGTAATGCTCCGATGAAGACTCATACAGTTTGAGTGCCACTGAGGCTAAGGAGTCATTCGAGAAAAACAAAATGGTGAGCATGCTGGAAAAACCTAACGCGATAGCGATAGGCATACCGAGAAACATACACACTAATAGGGCGGTAAATAGGGTTGCAATCGCCATTATTTAGTCTCCTTTTCGTCAGAGACGGGTTCTTCATTGGCGTTTTTAACGCTTTCATCGATTAAATGCATACTTTCTTTCGCTTCATCGGCAAATTGGAAGCCAGTGACTTGGTCACGTAGGATGGCAATAAAGAGTTCGGCGAATCGCCAAGTCAACATCGAAAAACCAATGATCAAGATGCTCTGGGATAACCAAATCGGTACCGCGCCATCTTCAACATCAATCCGTAAGGTGTTCCAAGCAAAGTCTGGGTCGAGGTTTTTTAAGAAAAATTGGGGGAAATTAATATCTTCCATAGGCACACCAATTTGATACATCTGGCTTAAGTAATCCCAACTGCCTTTTAAAAACAGTCCGCAATAGACGATACAGACAAAGGCGGTAACGAGGGACGTTATCTTTTTGGCCCGAGGCGCTAAGTTTTTAACGAAGGCATCGACACCAATGTGCGCGCCAACTTTTACCCCATAAGACATACCAAACAACACAAACCAACCGCAAAAGGTCAGTGTGAGTTCTTGGATCCACAGAAAACCCGTATTGAAGAAGAATCGTGCGACGACTTCTGAAAACACTAACAACGTCATCAGAGTGATCAATAAATTGAGCACACCTTCTTCAAAATAACCAAATATTCGCGATATCACAGCCATAATCCCCTCGCTGAAATGGCCGCTTAACCTCGGTTGAGGTTAAGCGGCTATCATCATTATTATTTATTTGCAGCTACAGCAGCTTCAATCACATCTTTACCGATTTGATCTTCAAACTTAGCCCAAACTGGTTTCATCACATCGACCCATTTTTGACGTTCAGCAGGCGTTAAAGTCACTAACTGTGAACGTTTAGAATCTAGGATTAACTGCTTGTCTTGGTTATCTTTCTCAGCGGCAATTTTGTTACCTAATGCGATAGATTCATCTAAAGCTTCTTTGATGATCTTACGTTTGTCAGCGGGTAAGCCTTTCCAGAAAGTGTCAGAGGTCACGACCATGTAGTCGAGCACACCGTGGTTACTTTCAGTGATTTGGCTTTGCACTTCATAAAACTTTTGTGAGTAAGTATTTGACCACGTGTTTTCTTGACCATCGATAGCGCGGGTTTGCAGCAGGGTAAATACTTCAGAGAAAGGTTTTTTCACTGGAATAGCGCCGACAGCATCAAACTGAGCCGCCAAAACATCAGACGCCATTACGCGGAACTTCAAGCCCTTTGCATCAGCAGGATTTTTAAGTGGCGTGTTAGCCGAGAACTGTTTCAGACCATTGTGTAAATAGCCTAGACCGACAATCCCTTTACGGGTCATAGAGTTCAGCAGTGTTTGACCTGCTTCACCTTGTTGGAAACGGTTTACCGCATCCATATCATTGAAGAGGAAAGGTAAATCGAATACTTGTAGGCGTTTAGTGTAACGTTCAAATTTTGAGAGTGACGGCGCAACAAATTGCACGTCGTTTAACAGTAGTGCCGCTAACTCGTTGTTATCCCCAAATAACTGTGAGTTAGGAAATACACTGACCTTGTATTCACCCGGTAAACGTTGTTCAACGAGTTCTTTAAACTTAAGTGCCATTTGGCCTTTGGGCGTATTTTCTGCCACAACGTGCGAAAACTTAATTTCAATAGGTTCTGCAAATACGTTAAAGCTGGTTGCGAACACGGAGGCAACGGCGAGCATTTTGACTAAGGTTTTGAGTGGACGGGTCAATCCAGTTTGTTGATTCAATGTCATCTTGAGTTCCTTTTTCTGTTGTTAGGATTTGTCCTCAGTCTTGGTTAGTTTGTTACCAAGTTTGAGTAGGAATACAGCCTTGATTTCCCTGAGGTCTGTCTTACTAAAGGCAAATACCACGCCAACTTACACAGACTTCTGTAAGTGTTTGGTTACTAAAGTGTAGTTCATTTGATGTTTGTCACACTTTTAGTTTTGTGGGTGAGATCTCGCTCACAGTGATTTTCTGTTTGGGTGGAAACCCACCCATGGCGCGGATCTGCCTCAAATAGATAGCCCTTGGTGGTGCAGGTTTATTAAACAAACTTAGTTATTTTGAGATCAAAAAATGCCGCAAAAGTATGCGCTACGCTGAAAATGCGTGATGGGTTATTTCGGAATATGAATTTAGGCTGATTGTATGGTCAATTGTGGTCAAGTCGATGGTGTTTGTCGTCAATCAAGACAAAGGGACAGTTGGTGCAGTTAATCATCATCTAAAAGGATACGTTTTAGGATCGCATCGCTAGGCAACAACTCTAAGTGGCCTTGTTCGTCAAAGTACCAACCGGTAATAAAGCCCTTTTGGCGCATACTGACGAGATTATGCATGACTTCCCGTGCTTCCTTGAGCGCCGTTTGCTCATCGCAAGCGTGGGTATGCTTTAAATAAGCGGCAATATTGGCAAGAGAAGCGGATTGACTGACGCTGGCCATAATGTTGATCTCCAAACAATGCTAAAAGCAGAATGAAATCAGGCTGAGTGTCGATAGAGCTTGGTATTTTACGGATTATAAAAGGTGAAATAGTAAAATTTAGCACTCGCTGATTGAGATCAAGCATAGTTGAGTCAGCGTGTTGGTAAAGTTTATTGTGGGGATAAATATGGTGGTCGCTACTGGGCTCGAACCAGTGACCCCCTCCTTGTAAGGGAGGTGCTCTCCCAGCTGAGCTAAGCGACCTGGGATGTAACTTGTGTATTGCAGAATATGGTGGTCGCTACTGGGCTCGAACCAGTGACCCCCTCCTTGTAAGGGAGGTGCTCTCCCAGCTGAGCTAAGCGACCTGGGATATAACTTATGTATTACAGAATATGGTGGTCGCTACTGGGCTCGAACCAGTGACCCCCTCCTTGTAAGGGAGGTGCTCTCCCAGCTGAGCTAAGCGACCTGGGATATAACTTGTGTATTGCAGAATATGGTGGTCGCTACTGGGCTCGAACCAGTGACCCCCTCCTTGTAAGGGAGGTGCTCTCCCAGCTGAGCTAAGCGACCTGGGAATTCTGACATTACACAATTTTTAAGTCATTATTCACTGAAGAATGGTGGTCGCTACTGGGCTCGAACCAGTGACCCCCTCCTTGTAAGGGAGGTGCTCTCCCAGCTGAGCTAAGCGACCTGGGAATGACTTTCACACAATGAGGTACATTAAGTTATATGGTGGTCGCTACTGGGCTCGAACCAGTGACCCCCTCCTTGTAAGGGAGGTGCTCTCCCAGCTGAGCTAAGCGACCTGGGATATAACTATGTTGTACAGCCATTATTTCTTTACAAATTATTTATAATAAACAATGGTGGTCGATACTGGGCTCGAACCAGTGACCCCCTCCTTGTAAGGGACGTGCTCTCCCAGCTGAGCTAATCGACCTCGCTGTGTGGAGCCGTATTATAGGGAGGTTCGATCTAGTGTCAACGCTTTTTAGTGAAAAAAGCATTGGTCGCGCTATTTTTGTTCGCATTGGCTTAATGCTAATCACGCCGCCGATCAAAGTGTTAGTTTATTCGCCTATCAATGGCGTGCAATTTGGGTGTTTGGGATGCCGCGATAGCTAGACTCATGTCATTCGTGAGCATTTCGGACGATAAAATGACAGGGTGTGAGTGACTCACAATGATTAGATGTTAGAGATTGAGTGGATAGCAGTGTATAGGCGTTACGCCAAAGACACACTATTTATAGCTGAAGGCATGATAGGGGCAAAAGTAGGGCTGGGATCTAAGCGTAGCGAAATCAATCCATGAGTCTTAAGTCAGATAAATGGGGTGCAGGTTTGCGGGTGATAGCTGTGGCACCACTTTATATGTGCACCTTTATATAGGCTTCTCTATATAAGGAGGGGATTTAGCATCACGATTTTACTAGATAAGTGATACTGCAGAGCTTGTCCCATTTGCAGCGCCTGCTTTGACTGTTAGAATAAGCCCACTTTTTTATCGTGATTGTCTTTATCTAGACGACTTTATATAGGTTAGTGTCCCATTATGACAACTAAGACGCGTTTTGCCCCTAGTCCTACTGGTTTCTTACATGTTGGTGGTGCCCGTACTGCACTTTATTCTTGGTTACAAGCTCGCGCCAATAACGGTGAGTTTGTATTACGTATTGAAGACACTGATATTGAGCGTTCGACTCAAGCCGCCTGCGATGCGATTTTAGAAGGTATGAACTGGTTAGGTTTGACATGGGACGAGGGCCCGTATTACCAAACTAAGCGTTTTGATCGTTATAACGAAATTATTGCCCAAATGTTAGCAAAGGGCACTGCATATAAATGCTATTGCTCACGTGAGCGTATTGATGCGTTAAGAGAAGCACAAGCCGCAAACGGTGAAGCACAAAAGTACGATGGTTGCTGCCGTGACTTACCCGCTCGTGATACTGATGAGCCATTTGTCGTGCGCTTCAAAAATCCTATCGGCGGTTCAGTGGTATTTGATGACCATGTTCGTGGCCGTATTGAATTTTCTAACGATGCATTAGATGACTTGATCATCGCCCGTACCGATGGTGTGCCAACCTATAACTTCTGTGTGGTTGTTGACGATTGGGATATGGGAATTACTTGTGTGGTTCGTGGTGAAGATCATATCAACAATACGCCGCGTCAAATCAATATCCTTAAAGCATTAGGGGCGCCGATCCCAGAATATGCTCACGTCTCTATGATTCTCGGTGATGATGGTGCGAAATTATCTAAGCGTCATGGCGCAGTGAGCGTAATGCAGTACCGTGACGATGGCTATTTGCCAGAAGCACTGTTGAACTACCTAGTACGTTTAGGTTGGTCACATGGCGATCAAGAGATCTTCTCTTTAGAAGAAATGAAGCAATACTTTAAGCTCGGTGATATCAATAAAGCCGCTTCTGCCTTTAATACCGATAAACTGGTGTGGTTGAACCAACACTATATAAAGAGTCTTGCCCCAGAATATGTGGCAACACACTTACAATGGCACATGGACGATCAAAAAATTGATCTGTCAAACGGCCCAGCATTAGCGGAAGTGGTTACTGCATTAGCTGAACGCGCTAAGACACTAAAAGAGTTAGCCGCTTCTAGCCGCTATTTCTATGAAGACTTTGCAGAGTTTGATGAAGCCCAAGCGAAAAAGCATTTACGTGGTGTTGCGTTAGAGCCATTGCAACTGGTTCAACAAAAATTAGCCGCATTAACTGATTGGACTGTAGAAGCTATCCATCAGGCGATTGAAGACACTGCGACTGAATTAGATGTGGGTATGGGTAAAGTCGGTATGCCTTTACGTGTTGCTGTAACAGGGGCAGGGCAGTCTCCAGGCTTAGATATCACACTATTTTTAATTGGAAGAAGCCGTTCTGAGCAAAGAATATCCAAAGCGATTGAATTTGTAGCAGATAGAATAAATTCCTAAAAAAACGAGTTGACACTTTTAGGTGCGCTGCATAGAATGCGCCACGCAGTTGAGACACAGTCGAGCAAATGCTTGCAGTGCGCTTAAATGTAGTTCGATAGGTTTGGGGTTATAGCTCAGCTGGGAGAGCGCTTGCATGGCATGCAAGAGGTCCACGGTTCGATCCCGTGTAGCTCCACCAAACTTACCGTAGATGTTAAACGGGAACCTTTTATAGCGAAAAGTTCAAATTAATATGTCCGGGGTCCCCTTCGTCTAGAGGCCTAGGACACCGCCCTTTCACGGCGGTAACAGGGGTTCGAATCCCCTAGGGGATACCACATTTTGGTTCCTAGCAAATAACTAACGTGTTGTTTGGTAAGAACAAAGCATTTACTTCCTAGCCTACTGAAGTGAATGTGTTACAAAGCTCGGTTACGAGTTAAATCATAAGTCCGGGTCCCCTTCGTCTAGAGGCCTAGGACACCGCCCTTTCACGGCGGTAACAGGGGTTCGAATCCCCTAGGGGATACCAAGTATTGGTTCCTGTCGAATAGCTAACGAGTTGTTTGATATGAACAAAATCTAAATTTCTGCTGATACGCATACTATTAAAGTTAGCAGTGTCGACAAAAATTTGGGGCTATAGCTCAGCTGGGAGAGCGCTTGCATGGCATGCAAGAGGTCCACGGTTCGATCCCGTGTAGCTCCACCAATTTACTGTAGATGTTAAGCAGGAACGTGAGTTCGAATTAATATGTCCGGGGTCCCCTTCGTCTAGAGGCCTAGGACACCGCCCTTTCACGGCGGTAACAGGGGTTCGAATCCCCTAGGGGATACCAAATTTTGGTTCCTAGCAAATAACTAACGTGTTGTTTGGTAAGAACAAAGCATTTACTTCCTAGCCTACTGAAGTGAATGTGTTACAAAGCTCGGTTACGAGTTAAATTATAAGTCCGGGTCCCCTTCGTCTAGAGGCCTAGGACACCGCCCTTTCACGGCGGTAACAGGGGTTCGAATCCCCTAGGGGATACCATCTATTTTTATAGAGAGTGGTTCCTAGCAAATAACTAACGTGTTGTTTGGTAAGAACAAAGCATTTAGCCTACTGAAGTGAATGTGTTACAAAGCTCGGTTACGAGTTAAATCATAAGTCCGGGTCCCCTTCGTCTAGAGGCCTAGGACACCGCCCTTTCACGGCGGTAACAGGGGTTCGAATCCCCTAGGGGATACCAAATTTTGGTTCCTAGCAAATAACTAACGAGTTGTTTGGTAAGAACAAAGCATTTACTTCCTAGCCTACTGAAGTGAATGTGTTACAAAGCTCGGTTACGAGTTAAAACATAAGTCCGGGTCCCCTTCGTCTAGAGGCCTAGGACACCGCCCTTTCACGGCGGTAACAGGGGTTCGAATCCCCTAGGGGATACCAAATTTTGGTTCCTAGCAAATAACTAACGTGTTGTTTGGTAAGAACAAAGCATTTACTTCCTAGCCTACTGAAGTGAATGTGTTATAAAGCTCGGTTACGAGTTAAATCATAAGTCTGGGTCCCCTTCATTTTTTAGAAGAGAGTGCCTAGGACACCGTAGATGTTAAACGGGAACAGTACGTTCAAATTAATATGTCCGGGTCCCCTTCGTCTAGAGGCCTAGGACACCGCCCTTTCACGGCGGTAACAGGGGTTCGAATCCCCTAGGGGATACCAATTTTAATCAAGGTTTATCGAAACTTTGGTTAAAGACAATAAACCACCTCAAGGTGGTTTTTTTGTGTCTGAATTTTGAATATTAAATCGAGATCTCCCCGATTCATACGCGTCGAGTTATTTGCCGATTCCGAATTTACCCACCAATCAAACCATCCACATTAAGATAAATGATGCTTCGAGAGGCATACTTAGTGCGGTGAAGTCATTCTGTTCAATTGTGTGATAAGCATTATTGAAGTGTTTTCCTGCTTAACCTTGCGCTAACCCCATGGCTAAAACTCACCTTTCAGATTGTTCAATGTATTTGTACTTTGAATACTGCCACTCTTAATGGTTATACTTGGAACCGTTAATCGCGATTTATCTCATATTTCCAACAGCTCAACGAGTGCAATTTGAAGTGAGCCGTTCTTACGGTAGCTAGTGTAATAGCTGAATAGCGTATCGTTGCGGTGAATATGAGGGCGGTGTAAGAGTGAAGCTTTGCGGGAAGAGGGCAGAATTAGGCGGAAACTTATTTGAGATAAAAAATGCGACACTCATTTCTGAGTATCGCCTTTCGTCATTTAACTTTTAATTTAGTCTACACCTAAGAATCCACCGGTTTGGTGCGCCCAAAGCTGGGCATAAATACCGCCAGCGTCAATCAGTTCTTGGTGCGTGCCTTGTTCGACAACTCGGCCTTGATCTAACACTATAAGTCTGTCCATCGCGGCGATGGTCGAAAGTCGATGGGCGATTGCAATGACTGTTTTACCTTGCATTAACTCATATAAACTTTCTTGAATGGCGGCTTCGACTTCGGAATCAAGCGCTGAGGTGGCTTCATCAAGTAGCAAAATCGGCGCATTTTTTAATAAAACCCGCGCGATAGCGATACGCTGTCTTTGGCCACCAGAAAGTTTTACACCACGTTCACCGACTTGGGCATCTAAGCCATGATTACCGTGAGGGTCACTTAGATCCTTAATAAAGTCATAGGCTTGAGCTTGTTTAATGGCGCTATCGAGCTGTTCTTCGCTGGCCGTTGGATTGCCGTAAAGAATATTCTCGCGGATAGTACGGTGCAACAGTGATGTATCTTGGGTCACCATACCGATTTGCGAACGTAGTGAATCCTGCATAACCGTTTTGATGTCTTGATCGTCAATATTAATCTGACCTTTCTCGACATCGTAGAAACGCATTAATAGATTCACTAAGGTCGACTTACCCGCACCAGAACGTCCCACTAAGCCAACTTTTTCACCTGCCTTAATATTCAGATTCAGATCTTCAATCACCCCAGTCTGCTCGCCGTAATGGAAGCACACTTGGTTGAAATCAATCTTGCCATGGTTGACGACCAGCGCCTTGGCGTCTGGCTCATCTTGGATGATCGTCGTTTTCGATAAGGTGTTCATCCCATCGGTGACAGTGCCGATATTTTCAAATAACGAACTGATTTCCCACATGATCCATTGTGACATGCCGTTTAAGCGCAGTGCTAAACTGACCGCAATGGCGATGGCGCCGATAGTAATCGCGCTGTCAGTCCATAGAGCAATCGCTACCGCAGCAATGCTGAATGCGAGCACATAATTAATGATTTGCACGCTGACGCTGATGCCCGTTACTAAGCGCATTTGGCGATAAACCGTGTCTAAAAATATCCGCATACTCGATTTGGCGTATTCGGCTTCTTTTTGCGTGTGGGCGAATAGCTTCACTGTAGTGATGTTGGTGTAGCTGTCGACAATACGGCCTGTCATGGTTGATCGCGCATCGGCTTGCTCGGTAGAGACACTTTTCAGCTTAGGCACAAAGTACCATTGCAGCCCTACATACAGTGCAAGCCACACTAGCATAGGTATCACTAAGCGCAGGTCGGCGCTGGCGATCATCACCAACATAGAGGTGAAATACACCAAAATGTATACCAATACATCGAGCAACTTCATCACAGTTTCGCGCACGGCTAAGGAGGTTTGCATCACTTTCGTGGCGATTCGGCCAGCAAAATCATCTTGATAAAATGACACACTTTGCTTTAGCAAATAGCGGTGCGCGAGCCAACGGATCGACATAGGATAATTGCCGAGCAAGGTTTGATGCATGATAAGCGCATGCAGTAATACCAAGATTGGCATCACAATCAGCACCATGCCCCCCATCAGCATTAAGGTCGTGCCTTCGTCTTGAAATAAGGTTTCGGGATTTTTTTTCACAAGCCAATCCACTAATTGGCCCATAAATCCGAACAGGGACACTTCAAGCATCGCCAGCATAGCGGTCAGCACTGACATTAAGATCAGCGGCAGTTCGTAGCCTTTAGTGTAGTGGCGGCAAAAAGCATAAACCCCAGTAGGCGGCTTAGTGGGTTCATCATCGGGGAGGGCTTCCACCCAAGATTCAAATCGTTTAAACATGAATTAGCTCTATGGTGAGATAAAAAATAGTCGCGTATAGCATATAGGATTTCATTCCCTAAAAGCATTGAAATGATTGAGTTCCGTTTTCCGCTAGTGCTACATGCTAGTTTTACGTAAAGTGATCAACAAGAAATTAATTGTGAGCGAACATTGTCGGGCGTGATGAACAATGAATACAGATAGAGTGCCTAAGAGTTCAAATAAGCATGATGAAATAGACTCGGTGCATTCATTGGAGTCCAGTTCGGGGCTACTTTCAGCATCGATTTGCCGTGAGGCGAGGATGAGCCGCGATCCGCGTTTTGATGGTAAGTTTTTTGTGGGCGTATTAACGACGGGCATTTATTGCCGTACCGTGTGTCCCGCCGTCGCGCCAAAAGAGCAAAATGTGCGTTATTTTGATTCGGCCGTGA
This sequence comes from Shewanella sp. N2AIL, assembly GCF_022690845.1. Taxonomy (NCBI): domain Bacteria; kingdom Pseudomonadati; phylum Pseudomonadota; class Gammaproteobacteria; order Alteromonadales; family Shewanellaceae; genus Shewanella; species Shewanella sp. N2AIL. Next base: position 31,903 of record NZ_JALBYT010000039.1, on the reverse strand, counting down.
AAGCCGCACTGGCGGGATTACGCCCGTGTTTGCGTTGTCGGCCCGACAGTGCGCCAGGCTCAAATCCATGGAAAGGCACAGGCACTACGTTGGCGAGGGCCATTAGTTTAATCGAAGCGGGCGCCTTAGCGGGGAAATCATCGGGAGAGCCTGCCTCGACAGTGACACAATTGGCTGAGCGATTAGGGATCAGCAGTCGTTATCTCAATAAGCTCTTTACCGAAGGTTTTGGCACTTCGCCTAAACAATATGCCTTATATCGGCAGTTACTATTCGCTAAGCAATTACTACATCAAACCCAATTACCTGTCACTCAAGTCGCACTGGCGGCGGGTTTCAACAGTATTCGCCGTTTTAATGAGGCGTTTAAGCAAACCTTACAATTGACGCCAACTCAATTAAGAAAGACCACGTTAACCAAAGCGGCAAAGGAGTCCATGATTGAGCCACTAACAGGATTAAGTGAAATTGATACTTTGGGTGAATTTGTGCCGCACTATGGATTAACCTTGTATCAGTATTATCGGCCGCCATTGGATTGGGCATCACAGCTGGCATTTTATCGATTACGTGCGGTAACAGGGATGGAATGGTTCACACCGCAGATGAGTCATCCACAAGCGAGCGATGTCGTTGGCGATGAGGCGTCCGTGGTAGATGAGGCCAAAGCTGGCGATAATGGGCTCGAATATGGTCGCTGTTTTGCCCTAGGTAAGATGCGCGGCACAGTGCACATTATCCACGAGCCTAAGCTAAATCGCTTCAAACTCGCGATAATGTTGACCGAAGACTCTCCTGTCGATGAGCTGCAATTGCTGGTCACTGAAGTGCGACGCATTTTAGATCTCGATGCGGATATGCTGCTGATTGAACAAGGCTTAAGTGCGCTACCGAGTTTAGGATTAACACCGTTTTCGGGATTACGCATTCCCGGTGCAGGCTCCTTATTTGAGGCGGCCTGCCGTGCGATTTTAGGCCAGCAAGTGACGGTAGTGCAGGCGACTAAGCTACTTAATCAATTGGTTGAAGCCTATGGCGAGCGCTTTAGTCTCAATGGTTGCGAGTATCGTTTATTTCCTACACCCGAGGCCATTCGTGAGGCGAGTCTAACAGAGCTAAAAATGCCCGGCGCTCGTAAATTAGCCCTCAATGCGCTCGCGGCGTTTATCTGCGAACATCCTGAGGCGAGCGTCGATGATTGGCTTAGCGTTAAAGGCATAGGTCCTTGGACGATAGCGTATGCCAAGCTTCGTGGCTTGGGCGATCCCAATGTGTTTTTGCATACCGATTTGATTGTTAAAAAGCATTTATTGGCCTTATATATCAAGAACAATAGGTTGGATGAAACAGCCGCTGCAGCTGTGAGCTATCCCCAATTGTGCGAGCAGCTGAGCCAACAAATTGCCCCATGGGGCAGTTATTTAACCTTTCAGCTTTGGCATCAATAACCATTAAGCTGTCTCACATTAAATGGCCAGTTTAAAAAGATGAGTAAGCAGTTCAGTTAAGAACCAAATTAAGATCAAATAAAGAGACAGATTATGAAACATGCGATTCGTCAATTGAGCCAAGCGCCAAGCATTGCAGAATATCAACCCTGCGCCGTGGATACGTTTATCAGTCCTGCCGGAATATTGCAGTTAAATGCCAATGCCTATGGACTGAGCCATTTAACGGTTGTCGGCTCGGATCGCACTGAGATTGCGCTTGCCAAGGCGAGTGAGGATGCCCTCAATCAAGCTAAGGCGCATATTCGCGAAACTCAGGCGCAGCTCGCGGATTACTTTGCGGGTGAGCGGGTTGAATTTGATTTAAAACTCGCGCCCAAGGGCACTGAATTTCAGCGCGACGTATGGCAAGCCTTGCTCAATGTAGATTACGGCCAGAGCTGTAGTTATGGGCAGATTGCCGAGCAAATCGGTCGGCCTAAGACGGTGCGCGCCGTGGGCGCGGCCAATGGTGCCAATCCCATCGCGATTATCGTGCCTTGTCATAGAGTGATAGGCAAAAATGGCAAGTTAACGGGTTACGCCTACGGGCTTGCGATGAAACAGCAGTTGTTAACGCTGGAAACTGACAAGCACTGCCTCGATATTTAAGCTAGAATAGCCGCCTATTAAGATATTGGTGAGCAGTTAAACTTTCTATGACTCAGGCTTCTTCCTCTGCGGCAAGCTTTGCCCAACTCGGCATTATTGCACCTTTGCTAAATCGACTAACCGAATTAGCGTATGTTTCGCCCACACCAGTACAGGCGGCGACGATCCCCGTTGTGCTTGCTGGGCGGGATGTGTTAGCCGGCGCCAATACGGGCTCGGGTAAAACGGCAGCCTTTGCCGTGCCGCTGTTGCAGCAACTTGTTGAAGCAAAAACAGACGATAAGACAGGTGCTTATGTTCGTTGTTTGGTCTTAGTACCAACCCGCGAATTAGCCCAACAAGTCGCAGACAGCTTTCTGTCCTATGCCTCGCATTTGAATGGCAAGCTAAAAATTGTCGCCGCGTTTGGTGGTGTTTCAGTCAATGCGCAAATGCAGAGCCTACGCGCTGGTGCTGATGTATTAGTGGCAACGCCGGGTCGTTTGTTAGATCTGTTGTCCAGCAATGCCATCAAACTTAACCGCGTTAGCGCCTTAGTGCTCGATGAAGCTGACCGTATGTTAAGCCTTGGTTTTACAGAAGAATTAGCCCAAGTGCTCGACGCGTTGCCCGCCAAGAAACAAACCTTATTATTCTCAGCGACATTTCCAGAAGAAGTCCGTGAATTAACGGCAAAATTGCTGAATGATCCGCTTGAATACCAATTCCAAAGTGAACAAGAAAGCACGATTCATCAGCGGGTGATCACCGTTAATCGTCCGATGAAAACCGCATTATTGGCGCATCTGATTAAAGAACATCAGTGGTCACAGGCGTTGATTTTTGTGAGTGCCAAAAATACCTGTAATCATTTAGCGCAAAAGTTGTCTAAACGTGGGATCAGTGCCGAAGTCTTCCATGGCGATAAAGCGCAAGGCGCACGTACGCGAGTGCTCGATGGTTTTAAAAATGGTGAGATCAGTGTGTTAATCGCCACTGACATTGCCGCCCGTGGTATCGATATCGATAAACTACCTGTGGTGATCAACTTTGATTTACCAAGAAGCCCTGCGGATTATATGCATCGCATTGGCCGTAGTGGCCGCGCCGGTGAAGCTGGCTTAGCTGTGACCTTGATTTCCCATGAGGATTATCACCACTTTGGCGTAATAGAGAAAAAGAACAAGCTTAAGTTAGTGCGTGAGCAAATTGTCGGTTTTGAAGCCGATGATGAAATGCCAGTCGAACTGTTAGAACAAGCTAAACCTGTCGCCAAGCCCGAAGGTATGGGTAAAAAAAAGCGTAAACAGTTGCCGGCTGCCAATGCTGAATTTTGGGGCAAAAAATCTTAAGTCGTTGGAAACAAGCTATTCTTAGCTTATCTCTGGCGTTCCTTGTCATCTCACTTGTCGTAGGTAAGGTTTATGCAACACTTATTCTGGTTAGTTGAAGGTAAAGTCGCAGGGCGCAGTGGTCCCAATAAAGATCCTTGGGATTTGCAAGCGCTTAAAGAGGCCGGTATTGGTGCCATCCTGTCGGTCAATGGGGGCGAAGGCTGCGAGCCGAGCACCTTTAAAAAGCTCGATTTACGTTACGAATGTATTCCCTTTTCGCGCAATGTGCCGCCCCAAGATGGGGATGTGGCGATTTGTGTCGCTCAATTGCCCAAGGCATTAGCTTTTATCCAACAGTGTGAAGCCGATGGCTTACCTGTGGTGATCCATTGCCGTTCTGGTAAGGATCGCACCAGTCTTATCATGGCCTATTACTTAATGGTCAATGGTGCTGCGCCATTACACGCTGTCAGCCAAGTACGCAGTATTCGCGATATCGCCTTTACTGCCGATGGCTGGGATCAATTCGCCTTTGACGTTTTGTACGCATTACAAGACTAAGCCTTTTGTAGGTGTCTCAGGGCCGAACCTATTCATTAATAGGCATAATAGTTTCATTCGTTTGACCTTAGTCATCAAAATTTTACTGTGTTAAGGTTAAGCTATCCGCAGGTTGGTTTTAGTGAGTTATCTATCTAATTATGAAAAGTAAGGCAAGTCAGTCACAGGGATTACTACTGTTTCGGTTATCACAGACGCAAGTGTTTGCCTTAGGCACGTTGAAAGTGCGTGAGCTGGTGCCGTACACACGTCTCAGCAAAATCCCCCAATCTCATCCGACGATTCTGGGGGCTTCAACTATCCGTGGTCATACGATTCCTATCATAGATATGGCGGCGGCGATTGGTTATCGGCCAATAGCCCCTGAAGAGCGGGAAAAGTGCTACATCATCATCACGGATTGTCAGCGGATGATCATTGGTTTCTTGGTGCGCGGTATCGATAAGATTATTGAATGTAACTGGCGTGATATTGAAGCTCCTTCGTCTAGTTTAGGGAAAAATGCCTATTTGACGGGCGTGACACGTTTTGAGGACCAACTGGTACAGTTACTTGACGTTGAACTGTTATTGTCGAAAATCTTCCCCGATGATCCACAGACGAATCGGGCTATTTTGACTGACGTACAACGTGAAAAACTTAAACCTATGAATATCTTATTGGTGGATGATTCTAAGGTGGCGCGTAAGCAGTTATCCGACGCCCTTGATATGATTAACATTCCTTATCGAGTCACCGCCGACGGTAAAGAAGCGCTAGTCATGATGGAGCAAGCGGCACTGGAACATCACCCGATAGATATTTTGGTGAGTGATATCGAGATGCCGGGACTGGATGGTTACGAATTGGCTTTTGAAGTGCGTGATAATCCTCTGACTGCCAAGGCCTACATCATTTTGCATACGTCTTTATCCAGCGAAATTAGCGTGAGTCAGGCCCATCAAGTTGGGGCGAATGAAGCACTAACTAAGTTCGATGCCCACGAGTTAATCGATGCCATGTTACGGGGCGCCGATCTCGCCTTAGACAAGCGCTAATCTGGCGCTTGTTAGTTTTTTGTATGCTTTTTGCGGGGCTAGGGTAATTTAGTTAGCTTATTTCCCCGCAAAACTAGACAAGTCCAGTCACATCCTATAAAAACCTTATTGGCCTCATTTCCGAAGGTGCGCGTTGGGGATCTCAACCGAAATATAATAACGATAGGTTAAACCATGAAACAAGAATCATCATTGTTAGCTAAGTTGGCTAATGGCAGTCTAGTAATACAAATCTTTTTGGGGATAATCGCTGGTGTGGTCTTAGCCAGTTTTTCACCGAGTAGCGCGAAAGATATCGCCTTCTTAGGCAGTTTATTCGTTGGCGCATTAAAAGCGATTGCTCCCATCTTAGTTTTTATCTTAGTGGCGTCATCGATTGCTAATCAAAAAAAGAATACTCAAACCAATATGCGTCCCATTGTGGTGCTGTATTTATTCGGCACTTTCGCGGCCGCATTAACCGCAGTGCTCCTGAGTTCGATTTTCCCGACTAATTTAGTCTTAGTTGCTGGCGTAGAAGGCACCAGCCCACCACAGGGCATTGGTGAAGTCATCCATACCTTGTTATTCAAACTGGTTGATAACCCAGTCAATGCGTTAATGACGGGCAACTATATTGGTATTCTCGCTTGGGGTGTGGGTTTAGGTTTAGCCCTACATCATGCTACCGATTCGACTAAACAAGTGTTTGCCGACATGAGCCACGGTATTTCACAAATGGTGCGTTTTATTATCCGTTTAGCGCCTATCGGTATTTTTGGTCTCGTTGCGGCGACATTTGCCGAAACCGGTTTTGCGGCGATTGCAGGTTATGCCCAGTTATTGGCCGTGCTATTAGGTGCGATGGCTATTATTGCTTTAGTTGTTAATCCATTGATTGTGTACGTGAAGATTAAACGTAATCCGTATCCGCTGGTATTTCAATGCTTGCGTGAAAGTGGTGTGACGGCGTTTTTTACTCGCTCGAGCGCGGCAAACATTCCGGTGAATATGGCGCTGTGTGAAAAGTTAAAGCTGCATGAAGACACTTATTCCGTTTCTATTCCCTTAGGTGCCACCATCAACATGGGCGGCGCGGCGATCACTATTACCGTATTGACCTTAGCTGCGGCGCATACCTTAGGCATTCAAGTCGATTTACTGACCGCATTGTTACTGAGTGTTGTTGCTGCTGTTTCAGCTTGCGGCGCATCCGGTGTGGCGGGTGGTTCATTATTATTGATCCCACTGGCTTGTAGCTTGTTTGGTATTTCTAACGATGTTGCCATGCAAGTGGTTGCTGTTGGCTTTATTATTGGTGTGGTTCAAGATGCAGCCGAAACTGCACTGAACAGCTCAACTGACGTTATCTTTACCGCTGCCGCTTGTGAAGCCGCTGAGAATAAAGCTAAACTGAGTTAACGAGTGCTGTTATTCGTATCGAAAAGTATTATGGAAGCAGTCACTTAGGTGGCTGCTTTTTTTATGGGAGTCGTTATGATCTTTTTTGATTTTAGCGTGCTAGATGCTGCAAAGCCCTGGTATGGAATAAATGACACTGTGATGGGCGGTTTGTCCCGCAGTAAAATGACGGTTTCACCTTTAGGTTATGGTGAGTTTAGTGGCCATGTGTCGCTGGCAAATGGCGGCGGGTTTGCTTCAGTGCGTTGTGAGTTTAGCCCTATAGATGTCAGTGAGTTTACTGGGATTTACCTCGAACTCGATGGCGACCGAACTAAAGACTATAAAGTGAATTTAAAGGATGTCGACACACCACAAAGTACGGTATATCAAGCGCCTATGCCCACACCCACTCACCAAACCTTTGGTGTGAGTAGTGCCAGAGTATTGAATTGGCAGCGGATAGAAATTCCATTCAGTGATTTCAAGCCCCAATGTCGGGGTAAACCCATTTCCCGTCCGAATATAGTATTGAGTCAGTTGTGCAGCTTAGGGTTAGTGATTGGCGCCCAGCAAAGTGGCGACTTTTCATTGAAAATCAGAGAAATCGGCTACTACTAGCGCTTGTAGTGAGTTTCTTATGGTGAATTTATTGTCGCGAGTTTTTTACCGCTAAGTGCTTATGGCAGATGGTTTGTTGCTAATGGCGCGGGTCATCTCAGGGCTTAATTTAACAGTAAGAAAAAGGATAAGGCCGAGGCACTTATCCTTATGGTTGCGGTGCCAAATAGTGAACTTGGCGAAAGCCGCTGCTTAAGCGCCGACAATCCCTAATGGCTTGGCGGTTTGCCACGCGCCGCGGGTAAAATCAGGGAAGGTGACAGAGTTACTGCGATCATTGAGTGAATGTTCACTTAAAATATTCACCACCGACCAAGACGCGCCATCGTACACATCCTGATCTAAAGCTTCACCATTGCGTAGGCAATAAATCATGCGCCATAGCATCACAAAGTCCATGCCGCCGTGGCCGCCGTTAATTTCAGCCTCTTTTCCTATGCGCTGCCACAGTGGGTGATCGTATTTGTCGTACCACTTTTGCATGTCCATATCCCACTCGTGGTAACTTTGACCAAAGCCACCATTTTCGACGGCGATCCGATTCGGGAAGCCAGCAAACACGCCATTTGTCCCTTGGATCAAATTGTGGCGACTGTAAGGTCTTGGGGTCGTCGTGTCATGCTGGACCATGATGGTTCGGCCCTTAACGGTTTTAATCAGGCTAGTGTTGATATCCCCATTAATGTACTTGAGCTGATTACGCTCATGATCGGCGGGGAATTCACGTTTAGCATAGAGCGCACGGCCAAGGGCGGGGGAACTCATCGAGGTCAGATAATCGAATCGGTCACCGCGGTTAATGTTCATATACTGGGAGACTGGCCCTAAACCGTGGGTTGGGTATAAGTTGCCGTTACGTTTGGTATGCCAGTAAGTGCGCCATGAGCCTGTCTTATGGTCGATTTCCTTCATCTGCCAGCGTAGCTCATGGATATAAGCGGCTTCGCCGTGGAGTAACTCTCCAAACACGCCTTGGCGCACCATGTTGAGCACCATCAGTTCTTCGCGGCCGTAGTTGACGTTCTCCATCATCATGCAGTTTTTCTGAGTGCGCTCAGCGGTATCGACAACTTGCCAGCACTCCTCAACCGTGAGCGCCATTGGCACCTCAACAAAGGCATGTTTGCCGCTCTCCATGGTTTCGATTGCCATAGGCGCGTGCCATTCCCACGGGGTCGAAATAATCACAATATCGATATCATCGCGGCTCAGCAAATCGCGATAGCTCAGATCATTACCAGTATAGACAGCCGGTTTGGGCCGATTCTGTTTAACGATATGATCTACGGCTCTGTCGAGTACCGCTTGATGGGTATCACAAATGGCTTTGAGTTCAACGCCCTCTAAATGACAGAATTGCTCGACATGGCTAAAACCCCGCTCGCCAACACCGATAAAGCCGACTCGGACCACGTCCATCTTAGGTGCTATGAGTCCGATAACGGATTTACCCACTTGCGGTTTAGGGGCGACGCTACTGGCGTAGGCATTGAGAGCAATATTGGCAGTAACGAGTCCTGCAGTAGCGGCACCTGCGGCCTTAAGAAAATTACGACGATGAATGTTATGCATAGCGCTTCCTGCTTTATTTTTGTTTTGTAGGGATATTGAAATATCACTTGGTCTTATTTATACGGTAATTCACTTATGGGTTATATCAGAAACCCCATTTAAATTGGCAATAAAAGATGTAACAAGCTCATTCAGCTCGCTAGATCAGTCTTTTAGCTGCCTTTACTTTAGCGATAAGTAAATAGTGATAAAGATCGCGTTTTTATTTGTAGATTGAGCTACACTGCCGATTAATTAGTCAAAGGTATTTATCTTTTATATTTTAAACATTTAGCAAATTTAAATTAACCATAAAGTTACATTTGACGGGCGGTTTGAAGTAATTTGCTGTAGTGGGGAGTAAAGCGTTAAATGGGTTCTATGCTTAATGTACTACCACAACTGACATTCACTTTAGGTGATTGGGTATTGCATAAGGATATCAGGATGTCTGGGATTGAAAAACGCCGTCGCCTTCATTGGCGGGAGACAGATATGCAAAATCGTGAAATTATAGGTCGTTGGTTAGATGGGCGTCCTTTATTGGGTGATAAAATTACCCTCTATAAAGAAGACGAAAAATATTTTTTAGAAACTTGGTTTAGCGATGGCTGCCATAGTTTAGATGAAGTCTATATGTCGCAAACCGCTGAAGGCCATAAGCTGGAAGATGTGGGCGGTAATTTCTTTGGTGAATTCTTTATCGTGACACAGTCACAGCAATTACAATTTTGTAATGAGCAGGGCTGTTATTTCCAAGCAGAAGAATTAGCGGCTGATGTCGATTTTGGTCAAGGTATACGCGTCGCTTAAAAGGCAACAATCGAATCCGTAAATAACTAAGGTCGCATTTTAGCTCAGTGCTAAGTTGCGACCTTTTGCTTTTATGGGATTGCAGCTATTGGATTGAGTTATTCAGTAAATGGATGTTTACTGCTAAAAAACAGCGATTTACCCGAATAGGGATGGGTCAAACTTAAGCTTTGTGCATGTAAGCATAAACGCGGTTTTGCTTTGATAACCTCGGCATCACCGTAAAACTCATCGCCTAAAATCGCATGGCCTAGGGCAAGCATATGCACACGTAATTGATGAGTGCGGCCTGTTTCTGGCGAAAGCTCGACTAAGGTGCTGTTTTCTCGGCGTTCTAGTACACGGTAGTAGGTGAGGGCGCTTTTACCGCCAGTCTCTCCTGCCTGTAGCGTCTTTTGATAGGGCGGATGCTCAGTGTCTGGCGCAATCGCGAGGTCAATCATGCCCTGTTCCTGCGGCACATGTCCCATCACTTCGGCAATATAGACTTTCTTACTCTGTCTATCTTGAAACTGCGTTTTTAAATGCGACTCGGCTTTTTTATTACGGGCGAACACCATGATGCCCGAGGTCGCGCAGTCGAGCCGATGCACTAAAATCGTTTCTGGATAAAGGGTTTGTAAGCGGGTTAACGCGCAATCGAAGGTGTGAGCCGCTCGACCCGGATTAGACAATAATCCCGAAGGTTTATTGATGATAATCAGATCTCTATCGTTATAGCGGATGTCTAGCCAAGGCACTGCTGGGGGCTGGTAATCAAATATTTGCATCTTGTCCTCATTTTTGCGCGGCCATACTAGCAAAATTTACGCAGGCACACAGCATAATCTCATGCTTGCTTATTGCGAGATTGGGGAGGGCAAATATTCAGCAGGCGTCTTACGGCTCCAAATGCGGGTATAAGCCATCAGCTGCGGATAAAAAGTGCGGAACGCGGTTTCGATTTCTATCTGCATTTTATTGACGACTTTGTGGGCATCTTTAAACAGTGCGGCTTGCGGATGCTGTTTTGCCACTTGTGCTAAAGCGTGTTGTAAGCCTTTTTCTGTGGTGTAGCTGCCGAGCCAATCGGCGCTGCGCATGGCGGGCAAGAGCTTAGCAAGTGCTTCTGGATGGTACGGGTCTACACCTTGGACGGCGAAAGTATCTAACGCATCATAGGCCTTGCGGCTGAATTCATCTAAAGGTTGGTGATGATATTCTTCCCAATAATAAGCTAAATAGTGATCGAAACTCACGGCCATGAGTTCTGCTGCTATGCTTCTTAAGGGCGCAGGGAAAGCTTCCATTAATTCAATTGTGAGTTCGTGGCTGCTGCAGAGATTATTAATCTCTTGGTTTAACCATAGCGCTTGGCGTAACTCAATTGGAGCTTGTGCAATTGGCGCTTGAATATAATTACCCGCCACATTGGCGGCAAGATGCGTTTTACTGATGTCGGCGAGATGTAAGTGTGTAAGAAAGTTCATATTTTGTACTTGGTTAACCACGTCGGTTCACGGTATCATGCGCAAGCGCGCTTAGGAAAGCACGGAAGCTAAAAATGCAGTATTTTTTCACTTTTTAGGATCATGGATGATGTGGAACTGGTTTATAAAGATGCTTGGTCGAGACGAGCAGCCAAAGCGCAAAAAAGTGCTGGTAGAAATCCCCTTTGAACAACACCGTTTTAGCATGGATGATTTCAGCCGTTCACGGCTTAAATTCGATGCCGATGACAATTTGCCCCAAGATGGCGTCAAACCTATTAGCGTCAAACCTATGGTTCCTGAGCAAGAAGTGGACGCTGGCAATAAGTAATCTTGATATTCTTGGCCTCTAACCATAGACTAGCCGCCGTTCTAAGCTATCTAGAGGCCTATCATGCGCGTTGCAGACTTTTCTTTCGATCTCCCCGATGAGCTGATCGCTCGTTATCCTATGGCGCAGCGTAATGCATCACGTCTGTTAACCTTAGACGGCAATTCTGGCGCGTTAGGCGACAAACAGTTTACCGATCTGCTGGGGATGATTAATCCCGGCGATTTAATGGTGTTCAACAATACCCGAGTGATCCCCGCGCGTATGTTTGGCCAAAAGGCCAGCGGCGGCAAGTTAGAGATTTTAGTTGAGCGTATGCTCGATGATAAGCGCATCCTCGCCCATGTTCGCAGCTCTAAATCCCCGAAAGTCGATTCGTTCATTCTGCTCGACGGTGGCTATCAAATGAAGATGGTCGCCCGCCACGATACCTTGTTTGAACTTGAGCTGTTATCCGAGTTGACCATTCTAGAGGTGCTCGAAGCCGTAGGGCACATGCCGCTACCGCCTTATATCGACAGACCCGATGAAGATGCTGACAAAGAGCGCTATCAAACTGTGTATAACCAAAACCCAGGCGCCGTTGCCGCGCCAACGGCGGGGTTACATTTTGACGATGCCATGCTCGATGCATTAAAAGCCAAGGGTGTGAATATCGCCTTTGTGACTTTGCATGTGGGCGCTGGAACGTTTCAACCGGTGCGTGTTGATACCATTCTTGAGCACAAGATGCATTCTGAGTGGGCCAATGTGCCGCAGAATGTGGTCGATTTAATCGCGCAAACCAAAGCGGCGGGTAAACGCGTCGTGGCTGTTGGTACAACATCTGTACGTTCCTTAGAAAGTGCGGCGCGCGCTAGTCAAGGTGAACTCAAAGCCTTTAGCGGCGATACCGATATCTTTATTTATCCCGGCTATCAATTCCAAGTGGTCGATGCCATGGTGACGAACTTCCACCTCCCTGAATCGACCCTCATCATGTTAGTCAGTGCATTTGCGGGTTTTGATCATGTTATGGCGGCGTATCAACATGCTATCGCGCAAAAATATCGCTTTTTTAGCTATGGTGATGCCATGTTTGTGACGAAAAAAGCCCACTAGACCAAGATTTTGTTTTAAAATAGCCGCCCAAAGTGAGTATGGGCGGCAACTTTTTTTCGTTAAAAGGTTGAACCTTTTAACGCTGTCCCCATCTCTATTGTTAATCAAAATGGCATTAGCCATTAAAAATGTAGTCAGACTGTTTATCTGGCGAGGTGAATTATGAAATTTGAATTAGACACTACCGACGGCCGTGCGCGCCGTGGTCGGTTGATTTTTGACCGTGGCACAGTAGAAACCCCCGCATTTATGCCTGTTGGAACCTACGGCACAGTTAAAGGTATGACGCCAGAAGAAGTACGTGCTACAGGCGCGGACATTTTGCTCGGTAACACTTTCCATTTATGGTTGCGCCCAGGCGAAGAAATCATGCGTAAGCACGGTGACTTGCATGATTTTATGAACTGGCAGCGTCCGATTTTAACTGACTCGGGTGGTTTCCAAGTATTCAGTCTTGGCGATATCCGTAAGATCACCGAAGAAGGTGTGCATTTCCGTTCGCCAATCAATGGCGAGAAAATCTTCTTAGATCCTGAAAAATCAATGCAAATCCAAGATGCATTGGGCAGCGATGTGGTGATGATTTTTGACGAATGTACGCCGTATCCCGCGACTGAAGATGAAGCGCGTAAGTCAATGCAGATGTCGCTGCGTTGGGCCAAACGTTCGCGTGATGAATTTGACCGTTTAGAGAACCCTAACTCTCTATTCGGCATTATTCAGGGCGGTGTGTATGAAGATTTACGCGACGAAAGCTTAAAAGGCTTAGTCGATATCGGTTTCGACGGTTATGCCGTCGGTGGTTTGGCCGTAGGTGAGCCTAAAGCAGATATGCATCGCATTCTTGAGCATATTTGTCCGCAAATTCCTGCTGACAAACCTCGCTATCTGATGGGGGTCGGTAAACCAGAAGATTTAGTTGAAGGTGTACGTCGTGGTGTTGACATGTTTGACTGTGTAATGCCAACCCGTAATGCCCGCAACGGTCATCTGTTTACGAGTGAAGGTGTGATCAAAATACGCAATGCGCGTCATAGAGATGACACGTCACCACTCGATACTAAGTGTGATTGTTATACCTGTAAAAATTATTCACGGGCGTACCTTTACCACTTAGATCGTTGTAATGAGATTCTGGGTGCGCGTTTAAACACCATTCACAACTTGAGATACTATCAAATGTTAATGGAAGGTTTGCGCGGTGCGATTGAGACGGGTACATTAGACGCCTTTGTGGCGGACTTCTATACCAGTCAAGGTCGCGAAGTACCAGAGTTAGTCGATTGATTTTTTTGCTAATAAGAAGAGAAAACTATGTTTATTTCAAATGCATATGCAAGCGCTGCCGGCGCACCACAAGGTGGCGGCACGATGGAACTGATTTTCATGCTGGCGATTTTCGGCCTGATTTTCTATTTCATGATTTTCCGTCCGCAATCAAAACGCGTTAAAGAGCACAAAAATCTGATGTCTTCACTTGGCAAAGGTGATGAAGTGCTGACCAGTGGTGGGATTTTAGGCAAAATTGCAAAAATCAGCGACGAAAGCGATTACGTGTTACTGAGCTTAAACGACACAACACAAATCACGATCAAAAAAGACTATATTGCAGCTGTATTGCCTAAGGGCTCTATCCAGTCGTTGTAAGCCAAGAGGGCTCAGGCGTGTTAAATAAATACCCAATGTGGAAAAACATTATGGTGATGCTCGTCATTGCCATAGGTTGTTTCTATGCCGTACCGAACCTATTTGGTGAAGATCATGCGGTGCAAGTGGTGGCGACTCGAGGTGCTGAAGTCACGGCATCAACCCAAGCCAGTGTGAACGAGCTGTTAGCCAGTAAGGGCATTGCGGTAAAGCGCTCTGAGCTTGAAAAAGGTCAGTTGTTGGTCCGTGTGCAAAATGCGGATCAACAGCTACTGGCGAAAGAAGTGATTGCTGACAGCTTAGGCGACAAGTTTACTGTGGCGCTCAACTTAGCCCCAGCGACACCTAAGTGGCTTGAGTCAATGGGCGGTAGCCCAATGAAACTCGGTCTCGACCTTCGCGGCGGTGTGCATTTCTTGATGGAAGTGGACATGGGCGAAGCGATTCGCAAAATGGAAGAGGCTAAAATTGCCGATTTCCGTTCGCAATTACGTGAAGAAAAAATCCGTTACGCGGGCATTCGCAATAATGCTCAAGGAATCGAGATTAAATTCCGTGATGGCGAAAGTTTAGCCAGTGCCGAACGTTTCCTAAAATCTCGCAGCAACGATATGGTGTTCACCGATGTGAGCAAGGGTGAAGACTTTGCCCTGCAAGCTGTGATGAGTGACGTGTATCTTAAGCAGATTAAAGAAGAAGCACTGCAACAAAACATTACGACCATTCGTAACCGTGTAAACGAGTTAGGTGTGGCTGAGCCTGTAGTACAACGTCAAGGCGCCGAGCGCATTATCGTTGAATTGCCAGGTGTGCAAGATACGGCTCGCGCTAAGGAAATCTTAGGTGCTACCGCATCGATTGAATTCCACATGGTTGATGACAAAGCCGACCCTAATGCAGCGCAATCAGGCCGTGTGTCTGCAGGTTCTGAAGTCTACCAGCGCCGTGAAGGCGGCACTGTAATATTGAAGAAAGAAGTGATGTTGACCGGTGATCATATCACTGGCGCACAACCTAGCTTTGACCAGTACAGTCGTCCACAAGTTAGCATCAACCTTGATGCGAAAGGCGGCACCATTTTCTCTGACGTGACCAAAGACAACATAGGTAAACCTATGGCGACCTTGTTCATCGAATACAAAGACAGTGGTGAGCGCAATGCCGACGGCAGCGTTAAGATGCAGAAAATCCAAGAAGTGATTTCTGTCGCGACCATTCAAGCGCGTTTAGGCCGCAACTTTGTGATCACTGGTTTAAGCCATGGTGAAGCACAAAATCTTGCGCTATTACTGCGTGCTGGTGCCTTAATTGCGCCAGTGTCGATTGTTGAAGAACGTACCATAGGTCCAAGCTTAGGTGCTGAAAACATTGAAAACGGTGTTCAAGCTATGGTTTGGGGTATGGCGGTTGTCTTACTCTTTATGCTGGTTTACTACCGTGGCTTTGGTCTTATTGCCAACATCGCCTTAACCATGAACTTAGTTATGGTGGTGGGCGTAATGTCGATGATCCCTGGCGCAGTGTTAACCCTGCCAGGTATTGCCGGTATGGTGTTGACTGTGGGTATGGCAGTTGACGGTAACGTGCTGATTTATGAGCGTATCCGTGAAGAATTACGTGCGGGCCGTAGCGTCCAGCAGGCCATCCACGAAGGTTATGGCAACGCATTCTCCACCATCGCCGATGCGAACATCACCACTTTCCTTACGGCGCTGATCCTGTTTGCTGTAGGTACAGGCGCTGTTAAAGGCTTCGCGGTGACCTTGATGATAGGTATTGCGACTTCCATGTTTACTGCAATCGTGGGTACTCGCTCAATCGTTAACGCGATTTGGGGCGGTAAGCGCGTGAAGACTCTGTCTATCTAAGGGGAAGTGACAATGTTAGAAATTTTATCTTTAAAACATACGGTAAACTTCCTCCGTCATGCACTGCCAATCAGTATTATGTCGGCTGTATTGGTACTGGCTTCATTGGTTTCTCTTGTGACCAATGGCATTAACTGGGGGCTTGATTTCACTGGCGGTACTGTCGTTGAAATGGAGTTCACTAATCCAGTCGATTTAAACGCCCTGCGGGTGCAACTGACGACGCCAGATTCTGAAGGTGCAGTCGTACAAAACTTCGGTTCTAGCCGTGACGTATTAGTACGTTTACAGGTGAAAGAAGGCGTGAAGAGTGACGTGCAAGTTAAGTCTGTCATGGAAGCTGCGCAGAAAGTTGATCCACAAGTTCAGCAGAAGCGTGTTGAGTTCGTTGGCCCACAAGTGGGTAAAGAACTGGCTGAGCAAGGCGGTTTAGCGGTATTAGTCGCGCTTATCTGTATCATGATTTATGTGTCCTTCCGTTTCGAATGGCGCTTAGCATTTGGTTCTGTCGCGGCATTGGCGCATGACGTGATCGTGACTTTGGGCGTGTTTTCGGTATTCCAATTGGAATTCGACTTGACCGTTCTGGCGGGTCTATTGACGGTTGTGGGTTACTCACTCAACGATACTATCGTGGTATTTGACCGTATCCGTGAAAACTTCCTTAAGATGCGCAAAAGCGACCCGGAAGAAGTGGTTAACGTGTCCATTACTCAAACCATGAGCCGTACTATTATCACCACAGGTACAACCTTAGTGGTGGTCGTGGCCTTGTTCCTTAAAGGCGGTACTATGATCCATGGCTTTGCGACTGCATTGCTGATGGGTATTTTTGTGGGCACATATTCCTCTATCTATGTGGCGAGTTTCTTGGCCATTAAACTGGGTATCAATCGTGAACACATGATGCCAGTTGAGATTGAGAAAGAAGGCGCAGACCAACCTCCTATGATGCCTTAAAGGTTACATTCGAGTTAAAAAGCCACCGACGAGGTGGCTTTTTTTTAGCTCGAATTTGAGATAGATCTGACATTCTGCTAGCAAACTCACAAAGTTATAGTCAGTTATGCTGTAAAAATGGAATGTTAATTAAATTAACAACTGGTGTAAAAATCAGCGCTCGACAGGCTCTGCTATTTAGCAGTAGGATGTCGGCAACCCATATTCCAGAGAGTTGTAGCCGTAGGATGTCGCATGGAAGAACGTAAAGTGTTAGTTGCTGGTGGTAATTTATTGCAAGCCCACACATGGAAAGGTTTATTAGAGGCCTGTGGTATTCATGTTGAGCTCAGAGGTGAAGCGCTATTGGGCGGTATTGGTGAGCTTCCTACTGGGATGCAAAACGTCGAGTTATGGGTGGGCGAGTCCCAACATGCGTCGGCGCAAGTGCAACTGAATGCGTTGGATGTCGAAAGCCCACAGTGGCAATGTGTGCAATGCCATGAAACCAATGAAGGCAGTTTTGAGTTGTGCTGGCAATGCAGCTCTGAGCGCAGCGAAAGCCACAACTAGCCTTGGATAAGCAATCACTTCCGCTTTGTGCTGTGGCTGAAAGATTGCGTCTACTGGATGAGAAGATTACACTTTGCTGATAAGCTGACATTCATCATGTCATTCAATATCTTATCTAGGAGTCAGTGATGCCGCATCCCAGTGCTTTTTCCGCCCTTGTTGACGCAATTCTGCCTAACATCACCGAAGTGACCATTGAAGCCTATCAGGCCGATGATAGCTGGCACCTTGTGGATGTGCGTGAGGATCGCGAGTGGCTGCAGGATCATTTACCCCAAGCAAAACATTTAAGTCGGGGTATTTTAGAGCGTGATATCGAAGCACGTTTCCCCGATAAGCAAACCCCCATATTACTCTATTGCGCGGGTGGTGCGCGCTCAGCCTTGGCGGCCCATAATCTGCAACTCATGGGTTACACCCGCGTTGCCTCATTGATTGGTGGCTATAAGGGCTGGGTACAGCGTCAACTGCCAGTCGTGCAGGATTAAGCGTTCAGGATCTCATCTAATGCAATATTTCCCCTTGTTTGTCGATACGGTTAACTTAAATGTCTTGCTGGTGGGGGCGGGTGATGTGGCGAGCCGTAAGCTGGCGCTGCTAACACGTACCGAAGCCAGTATCCATGTGATAGCCCCTGAGGTGAATCCTGAAGTGCAGCGTTATGCCGATACGGGTCGTATTTTGCTATCCCAGCGTGAAGTGGTCCACGCCGATATTCAAAATTATGATCTGGTGTATTTAGCCACGGCAAACGACAGTCTTAATGCCGAGTTGGCGACTCTAGCCACCGCGCGCGGTATTTGGGTTAATGCCGTTGATAATCCGGCATTTTGCCGTTTTATCACCCCTTCGATTGTCGATAGAGGCCGTTTAGTGGTGGCGATCAGCACTGCGGGTGCTGCACCGGTATTTGCACGCACGATTCGCTCGCGCTTAGAATCCAGCCTACCGCAATCACTCAAGCCTTTATTCGACTTTGTCGCCGATAGACGCGTCGAAGTGCAAGACAAGCTCGATTCAACCTCGAAACGCCGTTTATTTTGGGAGCGTTTTTTCGATACCAATGGCGACCGTTTCGATAGTCGTACCGCCGAGCATTACCATAATGCGTTTAATCATTTAGTTAGCCGCGGCGAAATCCTTTTGCTAGATGATTCAGCCTCTGTGGACTTACTGCCGCTCGCTGCCATGCCGTTACTGCAGCGCCTCGATTGGATCTATAGCCAAGGGGAGTTGAGCGACGAATTGGCCGAATTAGTGCGTCGAGATGCTAATCGTGGTGAGTTACCCGCACTCAGTGAATTGAGCCAGCAGTACGAGCAGGGCACTCGGATGTTGCTGGTGGCCGATGCGCAAAAAATCAGTCTGTTGAAGGCGCATTTCCCGATGGCTAAGCATTTACGACCCGGTGCGATTTAACCTCTTATCGATTCAGCCTTCTGTCCGATTGCACTTTCTGTTCGATTTGATGGACGTATCCTATTGTTCGTTTGAGCTAATGCCGAGTCTCAGGTAGACTCGGCAGCCTTATTTTAGGATTTCGCTGTTTCAGGATTTCACTCTGCATTTAGGATGACTATGGCCCTCAAAGCGACCGTGTTTAAGGTCAATTTACAGATAGCCGATATGGATCGGAATTATTACCAAGACCATCAATTGACGCTTGCCCAGCATCCTTCCGAAACCGATGGCCGCATGATGGTGCGTTTACTGGCGTTTATTGTGAATGCCAGCGAAACCTTAAGTTTCAGTAAAGGTTTGTGCGTCGATGACGAGCCCGAGTTGTGGGACAAAACCTTATCAGGCGAAATTGATCTGTGGGTTGAGTTTGGTCAGGCCGATGAGAAATGGCTGCGAAAGGCCAGTGGCCGTGCCAAAGTTGTGCAGTTATTTACCTATGGTGGCCGTAGTGTACCCATTTGGTGGAAACAGAATCAGCAGGCGTTAGAGCGTTACCAGAATTTAACCGTGTGGAATATTGCCGAAGAGTCAGTCACGGCGATGGAAGCCTTTGTTGGGCGTAATATGGCATTGCAGGTTTCTATCAGCGAAGGCCAAATTTGGCTATCGGATAATGAGACCAGCGTGTTGATCGAACCTGAAATCCTCAAAGATATTGCATAACATGTCTTGTAAAAAAAGAGCCTGCGATTGCAGGCTCTTTTCATTTATTACTTTCATTTCTCAGTAAGCGTATCAATTTGGATTTATTGGAAGCTCAGCTCCCAGCTATCGATATAACCCACATCACCACGGCCACTGTCTACGGCTTTTAACTTCCATACGCCGTTCGAATTAGCACCCGTCATATCAGCGGTATAGCTCTTGTTGATATTGGCAGCACCTGAACCTGTGTTGCTATGCAATGTAACTGTTTTACCAGAAGGGCTGATCAGCTGTACTTTTAAGTCACCAATATAAGGGTGGACTATGTTCACTACCGCAGTCACAGTGCCTGAATCACCTGTGCGAGTGACCGTGATTGGGCTAGTGATCCCTGCTGCTTTGTTATCAGGGATGTTGTAGTTATCAGTGTTGCTATAGCTTGCAGGCGTAGTCGGTGGCGTTCCGCCGCTAGATGCTGTGTAGCTTGCTGTTAATGACACACCAGTGAAGGCAGAGTAGCCTTTCAGCATGGCGTAGTAAGTGCCTGATTGGATATTGGTGATTGGGCAAGACTCGCTATTGCCACTTTTATACGGACGGCAATCATAGTTAGCTGTAGTTGGCGCTGCACCATATTGCACATACAAGTCCGCATCACCTGTACCACCGTTCATTACAAAGCCTAAGTTAGTTGCACCTTGTGGTACGTCAAAGGAGAAGTGCAGTTCTTCACTCGCTGCGCCGCCTAAGCCTGTTTTAGCCACACCGTTAACTAGCACGCCATCGGTTGGTGTTGGATCAACCGGACCCGTTGGGCCAGTACAAGAGGCATCTAAGAAGGTTTTCGCGGCAACAGCGTTGACTAAACCATAGCCATAGTAGTTATCACGACCCGCAGTACCAAGATCTTCGGCGGTCATTTTCAATGCGTTACGAACTTGCGCCGCGCTACACTCTGGGTGATAGCTCCAGACTAAGGTTGCAACACCTGACACATGTGGCGTTGCCATCGAAGTACCGTTGTAGTACTCGTAATCTTTATTGCCTTGGTTGCTGACTGTTGCTGTCGCACCCAGTTGGTTACGCAGTGCTAAACCTGTTGCGCGATCCACTGATACGGAAACCATATTGATTTCACTGTTTGCATCGACAAGGAAGGGGTTTTGTAAGCCAGGTAATGCCGCGTTACTGTAAACAATCGCCGCACTGGCACCGGCATTTTTACAGGCTTTAGCCGCATTGATTTCAGGGTAACTTGTGCCTTGATTGCCAACACGTTCCACTAAACAAATCTTATTGGTCATGTTGCCGCAGTTGAAGCTAGTTCCGCTGACGCTACATTCGGCAAGCGTAGCTGTCGCTGTACCGTTGTGTGGTGCTGGCACATAGTTGCCGCCCGATGAAATGAGGCGATTATGAGGCACCACACCTGAATCAAAGTAAGACTGACCACCGATAGTAATATCGGCTAAACGGCCTTCGCCACGGGTAACCGTCGACAGAATCGCTTCACCTGGGCCAGATATTTCAACTTGGTTGGTGTATTGGGAAAATGCAGAGTGGTCTTTATGATTATCCACTGAGGCGACTGACATCACGCCATCGTAGGATGCTGGATAGCTGTGAGCACTATTGCCATCGTTACCTGCAGCGGCAATCAAGAGAACACCATTATTATAATGGGCAGCCAGAGCATTACGCTCAGTGGTGCTCGAACCCGCACCACCTAAACTCATAGTGACAACGTTAGCGCCGTTGGCAACACAAGTATCTACCGCGGCCACTAAGGATGAAGAGTAACCCCAGCCAGATTCGTTAAACACTTTTACGACATGAATATTGGCAGTTTGATTTGGCATTACGCCGATCACGCCGTCGTTGTTGGCAATTGCCGCAATCGTGCCCGCAACGTGAGTACCGTGGGCGTTGTTGTTACCTGGCTCGAACCAGTTGCCTGTGCCTGAGTTATTGGTGCCCGTGACATTATTGCCACTTAAATCGCTGTGACTACGATCGTAGCCAGAATCGATAATACAAATAGTACGATTGCCTGCTTGGCTATCGCTTAACTGAGTCGCCCCCACAAAGGTTTGACCCCAAGGCGTGCTTTCACTCAGTAAGTGACGCGGCATATCCTCTTCAACATATTCCACATCGGCGCGTTTTTTTAACGCATTGATGCCGTTTGCATCGAGTTTGACCGAGTAACTGTTACTGCGGCCGATACGTTTCATTTCCTTCGCTTGTACTTTGTTCAATGCAGTGTGTTGAGCACTGATTTCCGCCATTTTGGGCTGATAATTCATGGTGGTTGGCAGCGTATCAGTTGCCGCGTCACTCGATTGCTGATCACTCATTGATTGCACATTACTGGCTGACATTATGGTAGCAGCATCGGCATTTTTAAATTTCACTATGTAACGCTTTGGCAGTGGAGAGGTTTGTGCTTGTAATGCCGCGGCAAAACCTGGTGCTTGTGGTGCTGCTTGTACACCGGCTGAGATCGCAATAGCTAAGCTTGAAAGACTTAACGCTATTTTAGTGGTTCTGTTGATTGTCATGTTCTTCTTCCATGGTCAATTTAGTGTTAATCATTATTATTTTATGTTTCATAAGAATAACTACGACTCAGATGCTACTCGGTTAGTGAATTTATCTGCGACCAAAGTATTTGTAAATCAATTGTTAACAGTATGATTGCTTATAAAGCCTCATATTTTATAAGCAGTTAATTTGAATATAAATTCAACATGTAACGAGTTGTAACTAAGTTTTATTCAATTTCTTGTTTTTTTATGTGGTAAAAATGAATAAGTGAATACGAATTTACGGTCAATATGAGTACTTTATATTGACTTTCATGTTTCTATGCAATTGAAGTTTATGCATATATTTTTTAGTGATTATAAATAACTAAATATCCCTGTAAAAATTGGTCATTATAATGAGTTTTTTTCAAGTGATTGATTATGCGAAATTGTTGCAAATTTCTGTCAAGGGAGTGGCAGTTGCCAATTCATTGACGACGGCTGAACCAAACTCGTAAATTTGTTGATGTGTTTTTTGGAGGAGAATGTGAGCGGCAAAACGAGAAGTGAAAGCATGCGATATGGCTGATAACGGTAAATGCTGAGTGTACATTATCCAAAATAGCGTTACAGGATATGAGCTACCACTGCAAACTCGTACATGCTTCAATTATGTTTGTGAGGCTAATTATGTCGATAACTTTCAATTAAAAATTTTGAATAATCTTATTTATTTTTCATCGTTAGAACAGTCTAAAAAATATATTCATTTAAATTATTATAACGCCCATTAGTGTGGCGTTTTACTTCTAAGAATCTGCATATATAAGCTCGAATTTTTAGCATTTTCACAAAACTTGACATATAAGCATTTTGCCTAATAGCGTGTCTATTTGATGGGTGGTAAGTTAAATTAATTCATGAGGTTAAGTTTTTTTCTTGTGGCATTTTTTAAGCGAGTGAGTGCACGAGTTTAAGGCTGTGCACTATAAATCCTAAATTGGAGTCAATAAAAATTATAAAAAATATAACATCTAAGCGGATCGTATTGATATCTTCTTCAGCTGATCATCTTCATATAGAGCTTGAAACACCACAGTTACTTGCTGAAAAATTAAATGCAATTGTTTCAAATGCTTGGCCTTGTGGCGAATATGATTGTGATGCAATGGCGTTTTTTCTTGCTTGCTATGAAAATGGCGGTGAAGCAGCAAAAGGTTGGTATGGCTGGTATGCAATTGATATTAATCCTGTTTCAGAAGAAAGAACGCTAGTTGGCTCTGGTGGTTATTTTGGACCTCCAGATAGTCATGGGATGGTTGAAATTGGTTATTCAGTGCTACCTGAGTGGCAGCGTCGTGGCTATGCTACTGAAATTGTTAATACACTCGTTTCCCATGCTTACTCTTTTGAGAAAACAAAGAACATTATTGCTCATACTTCAGCGGAAAATGAAGCATCAAAAAGGGTTTTGATTTCCAATGGTTTTAGTGAGACTGGCGTTAATGAAGGTCATCTACGTTTTGAACATGTTAGATAGTTAATTTTTTGCCATACATCGGATCATTGATGTTACTTGTGTAGTAGCGAAAACGATTATTAATTTTTATCTGAATCGATTTACGCTAATAAGATACTTCAATATCTCACCATTTACCCGCTATCTTAGAAGTCTAATGTTGGGCTGGATAAAAAGCTTTTTATATAAAGCAATGTTGATTGATAGGCTATTGCTTAAAGTAAGCTTATTCACTTAGACAATAAAAAAGCGCCTTAGGGCGCTTTTAGCAGTTAAACCTTGAATGACTAGAGCGAGGTGACAGTGCTTAAGTGATTAACACTTGCTTCCCGCACTAGAGCCTATTCGATGGCGGTGAATTACTTAGCGGCTTTTTTTGCGCTTCAACTAAGGTGGAATAACCGCCACCATTATAGGTTTGCGTATATCCCGCGGCGACTAAGGCTTCGGTCGCGATACTGCTACGGCGACCACTACGGCAATACAAGACAACAGGCGTATCTTTGGCTATGCCACGCTTGGCAAATTCCTCAGCCACTTGCTCAAAGGGAATATTGACCGCATTGGCTAGATGACCTTCGGCAAACTCCTCAGGCGTTCTGACATCGAGCACCATAGCGCCTGCGGCAATTTTATCCCATGCGATTGCAGGATCTTGGTCGGCGGCGCTGGCCATCATTGGCATTAGTAGCAGTGGCACGAGAACCAGTGATTGCAGGCTTAATAGGGCTAAGCGCATTAGGCTTTGGCCACGGGTTACGAGGTTGTGGGTCACTTTATCTCCTTGACGCCTTTTTGGAAGGCTTGTTTAAGCTAAACGAGTACTCGCTCAGCTAAATCTTAATGCTAAAGTAGTGACTTTATGTGGCTTAACTTTGCTTAGCAATCTCAGCCTCTGATTTTACACCCAATTTGCGTAAAACCATGGCGGCAGGGCAAAAACCGGTAAAAGCACTTTGAAACAGGTTAGCGCCAACAAATGCGGTTAGCCACAGAAAGTTGTGGTGCACATAGGCGGTTAACACCAGTGACAGTAACACCATAAATCCGGCAAAAGCCATAATGCTGCGTTCTAATGACATACCTTACTCCTTGAGGCCATTTTGGTGATGGCCTTTGTTGTGGTTAGTTTTGTGTTTGTGTCTGAACAGTATTCATGCGGTTTTTCATTGCTGTGTAGTACAGCACAGGGATGACAACTAAGGTCAGTATGGTCGAGATAAAAATACCAAAGATCAGACTGATCGCTAAGCCATTGAAAATTGGATCATCAAGGATAAACAGCGCCCCTATCATGGCCGCTAGTGCGGTGAGCATAATGGGTTTGGCTCGCACTGCACCCGAGTGGATCACTGCCCGCTCGAAGGGCACGCCGGATGCGGTTTCTTGATTGATAAAATCGACCAATAATATCGAGTTACGCACAATAATCCCCGCCAAGGCTATCATGCCTATCATGGATGTCGCAGTGAACTGGGCGCCGAGCAGGGCATGGCCAGGCATCACACCAATCACTGTCAGTGGAATAGGCGCCATGATGATGAGCGGCACCAGATAGGATCTAAACTGTGCCACCACCAGTAAATAAATCGCTATCATGCCAACGGCATAGGCGATGCCCATATCCCTAAAGGTTTCGTAGGTGATCTTCCATTCGCCATCCCAGAGCACGGCGACTGAGTCTAACCCTGTGGGTTGGTGAATATAATGCTGATCAAACCCTAAGCCATCGGCGCCATCGATTTTGCCCGCCATATCGAACATGCCGTAGAGCGGGCTGTCCAGTGGTCCCGACATATCGGCGACGACCATGATCATAGGGATCATATTCTTATGGATAATTGGTGCATCGATTTTGCCACGTTTGATGGTCACCAGCTCAGACACAGGCACAGATTGCCCCGTTTGGCTCAGTAACTTCATATTCAGCACTTGCTCTAAATCGACTTTCGCGCCTTCGTTTAATTGCAGGCGGATCGGTATCGGTTGTTTTTGCTGGGCTTGATGTAAATAACTCACATCTTTGCCGCCAACGGAGGTGGCAATCAAGTCGACAATATTGCTGTAGGGCACGGCCATCAGGCTAGCTTTACTGCGGTCGATCATCACTTGCCATTTTTGCTGGGCGGCGGGCAAGAAAATATCGATATCGACCACATCTTTGGTTTCATGGAACAGCGCCTGCATCTCGTAAGCGGCTTGCTCGCGGATTGCGGGGCTTGGGCCATATACTTCGGCAACCAGCGGCGACCACACTGGCGGTCCAGGTGGCACTTCAACTACTTTGATATTGGCTTGATATTGCTCGCCAATTTGCTGCAGTTCGTCTCGCACCGATACCGCTATGCTGTGGCTGTCGCGTTTGCGGTGTTTTTTATCCACTAGGTTTACTTGAATGTCGCCAAGCTCTTGGCTGTGACGCAGGAAGTAGTGACGCACTAAGCCGTTAAAGTTCATTGGTGCGTTAGTGCCCGCATACAACTGCAGATGCTCGACTTCAGGGACAGTCGTCAGATAGCGACTCAAATCCTGTAGCACTCTCTGGGTTTGCTCTACGGGAGTGCCTTCGGGCATGTCTACCATCACTTGAAACTCGGACTTGTTATCGAAGGGCAGCATTTTTAGCACTACAAGCTGACCCACGGGGAGCGCGACGGCGATACCGATCAACACAAATACGCCGGCAGCCAGTCCCACTCTTGCCTTACGGGCATTTTTCCCCAGCAGGAAAGGACCAATTAAGTGGGTGAAGAGACGCACCATTTTAGTTTCGGCTTCATCCTCGTGTGAGGCTTGGGCGCTATCGTGCTTGTCATTGTGTTTCAGCAGTTTACGACTGAGCCAAGGGGTGACGACAAAGGCAACCACTAGAGAAATCAACATGCCCATACTGGCGTTGATAGGGATCGGACTCATGTAAGGCCCCATTAAGCCCGATACAAAAGCCATCGGCAGCAGTGCCGCGATAACAGTGAACGTCGCCAGAATCGTCGGGCCACCGACTTCATCGACCGCCACAGGGATAAGCTCACTAAATGACTTTTTGCCGAGCGCCATATGCCGGTGGATGTTTTCTACCACGACTATGGCATCGTCGACCAAGATGCCGATGGAGAAAATCAAGGCGAACAAGGACACGCGGTTTAAGGTAAATCCCCATGCCCAAGAGGCGAAAAGGGTGATCGCCAGCGTGACAATAATGGCCACACCTACGACTAAGGATTCGCGGGCACCCATGGTTAAAAAGACCAATACGACTACGGCGCTGGTGGCGAAAATCAGTTTTAAAATAAGGGTGTTAGATTTATCCGCCGCGGTTTCGCCATAGTTACGTGACACTGTGACTTCGACATTCGCGGGGATCAACACATTGTCGACCTTAGCAATCCGCTCAATGACACTGTTGGCGATATCGACGGCATTTTGGCCCGCTTGTTTACCAATCGCGATGGCGACGGCGGGATAAATATCGGTTTTATCTGCGTGCCAAACGCTCTGTTTAGGGATGTCACTCTTCAAGCTGATTTCGGCAATATCCGCCAAATAAATCGGAATATGCTTGCCTTGTTTATCTTGATAGACACTGACAACTAGTTGCTTGAGATCGTCTATGGATTGTAAAAATTGCCCCGCCTGAACTTTAATCTCTTGATTACCTTGCACTAAGGATGCGGGCATAGAGACCATATTATTGTCATTCAGGCTTTGTCTTAATTTGTCGTAGGTCAGATTAAAGCTGTTCATCTTGGCGGGATCGATACGTATGTTGGCCACCATGTCGTGCTGACCTACGGTATAGATTTCGCGGGTACCGGGAATGCGCTTAATTTCGGTTTCTAATCCAAGGGCGACATGGGTCAGTTGCTCGGCAGAGACTTGTCTGTCCTTTGACCACAAGGTCAAACTGACAATGGGCACATCATCGATACCGCGCGGTTTGATCAGCGGATCGCCCACGCCTGCGCCCCTTGGCAATTTATCCATGTTGGAATAAATCTGGTTGTACAGGCTGACGATGGCATCATTGCGCGCGACGCCTACCTTAAAGATGACGATAATCAGTGCGCCATCGGGTTGGGAGAACGAATATAGGGTATCTATGCCTTTGATTTCGGAGATCACTTGTTCCGCAGGCAAGGTGACTAAGTTTTCAACTTCGGTAGGTGTCGCGCCGGGAAAAGGAATAAACACGTCGGCAAAGGTGACATCAATTTGTGGCTCTTCTTCCTTTGGCGTCACCAAAATAGCAAATAAGCCGAGTAAGAGTCCGAGAAGCGCTAATAGTGGCGTGATGGCGCTATTTTGGAAGGCGGCGGCAATTCGACCGGAAATCCCAAGTGTGGTCTGTGGTACTGGAGCATGTTTCATAAAACAACCTCGACAAAGCTTAAGTCGCTAGGGAATTTATTGCTTTTTGTTGAGCAACACTTGGTAGGCATCAACGGCAACCTTATCACCCGACTTAAGACCCGCCAGAACTTCGACCTCGCCATCTAAGGGATTGGCGACACGGACTTGGGTGAGTACAAATTCTTCGCCCTTTTTAAGGTAAACGCTGCTCAGTTCGTTCATTGTCAGTAGCACTGAGGTGGGCAGTTGGATTTTTTCTCGTTCGCCATTTTTAAAGGAAGCCTTTGCCCACGTGCCGGGTTGAAGATTAGCTTCATTTTCAGGCAGATTAATGCGTACTTGATAGCTGTGGCTGACGGGATCGGCAAAACTAAAAATAGTGAGATCCTTTGAGATTAACTCGCGGCCATCACTTAAACGGACGAGGAATTCGGGGGCGTTTTTCAACTGATTGATATAACGCTGCGGCACTTGGGTAATGGCGCGCATTTGACTCGCGGAAAACCCTGAAAGTAGTGCTTGTCCTGGGCTCACGGTTTCGCCCAGTTCGACAAA
Source organism: Shewanella sp. N2AIL (assembly GCF_022690845.1). Classification (NCBI taxonomy): domain Bacteria; kingdom Pseudomonadati; phylum Pseudomonadota; class Gammaproteobacteria; order Alteromonadales; family Shewanellaceae; genus Shewanella; species Shewanella sp. N2AIL. The sequence continues at coordinate 3,542 of NZ_JALBYT010000039.1, read as the reverse complement.
ACGCTCTGTGACTACACCACTAAAAGGCGCTGATACCACAGTGTATTTTAAGGATTCGCTGGCTTTGATGACGCGGGCTTGCGCGGCGGTTACGGCTTGCTCTGTGGCCTTAGCATTGGCGGTGGCTTCATCCATCGCGCCCTTAGAAATCGCGCCTTGGGGGAATAACTCTTTATAACGTTTGTATTGCGCCTGTGCTTCAACATTCAAGGCTCTGGCTTTAGCTAAATCGGCCTCAAAGCTTGCCAGTTCAGCGCCTTGTTCTTTACTGGTGATCTCCAGTAGGGCGGCTCCTTCGGGGACAACATCGTTAACATCGTAGTTGAGTTTGACAATACGGCCAGAGGTTTGCGCTGACACAGTCGCCGCTTTTACTGCTTCTATGGTGGCATCTAAGGTGACCCAATTGGCGTAGGGTTTAGTTAAGACTTCGATGGTTTCGACTGAGGCAGCCTGAACTTGAGTACTGGCAAGCGCCAGCAGTAAGAAAAGAACGCGAGAAATTGACGTCATAATTCATATCATCCCAGATGTAATTCATGAGTAAATTCTAATGGAGTTGTTTTCAATAGGCAATCAATATTTATTAGAAAAATTTAATATAGTGTATTTTCCTAATTTAGGAATAAGGCCCATAAGTGCCTTATTCCTATCGTTTCAGTGAGTTCCGACTAAGCCTAAGATTTAGTCATTTAAATAGTAGGTGAGTGTGGACACAATGCGAATTTGTTTAATGTAAGGCGTGCTGTTATCGCGATCCGAAATAGTAAACTGGCCTTGACTGGCGGTTTTAATTTTTCCGAGGCGAGAATCTGAATCCTTAGCAAATTTTTCCGCCACTTCACGGGCATTTTGAGTGGCTTCTTGCACCATCACTGGTTTGACTGAATTGAGATCGGTAAACAGGAATTCGGTGCGATTGTCATACTCTTGGCTGGCGATCGCTATGCCTTCCTTCACTAAGCTAATCATCTGCTTACGAGTATTGAGCATTAAATCAATTTGCGGGGTATAAACCGACAGGTTCACCTTTGCCGAGTAACGGTATCTGACGTTGGGATCGACATAACCTTGGGCTTGGCGATCTTCAATTGAAGGTAATGAAATCGTAATTTCGCTATCGCTAAAGCCTTGTTCCTTTAAAAACGCCACGACGCGGTCGGTTTTTTGCTGAACCGTCTCGTAGAGTTTAGGCAGATTATTATCGACCTCAGTGAAATTGATTGGCCAAATCGCCACGTTGGCTTTGACTTCTTTTTCCGCTAAGCCCTTAACTGTCACTGTGCGTTCCATAGCTTTCATCTGCAATAACGCTGTGCTCGCTGTCTGACCAACATACACAAGCCCAGCACAAAGGAAACCGCCCAGCAGCAGGGCAGGAAGGATGTTATTTTTTTCCATAAAAAGAATCTCTTGATTAGATAAACTCAGCCTACGATACCCAATAAACCTAAGTCATGCACTGGGTTTATTCGGGATAGATGCCGCTTAAGATTTGAGGGAGACAAGTTGGCGATATCAGCTTGATGTCGCTTTATTGAGACGGGCTATTTTTCCGGAGGAATAACACTTGGCTGCCATAATTCGACTTTATTGCCGTCGGGATCGATAAACCAACCAAAGCGGCCAAACTCTGAATCTTCAATGCCACCCACGAGCTGACCGCCACCTTGTTCGACCTGTATGAGCGCTTGGGCCAGATCATCAACGATAAAATTGAACATAAAGCTCTTATCTGAAGGCTCAAAATAGTCAGTGCTATGGGCGAAGGGCGTCCAAACATGGTAGCCGAGTGTCGCTTTATCTGTGTGATAAAACGCGGCGCCGCCCCAGTTTTCAATGGGGACCTGAAGATGGGTTTTATACCAAGTTGCCAAGGTAACGGGATCTGCACTTTTAAAGAAAATTCCACCGAGTCCAATGACTTTAGCCATAGCCGTAGCTGCGTGTATAGGAGTATGAATTAACTTTAGGCAATAAATGCTTAAGATACAAAAAAGCCGCAAAAAATGCGGCTTTTAGGATTAAGCGTTTAGCTTAGAACTGGTAGCTGTATTGAACTGAGTAGTACATACCGCTTGATTCAGTAATTGCATTCACAGGACCTATGCCTGTGATAGAGCTGTTTTCGATCAGGTGAACTTTTTCACCTTTAATATAAGCGATACCAAAGTCAACGGTGTTTTGTGGGTTGATGTTGTAGCTCATACCCGCTGTATACCAGTTACGGTCAGAGTCTGGGAATGAAATTGAGCTAATTTCGTCCACAACGCCTTGGTCATGCATATAACCTGCACGAACGGTGAATTGTTCGTTGATAGTATAAGTACCACCTAAGCTGAATAACCATGAATCTTTCCATTGGTATTCTTTCAGAGCAACGTCGCCTACGGCTTGAGTCATTCCAACAGCTGCAATCGTGGCTGTACCATCTTTAGCCGTGATTTGATCAAAGTTGCCCCACTGGGTGTGCTGCGCTGTATAGTGCAGAGCAAACTTAGGGGTGATTTGATGAAAACCTGCAACTTGGAAGATATCCGCTAGCGGTACATCTAAACTATCAAAATTGGTCGCGACCGGAACAGTACCCACACCAGGAATAGTTGTCATCGAGACAGTATTGATATCACCTTCAACATTCACTGTTGGGCTGAAACGGTAGCTGATACCGAAACGGTTATCTTTATCTAGCTCAATAGTTGCACCCACTATACCACCGAAGGCCCAGCCGTCAGCGTCGACGTCAACCAAAGGCGTAGTGCCCATGTTACGGGTTAAACGACCTTCACCGTAAATGGCATCCACACCCGCACCGATACTGAACATGTCATTAATACGGTATGAAAGACTGGCGTTAAAGTTAACCGTTGTGACTTCTGTTTCGCCAAGCAGATCATAGGGTGCTGGTGAGTTTGCAGGTAAACTCTTTGAAAGTGAGCTGGCATCGGTACCAGTACCAAAGTTAGAAAACGCGGCAAAACCGACGGCGAACTTATCGTCGATTGGGTGGATGTAGAAAATATTAGGGATAATTTTAGAGCTACCCGCATCATCAATGCTGCCTAAGTCAACGGCACCACCGGCAAAGTTAACGTCTTTAACATCAACAGTAATATCGGCATAAGTTAAGCCGAAGGAGATCGCATCTTTATCGAATAATGCCATAGCAGCAGGGTTACGTGATAACACAGAAGCGTTATCGGCAATAACCGCATCACCCGCAAATGCACGGCCCATACCTGTGGCTGATTGGCTGTTGAGTTGGAAACCTGAAGCTAAGGTTTGAGTACTTGCTAATGCGACAGAAACGGCAATGAGTGTCTTGTTGAATGTTTTCATTATTATTCTCTCTATTCTTTATAAGTATTGGATTTTTATTCGGTCCTAGTCAGCCGAAAGTATTTAAATCCATTTATTAGGGCCTGTTGATCTTTGCTGTTCATAATTTAGCCAACCCACATTGGCAGCCATATAAGGCAGCAAGCCAAGGCCAGTGTACTTGCATAATTCCGGGCTAATTTATCATACCTTGTTGCTACTGA
>NZ_JALBYT010000038.1:0-50508 GCF_022690845.1 Shewanella sp. N2AIL | reverse complement strand
CGCCATCAAGATAAACAAGATCAGGAACATGAGGCTCAATTGTCGTTGCAGATGATGTAGGTTCTTGGAATAGCCCCTTCCAGGGGCAAGTCAAAGCCGCCTTCTAAGAAGGCGGATTCTTTACTTGGCTTAAGTACTTAAGTTCACCTGCTGCACTTACGATGGAATCTACATCGAATGAACTTTTAGTGAGTTTCTTTACTTCAGGAATTAAATGCTCGTCAATATTTTCCAGATCCAGTGTAAGAAATGGTTTTTCATCCATTTTATTTGGAGCATCTAGGTCGGTATAGAACTGATACTCAGTGCCATTTGTCAAAATGGCAAGACGGGCGTTCGTTACTGAAAAATAACGAAATAGCTGAGCAGCATGTTTTATTGATAGTTTTTCGTTGTACTTTTTACATTCTATCAGTATTTGTACTTCGCCATCTTTCATTAAAGCATAATCTACTTTTTCACCTTTCTTACAGGCAGTATCGGCAGTAAATTCCGGAACAACTTCATTGGGATTGAATACGTCATATCCCAAAACTGTATGCAGGAAGGGCATGATTAAGGCATTCTTTGTCGCTTCTTCGGTTTGAAGGCTACTAGCAATTTGTGGGATACGTTTAGAGAGAACATCAATCCTTTCAATAAAATCCATTTCACATTTCCTCTTGTTGTACTCTGTTGCTTATTTTTTATTCCAGTGAATTTGCAGCGGTTTGTAAGTTCATAATCGTTTAAACCGTACATGCAGTTATAAACCTAGCCGATAAAAGAACCATATCAAGTGAAATTATTAGTTTTTGTGGTATTTATCTAGTATTTACAAGTACGGCTGAAGATTTATTAAATAGACCACACATGAATTGTTAAGCAGATACTGAGTGATACCACTTGAGTTCAATGTGTTGCCCGTTATCATATATACAAATCATGTCATATAGAGTGTATTGTAGAAGCATAAAGTGTGATAAGTGGCTGCGCGACAAGTCGAACATGATGTTGATAACCTAGCGAATACTGGCGTATCACGATGAACGTTAATGTATAAATTAAAACAAACCTTCCATATTTACTGATTAATTGGCAATGATTTCACTCCTATGTCGCCTTAATTTGACAACTCAGGCACAAAGCACATTTAATCAATTAATCATGACGATGGATAAGCTTTGACTGTTGAAGGATTGAATGAAATGAAAGAGGCGAGAGTGCAACGCATATTAATGGTGTGTATGGGCAATATCTGCCGTTCACCGACGGCAGAAGCTGTGTGTCGCTTTAAGGTTGCGGAGCGTAAGCTCAATATTGAGGTGGACTCTGCGGGTACTATTGGTTATCACCAAGGGGATAGGCCTGATAGCCGTGCTATGGCGGCGGGGGAAAAGCGGGGTTTTAGTTTCGATGGAATGCGGGCTCGGCAGGTTGTGGATGCCGACTTTGAACATTTTGATTTAATTTTGGCGGCGGATAAGGCCAATTTAGCGGATTTGCGTAGCCGTTGTCCGCTCGAGTATCAGTACAAGTTACAGTTAATGCTCTCCTATGCGGATACGCAAGTCACAGAAGTGCCGGACCCTTACTATGGTGGCGATCAGGGCTTTGAACTGGTGTTGGATTTATTAGAGCAGAGTATGGATGCCTTGCTCGATAAGCTGGCATCAGGTGCACAAAAGTAGTTCCACGTGACAGTGTTTTTTAACGCCACATCTCCGTTTATTAAAATAAAAAAGCCAGCATATTCAATATGCTGGCTTTAATTTTAAATTTGATGAATTCGCCTAATAATCTTGAATATCAATATTATTAGCTTCTTATCTTCAACACACTCCGCGCGTTATTTTCAACGCTCGCAGAGTCGCAAGCTGATTTAGTCGTGATGGCTTAGTCGTTATGGCGTTTGCCTGAACGTTTCAGTTTTTCATTAGCTAGTTTGGCTTCTTTCTCGGCTTCTTTTATGGCCATGATGCGGGCGACTTCAATCTTCTCAAGCTCGGCCATCGCAGGCGTTTCTAATGAAAGTAGACCGATTTTGCCTGAGCGGTATTCATGCAGCAATAACTCAGATGCCTTGTGCATATCAATGCGACCACCGGGACGCAGGGCGCCACGTTTACGGCCGATTTCTTCGAGAAGTGCGACATCATCCTTGGGTAATTCACTTAAGTTGTAGCGTTCACAAATCTCTTTTGGATAAGCGGTTAAGAAATACTTAGCGGCGAACAGGGCTACATCTTCATATTCCATCGCGGTATCTTTAATGGCACCCGTGACGGCGAGGCGATAACTGCTCGCTTCGTTATCCACTTTTGGCCATAAAATACCCGGAGTGTCCGACAGCACGATACCGTTACGTAAATTGATCCTTTGCTGGGTTTTAGTCACCGCAGGTTCGTTACCGGTTTTGGCGATAACACGGCCAGCTAAGGTATTGATGATGGTAGATTTCCCAACGTTGGGGATCCCCATGATCATAGTGCGAATGTCTTTTTCGGTTTTATCGCGACTCGGCACTAGCTTGCGGCAGATATCAGGGATCTTTTTCACCATTGCCGCTTGCAGTGTGGTGATCGCGGTGGCTTTTACGCCTTGTTCGCGTTCTAAGTATTCAATCCATTGCGCAGTGATCTCTGGATCGGCCAGATCAGATTTATTGAGCAGTTTGATACAAGGTTTGTCGCCTCGAAGCTGAGCCACCATGGGGTTTTCGCTACTGTAGGGAATACGCGCGTCCAGCACTTCGATAACAAGATCGACCTGAGGCATTGCCTCTTCAATCTCTTTGCGTGCCTTGTGCATATGCCCTGGATACCACTGAATTGCCATGATAACGCCTTGTCCTAAATAACTTAAAGAACGGCTATTCTACCTTGAAGGTGGCGAATGTCATAAAAAAAGCGCCCTAAGGCGCTTTAATCGCTTAATCCTTGACTGTCTCTTGCGATTGTCACTCGGATTAATAGGCGGTATTAAGGGTTAAATAACCCCTAGTTCGCGCAGTCTTTCCATCAAATAACTGTCGGCGGTATAACGCTCAGACAGCACGACAGCAGGGTTTGGATGCAAAAATAACGGCAAAGAGATCCGTGGTTTGGTTTTATCCGTACCTTCAGGATTGATGACGCGATGTGACGTCGATGGGAAATAACCGCCAGACGCTTCCTGTAGCATGTCACCGATATTGATAATAATGCTGCCAAAATCGCTGGGGACATCTAACCAAGTGCCATCTTTGGCTTTCACTTGTAACCCAGGCTCATTGGCAGCAGGTAACACTGTGATAAGGTTAATATCTTCATGGGCGGCGGCGCGAATGGCGCCCATTTCTTCACTGCCCGTCATCGGTGGGTAATGCAGAATACGCAGTAAGGTTTTTTGGCTGTTGGCGATCATTTCTGACAATGGCATCGAAAACTTGGCTTTTACGTCTTCGGGTGAGTAGGTTTCAATCCACTCTAAAAGTTCTGAAGCCAGCGCATTGGCTTTGTCGTAATAGGCGAGAATATTGGCACGCAGTGAATCGGGGATCCGGCCCCAAGGATAAACGTGATAGTACTCTTTAATGTCTTTGACTGTGTTGCCTTTGGCGGTTTCAGAAATCGATGCGGGGAAGAAACCGTCGTGGGTTTCTTTTTTGAACATATAGTCGTTTTTGGCTTCTGAATTAAAAAAGGCTTGCCACTCGGTGTAGATGTCTTCAACTAAGCGCTTATCAATCGGATGATTAGATAAAACACCAAAGCCAGTTTCCCTAAGTGATTCAACGAATTGCTGGGCACTGTTTTCAGCGCGGTAATCAATGGTTTCTAATTTCATTGTGGTTTCTACTTGTTATATTTAGTTGTAATTTGACCCGCAGCAAGTGTAGCCGTGCGCTTGAGCGGGTGCAAATACTCCGCGAGGGTGAGTGAGAGCAACTGCTGTATTTTCGGTCATTTATGTTGTCGCTTAATGCGCACTGATTTAAATGCTTAGATTAGGACTGACTTAAGTGGCAAGATTTTAGCCGTTAAACCCGTTAGTATGGGTTATTGGATGTGTTGTGATTAGATTTGTTGTGATTGGGATTGATGTCAGCCGCATTTTGAAGCCGAGTGCAAGATATCTTGCTTGGAGTGGGTCTTATGTTGGCTTTTTATGGAACAGCTGCTTAATAAACTTAATCAACTTAATCAAAGAGTATCAAAATAGACAACGACGTGAGTCGAAAGGGCATTAATATGAACAAACTGACCGATTTTGAACGCTATGTTATCGAAGAAAAAGGCACTGAACGCCCATTTAGTGGTGAGTATTATGATCATGATGCCAAGGGTTTGTATTTATGCAAAAAATGCCATGCGCCCTTGTACCGCTCTGAGCATAAATTTAATGCCCATTGTGGCTGGCCAGCTTTCGATGATGAAATCGCCGGCGCTGTAACGCGCCATATTGACGCCGATGGCCGCAGAACCGAGATTGTCTGTAGCCAGTGTGGCGGCCATTTAGGCCATGTTTTTGAAGGTGAGATGTTAACCCCCAATAATATTCGTCACTGTGTTAACTCCGTTTCTATGGTTTTTAAAGGGATGGATGATGCTGTTGAACCAGCATCGAACAGCTTTGCAACTTTTGGCGCCGGATGTTTTTGGTGCGTCGAGGCGATTTTTAAAAGCCTAAAAGGCGTGGTGAACGTGACTTCTGGCTATGCTGGCGGTGATGCCCATGACGCCGATTATAAATCCGTTTGCTCGGGTCAAACTGGTCATGCAGAGGTGGTGCATATCGAGTTCAATCCAGAGGAAATTGATTTTACGACGCTGTTAAAGGTCTTTTTTGAGAGTCATGATCCGACTACGCTCAATCGTCAAGGCAATGATAAGGGGCCACAATATCGCTCCGTGGTGTTTGCCCATAATGCTGAGCAGATTGAGCAAACTACCGCTATGTTGACTCAGTTAGCGGCGGCTAAGGTTTTTGATGCGCCGATTGTGACCCAAGTTTCAGCGTTTGAGACGTTTTATCCCGCTGAAAATTATCACAATGATTACTTTGCTTTACACGGTGAGCAGCCTTATTGTCAGATGGTGGTGCGCCCTAAAGTCGAAAAAGTGAAAGCCTTGTTTGCACGATTGCAAAAAGCTTAAGCAATTCAGCGCAGGATACTAAATACAAAAACGCCACCGATAAAGGTGGCGTTTTTAATCGATTTTTTAATGTCCGCAACGGTCATTACCGAGATAACTATCTACTCTCGGCTAACCACTGGGCATATTGTTTGGTGTAATAGCTGACAATCAAATCCGCTCCGGCTCGCTTTAAGCCGACAAAGGTTTCTGTCACCACTGCACGCTCATCCAACGCACTTGCAAGGGCGGCAAACTTGATGCCCGCATATTCACCGCCGACTTGATAGGCGGCGAGTGGTAAGTGAGTTTCTTGTCTTAAACGGCTTAACACATCTAAGTAGGGGGTGCCGGGTTTAACCATCAGGATATCGGCGCCTTCCGCTTCATCTAATGAGGCTTCTAACAGGGCTTGGCGACCGTTGGCATAATCAAGCTGATATCCCTTGCGGTTACCACTGAGTTCACAATCGACCGCGGCTCTAAAAGGACCGTAAAAAGAAGAGGCGAATTTTGCCGAGTGAGCCAGAATCGCCACATGTTCAAAACCTGCGGCATCGAGCCCTTGGCGAATGGCTTTTACTTGACCGTCCATCATGGCCGATGGTGCTAACATATCAGCGCCCGCTTTGGCGGCTGTTATCGATTGCTTAACTAAATTTTCGACGGTGAGATCGTTGCAGACTTCATTATTGTGCACCACGCCGCAATGGCCGTGATCTGTGTATTCACAAAAACAAATGTCGGGGATCACCATCATCTCAGGCACAGCGGCTTTAATGGTGCGCACCATACGGGCGAGCAAGCCATTGTCGTCCCAGGTATCGCTGCCCTTATCATCCTTAGTGTGCGAAATCCCAAAGGGCATCACATAGCGGATCCCGAGGGCATAAAGCTCGCGAACTTCATCCGCCAGTGCGCTCTCAGGTAAGCGGCTGATGCCAGGTAGCGTGGAGATAGGCACGGCATGGGTGATGTGCTCTTCAATGAACAGGGGATGGATAAGATCGCTTAACGAAATATGGGTTTCGCGCAGCAGATCACGCATCGCTTCTGAACTACGTAAGCGTCTTAGGCGACGCAATGGAGGCGTGTTTAACATGAAATATCCTTATCGAGGGCAGGTTAATGCAATCGTACAATAATAAAGGAGTGGCAAGGAATGAATTCAATCCAGACTTGTCTGCTCTGACAAGCAAAGTTAAAAAAGTTTCCCCAAGCGAGCGGTATTCATTAATGAGTTTATCGATCATTGACTTAGATCACATAAATCCATCAAGTCCTGATTTGCTACTGGATATCATGCGGGCGCTATTTTAGCTGACTTGTTTGCTTAGCCCTTTGTTTTCGGGCATTTGATGTTATTATTTGCGTCAGTTTACTCATGGCATATTCGCACAATACCGAAATGGTTAACTTGATGCGAAATCTTGCCCGCTAATCCGGTTTTGAAATGACAATAACACACGAACACTCTGCTTGTATTCTTGCCTTAGACACTTGTACCGAATCCTGCTCAGCTGCGCTGCAATATCAAGGTCAGATTTATGCTGAACTTGCCGATGCGCCGCGTGAACACAGCCAGCGTCTGTTACCTATGGTCGATTCAGTGCTCAAGCAAGCGGGCATTAGCTTAGATAAAGTGGCGGCGATTGCCTATGGTCGAGGTCCTGGCAGTTTTACGGGGATCCGTATTTGTACTAGCATGACTCAAGGTCTAGCGCTGGGGTTGGATTTGTCTGTGATTGGTATTTCAACTCTTGCAGCAATGGCACAAATGGCGATTAGCGTGCATCAAGCCGAGCAAGTGTTGTGTGCCATTGATGCGCGCATGGGTGAAGTGTATTGGGGGCAGTTTGTGGCCGTCGATGGTATAGCGACATTAGTCGGTGAAGAAGTGGTCAGTGCGCCTGCCAACGTACAACTTCAGCTTGATACTGAAGCGCCCATTGTGGCTTGCGGCACCGGTTTTGATGCGTATCCTGATTTACTGGCACTCGGCAAAGGGATTTTCGCTCTCGACGCCGTGAAATATCCCGATGCAAGGGCTATGCTGATATTGGCTGAAGCAGGCATCAAAGCAGGGCTAATAACCTCGGTCGATGAGCTTGAACCTGTGTATTTACGTGATACAGTTACATGGAAAAAGTTACCCGGTCGTGAATAAGCTGTTCTTTGTCTGAGTATCTGCGATAGAATCTCAGGCAATTACTGCTAAGCATTCTTTACGAGGAATGGCTTAACGATGGATAGTGCAAACTTAAGGCTTCTTGATGCAAGTTAATGTAAATCAAATGAGTTTGACGAATGCCGTAGCGAGTAATAGACCCGCTATCGCTCAGGGGCTAACCGCGCCTGAATCGTCACGCCCAGTGATTGAGCAAGATGCCGTCGAAGCCCTCAGTTTAGAAACACAGCCTAAAGGTAAAAACGCAGCGGGAAATTTACAGTCAAAGCTTGGTGCGCACCTCGAGTATGAACAAGATACGCGTGGTCATCAGGGGGCGATTGCCCAATATTTACAAACCCAACATGCCGCCAAACGCGATGAAATTCAGCAAATGGTTGGCGTGGACTTGTATGCTTGAACAGCAAAAAATATCTTCCGGTTCTACCTCGCCATTTTCCTCATCTAAGTTAACGGGTTTAGCCGCCAGCGGTGTGCCAAGCCGTGGCTTGTTTATCATCGAGCTGGTGGTGGCGTTGCTCATCACCCGCATTCCCTATTTAAGCGTGCCGTTTAAATGGCTTGAAAGCTATTTCCATGAATTGTCTCACGGCATTGCGACGATATTAAGCTCGGGCGTGGTCAGCCATATTCAATTGTTTCCTAACGGCGCAGGCTTTTGTTTTAGCCAAGGCGGTTCGCCTATGTTGATTGGTTTTGCTGGGTATTTTGGCGCGGCCTGTTGGGGATATTTAATTTACTTGCTCGCGACTTGGCCAAAGGGGATCCGCGTGAGCTTTGCCTTGCTGGGCGCTTTAGTGGTGCTAAGCAGCTTGCTCTGGGGCCGAGATATCCTCACGCTGGCGATTCTAGCCGTGCTGACTATTATTTTGTTGTTACCGCTTAAACTCAGTCAAAACAAAATGTTGACCCAGTTTTTGCGTATTATCGGCTTGATGATCATGCTTAATGCGCTGGCAAGTCCAACTGTGTTGCTCGGGCTTGATGGCCAAGGTGATGCGGTGATGTTGGCCGAGCGTTCTTGGATCCCCGCGTGGATTTGGGTGGGATTATGGTTATTAACCAGTGCATGCGCTTTGTATTTTGCGTGGCGCCGTGTCGATAACGCTGCGAGTCGTTAATCCTCAAGGTCATTTAATACCTCAATTGTATTGTGTTTCCTCTAGACGTTTTTCCGCTTTGCGCTGTGTTGGTTCGATAAAGGTGAATTGACTCATCACTTTGAGCTATAACCACTTATGTCGCTTAAAGCTTAGTTTTGCGACTTCTATTCCTTGGATTTTTGGCCATTGGCTGCTAGGTTAAGCCTTCGGTATCCATGGAGAATTACAATGAAAAAAGTCACCTTAGTTGCCAGTCTGCTGCTTGCTGGTTTATGTTCGAGTGTTACCTATGCCGATGAAAGCTTAGATAAAGTCTTAAAAAGCGATTTTCGTCAGGCTAAAAATGCCAGTCGCGACGTTTATCGTCATCCCGCTGAAACCTTAACTTTTTTTGGCATTACCCCAACACAGACTGTGATTGAACTCTGGCCGGGTAATGGCTGGTACAGTGAAATATTAGGGCCTTATCTTGCTAAAGAGGGCCAATATATCGCAGCCAGTTTCGAAACGGCTCCTGCGACAGACACGCCCGGAAATCGTTATCGCGCCAACGCTGGCACTAAGTATGCTGCGTGGATGACGGCCAATAAAGACGTCATGGGCAATGCAAAGATTGTTACCTTTGATCCTCCACAAAAAATGGATTTAGGCGCTGACGGCAGTGCTGATCTGGTATTAACCTTCCGTAATCTTCATAACTGGGCATCGACAGATCAGTTGGAAAACGTGTTTGCGGCATCTTATAAAGTGTTGAAAGACGGCGGTATTTTTGGCGTGGTAGAGCATAGAGCCAACGAAGGAATGAACTTCAGCACTGGCTATATGGACCAAGCGGCTATGGTTGCTCTAGCCAAAAAAGCCGGTTTTACCTTAGTAGAAAGCGCAGAAATCAATGCCAACTCCAAAGATACTAAGGATTACGCCAAAGGTGTTTGGACGCTACCGCCCTCTTTTGCCTTGGGTGATACCGATAAAGAAAAATACCAAGCGATCGGTGAAAGTGATCGTATGACACTCAAATTTGTCAAAAAATCATCTTAATTACCTGACATCAGAGGCATTATGTGGCAATCTCTCGCCCCCCAAAATCAAATCGAATTTGCATTACCTCATATTAAGGTCGCAGGCCGATTATGGGGGGCGAAGGACAAACCTTTACTGCTGGCCTTACATGGCTGGTTAGATAATGCCAACAGTTTTGAACCCTTAGCTGCGCATTTACTCGATTATCAAGTGCTCGCGATTGATTGGCCTGGACATGGCTTTTCGGCGCACAGGCCGGGGCATTATCCGCTGCATTGGATTGATTACTTGTATGATTTGGATGCGCTATTAACGGCATTACCGCAAAAGCCTGTGGCCATGGTGGGGCATTCGCTCGGTGGCATTATTGCCTCTGCATATACGGCGACCTTCCCTGAAAAGGTCAACAAGCTGGTATTGATTGAAGCGTTAAGTCCCTTATCAGAATCGCCAACGCAAGCGAAAGCACGACTAAGGAAAAGCTTCTATCAACACGAGAAGTATTTAACCCAGAAACATGGGCAGGCAAAAATTTACGACAGCATAGAGACTGCAGTGCGGGCGAGGGCGCATTTAACAGGACTTGCCGAACCTTGGTGTCGGCTATTGCTCGAGCGTAATATGCAGCCCGAAGGTAAGGGCATAGGTTGGCGCAGTGATCCTCGATTGAGATTAGATTCACCCCAAAGGCTAACCTTCGCTCAAGTTGATGCATTAATGCAGGACATCAATATTGAAACCTTATTAGTGTGTGGCAAACAGGGATTTAGCCAGTTGCAGACCGCCATACCTAAGGCGCGAACCTGGTTCAAACACTTGTCTGAACACATAATAGAGGGCGATCACCATGTGCACATGGACAATGCCGAAGGTGTCGCGCGCTTGATCCGCGAATTCGTTAAATAGGGTGCTTTTACTGCCCTAAAAAAGACGCTAGGTTTTTTGTTTTTTTTATGTGATGATGATCAAAATTAAAACGCTCGTATGATTTATGACGAGTCAATCAATAACTATAAAATGTAAGCCGGTATTTTAACTCGGTATTTATCGAGTCTTGACGCTTGTATGGATATTGTTTCCGCAGTTGTGGGGATTTAGGAGAGAGTAGTGGATCAGCCTTGGATTAATCATTTGCCAAAAGATGTGCCTGCTGAAATTAATGTGGAGCAGTACTCATCGCTTGTTGATATGTTCGAAACAGCGGTGGCTAAGTATGAAGATCAACCTGCATTTATCAACATGGGTGCCACGCTAACCTACCGTAAATTGGAAGAACGCAGCCGTGCATTCGCCGCGTATCTACAAAATGAATTAAAGCTTGAAAAGGGCGATCGTGTCGCCCTGATGATGCCAAACCTGCTGCAATACCCGATTGCGCTGTTTGGGGTATTACGTGCCGGTATGGTGGTCGTTAACGTTAACCCGCTATATACCCCGCGCGAACTCAAACATCAGTTGATTGACTCGGGCGCCAAAGCCATCGTTGTCGTGTCAAACTTCGCCCGCACCTTAGAAGAAGTGGTCGAACAAACGCCCGTTGAAAGCGTCATCATTACCCGTTTGGGTGATCAATTAAGCGCACCCAAACGCACCTTAGTGAACTTTGTGGTGAAGTACATTAAGAAGTTAGTGCCAAAATATGATTTACCCCACGCATTATCAATGCGCGACACCTTATCAACCGGTCGTCGCATGCAATACATCAAACCTGAAGTCACTAACGACGATTTAGCGTTTTTACAATACACAGGTGGCACCACTGGGGTCTCTAAAGGCGCGATGTTGACCCATGGCAATATTGTCGCCAACGTATTGCAGGCCGATGGTGCTTATTCGCCCGCCTTAAACGATGGCAGCGAGTTTGTGGTAACGGCTTTGCCGCTGTATCACATCTTCGCCTTGACCGTGAATTGCCTGCTGTTTTTGCACAAAGGCAGCCAGAACTTACTCATCACCAATCCTCGTGATATCCCAGGATTTGTGGCTGAGTTGAAAAAGTATCCTTTCACCGCATTAACTGGGGTAAATACCTTATTTAACGCGTTAGTGAACAGTGATGATTTTTCCCAGTTGGATTTCTCACGCTTAAAACTCTCTATCGGTGGCGGCATGGCGGTACAAAAAGCTGTGGCGGATAAATGGCAATCGATTACTAAAACCCGTTTACTTGAAGGTTATGGTCTGACGGAAGCCTCACCCTTATTAACCTGTTGTCCATATAACTTAGACGGTTATAACGGTTCAATCGGTTTCCCTGCACCTTCGACACTGATCCAAATCCGTAATGATGACGGCAAGGTATTAGCCCAAGGCGAAACTGGCGAGCTGTTTGGTAAAGGCCCGCAAGTGATGAAAGGCTATTGGCAACGTCCTGAAGAAACCGCCAAAGTGATCGATACTGACGGCTGGTTAGCCACGGGCGATATTGGTTACATGGATGAGAAAGGGTTCTTCTATATTGTCGATCGTAAGAAAGACATGATCTTAGTTTCAGGCTTTAACGTATTCCCTAACGAAGTCGAAGAAGTGGTTGCACTGCATCCTAAAGTGATTGAAGTGGCTGCAGTTGGGGTGCCAAATGACGCCAGTGGTGAGTTAGTGAAGGTATTTGTGGTGGCAAAAGATAAATCTTTAACCGCTGAAGACATCATTAAGCACTGCCGTATTCATTTAACGGGATATAAAGTACCGAAGCTGGTAGAATTTAGGGACGAGTTACCTAAAACCAACGTGGGTAAGATCTTGCGACGAGAGCTTAGAGACGAAGCTAAGCGAGCGTAAGATTGAAGCCGGCATTTGCCGGCTTTTGTTTTTATGGACTGTGATTGACCCACAGGATCTGGAGAAGAATTTGTCAGCGTTTCAATATGTGAGTGATGAAGCAAGCCTTAATGCCCTCGTTGCCCAATATAAACAGAGTAAGATACTCGTGTTAGATACCGAGTTTGTTCGTACTCGTACTTATTATGCCAAGTTAGGTTTGATCCAAGCCTATGATGGTAAAACCTTAGCTTTGATTGATCCTGTGGCTTTACCTGATTTAGCCCAGTTTTGGGCGCTGTTATCGGACCCGAATATCGTTAAGCTAGTGCATTCCTGCAGTGAAGACTTAGAAGTGTTTGCCCACTATGGCAAATGTCAGCCTACGCCTTTGTTTGATAGCCAAATTGCCGCCTCTTTGTGTGGTATGGGCCACGGTGTAGGTTATGCCAAGTTAGTTGAAACTTGCCTGGGTGAAGTGATCGATAAAGGTGAGTCGCGTACAGATTGGATCCGCCGCCCGTTAACGGAAGCCCAGTTAAGCTACGCCGCTAATGACGTCCTTTATTTGTATCAGCTCTATCCTCAACTTGAAGCAAAACTCAGCGCCCAAGGGCGTTTAGCTTGGTTATACGAGGAAGGGGAGAGGATGACTCAGGGCAGGCTTGCCGCTCCTGATCTCGATACAGCCTATTTGAAAGTGAAAAATGCTTTCCAATTGACAGAAATTCAATTGGCTTACCTTAAAGTGCTTGCCAAGTGGCGTCTTGAAAAAGCGTTAGTGCGTGATCTCGCCTTAGGTTTTGTGGTCAAAGATCATGGTCTTATCGCATTAGCGAAGAAGCAACCTAAATCCTCGGCTGACTTGTTTAAGCTCAATGATTTGACTGAGCAAGAAAAACGTATTCACGGCAAAGACTTATTACGTGTGCTGCAAACCGCTGATTTAGTCAATTTACCCGAGTTAGTGGATGTATTGGCGTTAAAATCAGGCTACAAATCGGCCTTTAAGGCGATTAAAAGCTGTTTAGTTGAGTTGTGCGAACAGCATGATGTGCCACAGGAAATGCTCGGCTCTAAACGTCATATCCATGAGTTTTTGCAATGGCGTTGGGATAAGCAACAAGGGGATTTACCCGCGGTGTTATGCGGATGGCGAGGCGAGATTGCCGCTGAGTCCCTAGCTAAGCTTGAGGTCTAAGGCTTTTAATCTAGTATTTAAATCTTGCGCGTGAAGTCTTGTACTTTATGCGCAGTATTTGAAACTTACCGATAGCCGAAAAACAGTCAACAAAAAGCGTCATCTTCTTCAGAAGATGACGCTTTTTGCGTAATCGACTTATCTGTCAGGCAATGTGACGTTAAGTTCGAGTACCGACAGGTTCGCGTCGTTTTGATCTAACTGCACAGAAACTTGATCATCAGAAATCGGCACATATTTGCGAATAACGGCAATGATCTCTTGTTTCATCTGTGGGAAATAATCGGGAGTGTCCCTTTGCCCACGTTGATGAGCCACAATGATCTGTAGGCGCTCTTTAGCCATTACCGCAGTGCTAGGCTTTTTCTTGCTTTTGAAATAGTCGAGTAAAGACATAATTAGCTACCAAATATCCGTTGTAAGAAACCTTTCTTTTCTTCCGTAATAAAGCGTACTGGGACATCTTCGCCCAGTAAACGTGCAACTGTGTCACTGTAGGCTAAACCTGCATCACTTTCTTGATCGATAATCACAGGCACGCCTGAGTTAGAGGCTTTCAGTACCGATTGTGACTCAGGGATCACGCCGAGTAACTCAATGGCCAGAATTTCTTGAACATCATCAACACTCAACATTTCGCCCGATTTTACACGGCTCGGTGAATAACGAGTCAGCAGTAAGTATTCTTTGATTGGCTCAAGGTTTAGCTCGGCGCGGCGTGATTTGCTCTGCAGCATTCCTAAAATACGGTCTGAGTCGCGTACTGAACTGACTTCTGGGTTAGTTGTCACAATGGCGATATCGGCAAAATACAGTGCCATCATAGCGCCTTGCTCAATCCCCGCAGGTGAATCACACAGAATAAACTCAAAGTCTTTGGCTAAATCGTCTAGAACACGGCCAACGCCTTCTTTGGTCAGCGCATCTTTATCACGGGTCTGTGAAGCGGGTAAAACGAATAACTTGTCGCAGCGTTTATCTTTGATCAGCGCTTGATTTAAATTGGCTTCACCATTGATCACATTAACGAAGTCATAAACCACACGACGCTCACAACCCATGATCAAGTCTAAATTCCGTAAACCAATATCGAAATCGATAACGACTGTCTTGTGTCCTTGCATGGCAAGACCAGTCGCAATTGCAGCACTCGATGTGGTTTTACCTACGCCGCCTTTACCTGAAGTGACAACAATAATTTGTGCCATGTTTCTCTCTATCCTTTGTTCTGCCATTTAGAGGGGCAATGATTCAACCATAAGTGACTCACCGTTTAGGCGAATGCAGCCACTTTTATCTGAGCTATGTTGTTGTAGATTTTCAGCGAGCCAATATTGCCCTGCTATTGAAACGAGTTCGGCTTCCAGAGAGTGGGCTATGATGACGGCGCTGGTATCGCCCGCCGCGCCTGCCATGGCTTTCCCTCGTAATGCGCCATAGATATGAATGCTACCATCTGCGATGACTTCTGCGCCATTGCCTACCGCACCAAATATGATTAAATCACCATTTTTTGCGTAGACTTGTTGGCCTGAACGAATATTTTGCTTCACTATTTTAGTTTGGCGAGGTGCTGGCGGTGGCGTACTGCTCTGTTTTCCGGCTTTAACTATGGCAAGGCCTAAGTCTTTGGCCTGTTTACTGAGTACGGTTGTCGCGCCTGTTATGCCAACAATCACTAATTGACGTGAGATCAGCAGATCCTTTAACGCACTTAAATTTAAGCTGTCGTGTTGGATCGCACTCAGATTGACAACTAAAGGAGCACCCAGAAAAAACTGTGGGGCTTGTGCCAACTTACTGTCTAATTCAGTCATGACAGCTTGTAAATCGCTGCTATTAATATGAAGCACTGAAAGAGTAAAAGAAGCGCCTTTTAACTCTAAGCTAGGTTTTGACATCCCGGCACTATTCTCCAGAAATCATCAGTCGGTTCGCTGATTTTACAATTAAATTACTAGGCGACCATGTTATAGTGTGCCCCATTGACTGGCAAGTTTGAACTATTGGATATTTGTACTCTTATGCTATGTGCCGTTTATAAAAGTAGCCGAAAGGCTGATACTTATTTATTTGTGAAGAAAAGAGATTGTTTTGACGATGTTCCTGCGCCTTTGATGGAAATGTTCGGCGTGCCAAAACTGGTGATGGTGTTTCCTATCGCTAAACGTGACGCGTTAGGTATGGCAGATATTAAAAAGGTGAGAGCTGCGATGGAAGAAAACGGCTTTTATTTACAAATTCCGCCTCCACAGGTGAATTTATTGGCAGAGCATAAACTCAGTCTTGGGATCAAAGATTAAGCCAATAGCATAACAATAACAGGAAGGTATATGCATCGATACCGTGCTTATCTAACCCAAGCTTATCAAACCAATGCTTTCCCGGTTAAGATTTGTCACTTTGGGCTTTATCTGAATAAGCTTTATCGACTCGCCGCATATATCTTCGCTGCCATCAGGGCATTTGTCTGTTTCATTATTTGGATGAGTGCGTGCAGTTTGCCTGCCATGGCGCAGCAACTAGACGAGAAAATCAGCTTTAGTGATTATTTAATTCAATTAAAGCAAGAAGCTAGTCTCCAAGGCATCAGCCAAACCACCTTAGATATAGCCTTTCCCCAGATCAAACTCTTCAAAAAAGCCCGCGCGACAGACAGTTTCCAAACTGACAAAACCCACAACCTCGATACTTATCTCGCCGACATTGTGCCCGAGTGGAAAGTTGACACCGCCCGTGTGCTGTTTAAAGAGCATGAACAACAACTCAATGCCATCGCCAGCCAATACTCAGTTCAGCCACGCTTCTTAGTTGCGCTCTGGGGGCTTGTTTCAGACTTTGGTGAAGCCTCTGGGGATTATCCTGTGCTATCTGTGACTGCGTCACTGGCCTTTGGCGGCGAGCGTGAAGCCTTCTTCAAAAAAGAGTTTGTGGCTGCACTTCGCATAATGGAAAAAGAACATATGGGTTTTCAAGATCTTAAAAGCCATTGGAATGGCGCTATGGGGCAAATGCAGCTGATGCCTACGGATTATCTTGCCTACGGGCAGGACGGCGATGGTGACGGAAAGAAAGACATTTGGCACAACACACAAGATGCGTTTGCCTCCGCGGCGTATTTGCTACAGCAACTCGGTTGGAATGGCGATGATACTTGGGGGCGACAAGTACAAGTGCCCGCAGCGCTTGATTTGGCACTTGCTGGATTAGATAAACCCCAGTCTTTAGCCCAGTGGCAAAATCTCGGTATTCGCAAGTTTGATCATACCGATTTGCCGTCCCGCGAAGACATCAACGCCTCGCTAATCATGCCCGATGGTGTTACCGGTCGAAAATACCTCGTTTATGGCAATTACCGCGCCTTAATGCACTGGCAGAATACCGATTATTTCGGGATTTCTGTCGCGCATCTGTCCGAGAGAATAAAGTATCCGCCGATAAACTAGTGTAAAATAGCCCGCATTAAGCGGGCTTTTTATTGAGAAGAAACAGTTAATCATGGCATTTTGGCAGAGCAAAACATTAGCGCAGATGAGCACAACCGAGTGGGAATCCCTGTGTGACGGTTGTGGTAAATGTTGTTTAAACAAGTTGATAGATGATGAAACCGAAGACTTGTATTACACCAATGCAGCCTGCCTTTTGCTCGATCATCAAACGGCGGGCTGCCAGCATTACACTGACCGTTTCACCCATGTGCCACAATGTACTGTGATCACGATTGATAATATCCATGAGTTAACTTGGCTGCCTGACAGCTGCGCCTATCGCCGTTTAGCGGCAGGGCGCGAGCTACCGAGCTGGCATCCGCTGCTGACTGGTTCTAAAGAGGCGATGCATTTAGCGGGCATGTCGATCCAAGGCAAAGTGGTCGATGAAAGACGCGTGAAGGATATTGAAGATCATATCGTGCTATGGCCACTTAAAGATGTGGATTAACAGACGTGGGGACGCGGGCTAATTTTTGCCGTCGCGTTGTTGATTGAAAAGTGAGTTAATGATTGAAATGTTACTGGTTGACTGAACAACTGCTTGATTGAAAAACAGTGGTTGATTCGACTGTGACCGTCAGAATGAAAAAACAACAAGGGAGCGATTATTGCTCCCTTGTGCATGTTGGGTGTTAAGTGAATTTAAACTTCGTTAAATAACCTTTGGCTAGATTTTTAATCCCACCATCAATTGATCCAGTTGCCCAGCTGTTGCTTGCAGCTCATCACAACCTGAAACAGACTGGTTCGCCGATTGCTCCACATCGTGGGACTGGTTGCGAATTTCCATCAGGTTAGTCGCAATCTCGTTGGCCACTGCCGATTGCTCTTCGGCCGAGGTGGCAATTAGTACACTCATTTCAAACACTTTGTTGCTGTGGTGGGCGATAAACTCTAAGTCTTTACCCGTTTGCAGTACGTGTTGTTTACCTTCATCGGCTTGATTCACTGTACGCGACATCACTTGGGTTAGATTGCGCGTACCCGACTGCAGTGATTCGATCATGGTTTTGATCTCAACCGTTGCGGCCTGAGTGCGGCCCGCTAAAGTACGTACCTCATCGGCCACCACGGCAAAACCACGGCCTTGTTCACCGGCGCGCGCCGCTTCAATCGCTGCGTTGAGGGCGAGTAGGTTGGTTTGCTGGGAAATTGCATTAATAGTTGATACCACTTCATCAATTTTACTGGCGTTGTCATTGAGAACGCCCACCGCATTTGAGGCCGCAGAAATTTCATCCGATAACACGTCAATAGCCTTGACTGTGGTTTCAATGTCTTTACCGCCAGCACTAACTTGTTGATTGGCTTCTTGGGTTTCGGCAGAAGATTGTTCAGCATTACGGGCAACTTCCTTCACTGCAGCGGTCATTTCTTCCATTGCCGTTGCTAGGGAATCCAAATGTTGTCTCTGGTTCACCGCCAAGGATTGACCTTGCTGCGCTGTGCTACGAAACGAGGAGACTACCTCACGGATTTTTGTTGTCGATTCTGCGATTTGTTTCACTAACAGATGTTGACGTTCAACTAAGGTATCTATGCTGATAGCTAAGATACTGAACTCGTCTTTTACTTCGAAGAAGTTTAAACGCCCAGTTAAATCGCCCGATGCGGCCCGTTTTAATGCCATCACTGTGGTATAAAGTGCGCCGCCCACGAAGGTCGAAATGTAGTAGCTAAATAAAAACAACACAAATAGAAGCGCCGCCATCAGGCCGTAAACCAGCAGGTTATCTTTGGCGAGCAGGGCATCAATTTCTTTGCTGTCTAAGGGAATAATCGTGATCAGGTTTTGATCGTTAACGCCACTCACAGCTCTAGGTAGCTTACCGCTATTATCAATACCGCCACCGCTGCGAGCTAAGGATTGCGCTTTACTGTCGGCCTCATTCACCGAAATAATGCTGACATTGCCTTTGATGTCGCGGCTTAGCTGGCTAAGGATAGCTTGGCGTTCTTGCTCTGGGAGTTTGTTATATAAGGTACCCGTGACTTGGTTGATTTGTTGTGAAGCATTTTGCAGACCGTTGAGTTGTCCTTGGACTAAGGTTTGCTGGGATTGGTTATCAAGAAAAATCGCCAGTCCAACAATCATTAGCATAGGAACGATAGAGAGAATTGCGAATTTAGTTTTTAAGGTCATATGGATAAGATATTGATCTATCCAGCGAAACTTTACTTCTTTCATGAGTGCCTCGATAAAATGGGCTGTGAACCGAATGTATATCGGTTAGTTTGCCATAGACTTTATAGTTTTCTGTTTTGTAAAAGCTTATATCGTTAATGTAGTCTAATTGCAGTCGTTATTGTGTTATTTGCTGCAATTTTGGCAGGGTACGGGTGTGAGTTTACAGTTTAGTTACAAATGCTGCTAGTGGCTGAACGCGGAACTTGTTTCGGTCAGAATCGAGGTTTAGATTTCACCTTGAGCAAAACTCAGGCTCTGAACTGGGGTAACACATGAATTTGCATGATAAAAACCCCCAATAAGCCCTAGTAATATGCCGCTCGCTCGCGTAAAATTTCTATCCTTTTATTTCGTTATAGCTAGCAAAGCGTCTGGCATTAACGCCCGATAACCTGAGCACCCAAATAGCCTGAAAGTTTGGCGCCCATAGCACTTGTTTATCAAGCGCGACTATGCAGTGGAAGAGAAAATGCAGCAGTTAACTGAGATCGTAGAACAAGCCTTAGTCATTATTGACCAGGCCAGTGATCTAAAAGCACTGGATGATATCCGTGTCGATTACCTGGGTAAGAAAGGTAAGATCACCGACATGATGAAAATGATGGGTAGCTTAAGCCCTGAAGAAAAGCCAGCCTTTGGCCAAGCGGTCAATGATGCTAAACAGGCGATTCAACAAAAATTAACTGAGCGCATCGATGGTCTGAAGAGTTCGGAACTGGAAGCCAAATTAATCGCTGAAAAGATTGATGTGACTTTGCCAGGCCGTACCCAAGAGATCGGTGGCTTACATCCAGTGACGCGTACCATTGAACGTATCGAAACCTTTTTCGGGGAATTAGGGTTCTCGGTAAAGCAAGGGCCTGAAATTGAAGATGATTTCCACAACTTCGATGCGCTGAATATCTCTGAACACCACCCTGCGCGTGCTGATCATGATACCTTTTATTTCAATCCTAAACTGATGCTGCGTACCCAAACGTCGGGCGTGCAAATCCGTACTATGGAAACTGAAAAGCCACCCTTACGCATTATTTCACCGGGTCGTGTTTATCGTAACGATTACGACCAAACGCACACGCCAATGTTCCACCAAGTGGAAGGTTTGCTCGTGGATGAACATGTTAACTTTGCCGAATTGAAGGGCATTTTGCATGACTTCCTGCGTAACTTCTTCGAAGAAGATCTGCAAGTGCGTTTCCGTCCATCTTACTTCCCATTCACTGAACCTTCAGCGGAAGTGGACGTGATGGGCAAAAATGGTAAATGGCTAGAAGTGCTTGGCTGCGGTATGGTACATCCGAATGTGCTGCGCAGCGTTGGCATAGATCCAGAAAAATACTCTGGTTTTGCTTTTGGTATGGGTGTCGAGCGCTTAACTATGTTGCGTTACGGCGTAAACGATTTACGTGCGTTTTTCGAAAACGACCTACGTTTCCTGAAGCAATTTAAATAACGGAGCTGTAATAGCATGAAATTTAGCGAATCTTGGCTTCGTGAATGGGTAAACCCTTCAGTCAGCCGTGAAGCATTATCCCACCAGATCACTATGGCCGGTCTCGAAGTCGATGACGTTGAAGCCGTAGCTGCCGATTTTAGCGGTGTAGTGATTGGTGAAGTGGTTGAGTGTGGTCAGCATCCCGATGCCGATAAACTGCGCGTGACCAAAATCAACGTTGGTGGTAGTGAACTTATCGATATCGTCTGCGGTGCACCAAACTGCCGTCAGGGTCTTAAAGTGGCCGTGGCTATGGTTGGCGCCGTATTACCTGGCGATTTCAAAATCAAGAAAGCCAAGCTGCGTGGCATGCCATCAGAAGGCATGTTGTGCTCGTACAGCGAGCTTGGCATTAACGTCGAAAGCGATGGCATTATCGAATTGCCATTGGACGCGCCATTAGGCACTGACATCCGCGACTATCTGCAACTTAATGATGCCGTTATCGATGTGGATTTAACGGCTAACCGTGCCGATTGCTTAGGTATGGCAGGTCTTGCCCGTGAAGTGGGCGTGTTAAACCGCCAAACAGTGGTTGAGCCACAGTGGCAAGCCGTTACGCCAACGACAGATGCACAGGTCACGATTAACGTTAACGCGCCTGCAGCGTGTCCACGTTACTTAGGCCGTGTGGTTAAAAACGTCAATGTTAAAGCGCCTACGCCATTATGGATGCAGGAAAAACTGCGTCGAAGCGGTATTCGCTCTATCGATCCTATCGTAGACATCACTAACTTTGTGTTGATTGAATTCGGTCAACCTATGCACGCTTTCGATCTGGCCAAATTAACGGGCGATATCCAAGTGCGTTTAGGCACTGGCGAAGAGAAAATCACCCTGCTTGATGGCAGCGAAGTGACCATCCCAAGCGATACCTTAGTGATCGCCGATGATTTGCGTCCATTAGCCCTTGCTGGTGTGTTTGGCGGCGAATACTCAGGCGTGAGCGACACGACCCAAGACATACTGCTTGAATGTGCCTTCTTCGCGCCGCTTGCCATTATGGGTAAGTCACGTCGTTTAGGTTTGCACACAGATTCATCACACCGCTTTGAGCGTGGTGTTGACCCTGAGATGCAACACAAGGTTATCGACCGTGCTACCCGTTTAGTACTGGATATCTGTGGTGGTGAAGCTGGCCCTGTAGTTGAGGCTAAATCAGAGGCTGATTTACCCAAACCTGCACAAATCGTGTTACGTCGCAGCAAGTTAGATAAAATCCTCGGTCACCATGTACCTGATAGCGATGTGGCTGAAATCCTCACGCGTTTAGGTTTTGCTGTCGTTGCAGCAGAGGGAAGCTGGCAGGTCACCACTGCGACCTATCGTTTTGATATGGCGATTGAAGAAGATTTGATTGAAGAAGTGGCGCGTATTTACGGTTATAACAATATCCCGAATACGGCGCCTGTTGCCGCTCTGCGTATGTCAGATCATAAAGAATCTGACTTAAGCCTAAAACGCGTGCGTGCCTTATTGGTCGCTCGCGGCTTCCAAGAAGCGGTAACCTACAGTTTTGTCGATCCAAAATTGCAAAATCTGGTTCACCCTGGTTTAGACGCTATGGTGTTACCAAACCCCATTTCCAGTGAAATGTCGGCCATGCGCCTGTCAATGTTCACCGGTTTATTGGCCGCCGTTGGCTACAACCAAAGTCGTCAACAGGGTCGTGTGAGACTTTTTGAAACTGGCCTGCGCTTTGTTCCTGATATCAATGCAGAATCCGGTGTAAGACAACAAGCAATGCTCGCTTGTGTCATTACTGGGCTCCAAAATGACGAACATTGGGCTATGGAATCGAAAACCGTTGATTTTTTCGACCTTAAAGGTGATTTAGAAGCAATTATCGGCTTGACAGTTTCCGCATCAGAATTTAGCTTTAGAGGAGCGACGCATTCTGCTCTCCATCCGGGGCAATGTGCTGAAATATTGAGAAATGATCGAGTGATCGGTCATATAGGTGCAATCCATCCTAGTTTGGAGAAGCCTTTTGGACTCAATGGTAAAACCATCGTTTTTGAGTTGGAATTGGATGCTTTATTGCATACCAGTTTGCCGCTAGCCCAAGCTGTATCTAAGTTTCCAGCTAATCGTCGTGACATCGCAGTCGTAGTAGATGAGAGTGTATCTGCAGGTGATGTAATGAAATTGATAAGAAAAGTTGGCGAAAATCAGTTGGTTGGCATAAACTTGTTCGATGTATACTTAGGTAAAGGTGTTGAACCTGGCAAGAAGAGCCTGGCGATAGCACTTACATTACAAGACACTACTCGTACGCTTGAGGAAAAAGAGATTGCTGAGACCGTTGGTTCAGTTGTTTCTGCCCTTAAGTCCGAGTTCAACGCATCGTTGAGGGATTAAAGTATGGCACTTACCAAAGCCGAAATGGCAGAACATCTTTTTGAAACACTCGGAATGAACAAACGTGTCGCCAAAGAGATGGTTGAGTCGTTCTTTGAAGAGATTCGGGGCGCACTTGAAAGTGGTGAGCAGGTCAAGTTATCTGGCTTTGGCAACTTTGACCTTAGGGACAAGAATCAAAGACCGGGAAGGAACCCAAAAACAGGCGAAGATATCCCAATTTCTGCTCGTCGTGTCGTGACTTTCCGTCCCGGCCAAAAGCTGAAAACTCGTGTAGAAGCAGCAAACACGGGTAAGTAATTTCGTTTGTTTGATGGGAAAGCCACTCCTTAGAGAGTGGCTTTCCTGTTTATTTTTTCGTGCAATATCTCCATTATTTCTATCCACTGTCTGAGGTGAATTCTTTGTCAAGACAGCCCAAACATTTTGACCGTCGTTTTAAACTCGCCTTATTACACCCTAGATACTGGGCCACTTGGTTAGCGATTGGTCTATTAGTGATTTTCGGACTCATGCCCGCATGGCTACGTGATCCCATAGCAAGATTATTGGCAAAAATAGTGATGCCAATTGCCAAAAAGCCCATTAGCGTTGCCAGAGCCAACTTAAGGGCGTGCTTTCCTGAGCAATCCACCGCCGAGATTGAAGTGTTAATCCGTGAGAACGTGCAAAACTTCGTTTTGGTGTTGTTAGCACAGGGCGAATTGCTGGTGCGCTCAAAAGCGCATTTACGTCGTCGAGTCAATTTAATCGGCTTTGAGCATGTGACTAAAGCGCAGGCTGCTGGGCAACCGATCATTTTCATCATGCCCCATGTGTGGCCAATCGATTATGCTGGTTTACGCCTTAACCTTGAGTTGCCTATGGTGACGATGGCCAAAGCCCATAAAAACGGCTTATTCAATTGGTTTAGTAATCGTGTGCGTAGCAGCTGTGGTGGCCATGTGTATATGCGTGAGGCGGGGATTCGGGCGTTATTAGCCGAGCTTAAGCGCGGTAACAGTTTCTTTTATCTTCCCGATGAAGATTTAGGCCCAGAACAAAGTGTGTTTGCACCTTTTTTAGGCACAGTGAAAGCAACGCTGCCTGTCGTTGGGCGTTTAGCACAGGCGGGTAATGCCCAAGTGCTACCTGTAAAGATTGGTTACAACCAAGCGACACGTCAGTTTGATCTCACTGTGATGACGGCCGTTGCGCCTGAAGACATGGTAGGCAAGGAAAACGAGGCGTTGGCGCTGAACAAAGTGGTCGAGCAAGTTATATTAGCTTATCCAGAGCAATATATGTGGTTCCTACGGGTGCTCAAGACGCGCCCAGAGGGTGAAGCTTCTATCTACGGTTAATGAAGAGCCTGTCAATTTAGTATGGCTAAAAATGGCTTTGAGCGCTCAGTGCTCAAAGCCATTTTTGTTTTGAGGGGTATTCTTGTTGATGGCACTCTTTATTGATTGAGATCTTGATCAACTCTGCTGTCGTTAACAATGCCAATTACAAATGAGGCACCTAATCTTCATCTTGTTCCATTTCAAGTTGCATCAGTAGCATGTCTTCGCCATCGAGTACGCGGGTGCGATAGCTTTGACACGCAGGGCAGACGATGGTGCGTTCACTCAGCACGGATTCGCTCTGGCAGTCTTGGCAAAGTATTACTAGCGGCTGAATTTGGATATTGAGCTGGGCAGCTTTGCAAATGCTATCGAGCTTAAAGGTATCGAAGGCGGTTTGCAGCAGGCTAGGCTCAACCCCGCTCATCACCCCCAGTTTGATATCCACTCGGGTGATTTTAGCGGCGTGATTGACCAGCGCATGCTGTTCACATTGCTCAATCAGGGCACTCACAATCGAATATTCGTGCATCAGCAAATCCTTGGCAGCAGTTCACCTTGGGGAAGATCGAGATAACGCTTAGTATTCCAAGGCGTTCTTAGCACGACTTTCCCCGCGAATTCATCACTCACAGTCCCGATTATCGATGCGTGCTCACAGCGGCCAAAGCGTTGCATGATCTCGAGCGCACCTAACGCTATGTCGTTGGGAACGGCGAGGATGAAAGTGCCTTCGTTAGCGAGATCCATGGCTTCGAAACCATAGAGTTCACACAGACCTTTGACTTCATCGCTGACGGGAATACTGGCCTCATTGACTGTAATGCCGACATTGGAGGCGACGGCCCATTCGTTGAGCACTGCCGATAAGCCACCGCGAGTCGCATCGCGCATCGCATGAATGGGAATATTGGCGGCGATCAATTGCTCGACTATCGGCCAGAGCGTCGCGCAGTCACTTTGCAATGCCGATTCGAGTGTGAGTCCTTCTCGCGCCATTAAAATCGCCGCGCCGTGGCAGCCTATATCACGGGAGACGATAATGGCATCGCCCACAGCGATATTTGCTGCTGAGATGTTGGGACGCAAGATGCGACCAATGCCTGAGGTATTAATAAATAAACCATCGGCGCAGCCCTTGGGTACGACTTTAGTGTCGCCGCAGACAATCCGCGCGCCACTTTGTTTGAGCTCTTTTGCCATGCTGCGGACAATAGTCGTTAAATCATTGATAGAAAAGCCTTCTTCGATGATCACGCTACAGCTCAGATACTGAGGTTCTGCACCCATCATAGCGAGATCGTTGACTGTGCCCGCGATAGCAAGTTTGCCGATATCGCCGCCGGCAAAAAACAAAGGGGAGACGGTGAAAGAGTCAGTAGTAAAGGCGTTGGCGCCGTGCAAATCGAGTTTGGCAGCGTCTTCTTCGCTACGAAGGATTGGATTATCAAATTCGGCAAAAAACAGACCTCGGATCAGTTTATTCATTTCTTTGCCGCCACCACCGTGGCTGAGCTGAATGGATTTATCTTTTAGCGTATCAGCCATGATGTGGCTCCTTGATATCGATACCTTGATAGCGGTAATAGGCGTTGCAAGCGCCTTCGGAGCTGACCATGCAGCTGCCTAAGGGCGTTTCGGGATTGCAGCCGCGGCCAAAAACTTTACAGTCCTTTGGTTTAGCAAGCCCGCGAAGAATGTCGCCACACTGACAGGCTTTATGATCGTCAATTTCCTTCACGGGGAGGCGGTCTTTAAAGCGCAGTTCGGCGTCCCTGTGGGCATATTCGGGTTTGAGCTGCAGCGCTGAATTGGGGATAGGACCGAGGCCGCGCCAGCGAAATTGTGGTCTGATATTAAAGAATTGATTCACTTTGGCCTGCGCCGTGAGGTTACCGTCTTCCGATACCGCGCGGCTGTATTGGATATCGAGCTCCGCTTTGCCCGCGGCTTTTTGGCGTACAATCCGTAAAATAGACTCCATCACATCAACGGGTTCAAATCCTGCGACGACCACGGGCGTACCATAGTTTTCGACTGTGCTGCGATAGATTTTGGCGCCGCTGATCACGCTCACATGGGCGGGGCCAATAAAGGCATTCACTCTGGCTTTCGGGTCGTGCATCACGGCATCAATCGCGGGCGGCACTAATACATGATTAATATGGAATAACAGATTCTCGAGTTTTTCGTGTTCGGCCAGCTGCAATAAAATCGCTGTCATTGGGGTTGAGGTTTCAAAGCCGATGGCAAAGAACACTACGGTTTTATCGGGATTATCTCGGGCAATTTTGAGCGTATCTAAGGGATCATAAATCGGTCGAATATCGCAGCCTTTCGCCCTAAAACTGGCTAAGGAACCCTTAGAACCGGGCACACGGATCATATCGCCCAGCGTCACTAAGATGACATTCTCTTGGGAGGCCAGCGCCGCCGCTTGGTCGATACGCTCTTTCGGCATAATGCACACTGGACAACCTGGACCGTGGATAAACTCAATGTTATCAGGCAGTAAATCCAGCAAGCCGTATTTCATAATAGTGTGAGTATGACCGCCACAGACTTCCATGATATTGATTGGTTGCTTAACTAATTTAGCGGTTAACTGAATATCCCGCGCTAAATTGGCAATCGTTTGGGGATCGCGAAAGCCTTGATAGAGGTGTTTTAGTTCAAGCATGCTCTTTCCTCGGTGCACTCGATAGGGTGCGCGCCTTGCTACTCAATCTTGCATTGTTGATGGTCAGTGTATGGCTTCGTTTTCGAGTTTAGTGACGATTTCTTGGTATAGGTCAATGCTTTGCTGCGCATCTTCCTTATCGATTTTGTTCATCACAAAGCCAATATGGATCAACACATAGTCTCCAATCTCCAGTGGCTCATTCATCAAATGACTACTGACATCGCGGCGCACGCCTAAGGTATCGACCGTGACACTCTGGCGTTCAATATCGACCGCCACCACTTGGGAAGGTATGGACAAGCACATTATTGTGCACCTCTAATATTGTCTTTAAGCCAAGCCGCCACAGCCTGCATGGAGTCGCCATCTTTAATGGAGACTTCAATGATTTGAGTTGCTGGATTGAGTTTTTTAAGCTGTGCTCTGGCTTCGTCCAGCTTGAAATCAAAATAGGGCAGTAGATCGCACTTAGTGATAAAAACTACATCGGCGCGGCGGAACATCACGGGATATTTTTCAATTTTATCATCGCCTTCTGGCACGGACAGCAGCACGATATTTTTGTGTGTACCCACGTCATAACTGGCTGGGCAGACGAGATTACCGACGTTTTCAACGAAGCAAATATCCAGTCCATCAAGTGGTAAGTGATGCAGGGCACCGTGCACCATAAAGGCGTCAAGGTGACAGGCCGAGCCCGTTTGAATTTGATAGGCTGTAATGCCTTTCGCGATTAAGCGGTCGGCATCGCGGGAGGTTTCTAAGTCGCCTTCAATCACCGCATAGTTGAGCTTGGTGTATTCTTTGAGATTTTCTAATAGGGTAGTTTTACCGCTGCCTGGACTACTCATGATGTTGAAGGCCGTGACCTTATGTGCCTCAAAGTGGGCGCGGTTATGACCGGCTTCGACATCATTTTTATCTAAAATCTTGTGGATGACTGACAAGGTTTTTTTATCGTTTAACTGAGGATTGGTGTGTAACTCACTATGACTATGCAATGAGTTATGCGATGCGTCATGCTCATGCGAATGGCCGTGCCCGTGATCATGGCTATGGTCATGACTATCAACATGTGAGTGCGCGCCTAAATGATCATGGTCTTGGCGGGTAAGGGAGCAGCCGCAGTCTTTACACATTTTACCTCTCCTTGAATCGGCAGAGTGCGAGGACTTTGCCTGACGAATTGTGAATGCTGATGTACTGATCGTTAATTTGGTTAAGCTAATGTTGAGTGTGATACAAATTGCGCTGCAGATCTTTGATGTTCGTCAGGTTTATGGGGATAAAAATGGCGAGCGAACATCGGGGGTTATCAAATAAGTAAGGTTATTGATTCTGATGAATGCCATACCAAAGTTGGCCTAGGGCGATGCCGCCATCATTGATGGGGATCTGTTGACTGGATAACACTTTATTGCCTTGGGCGCAGAGTTTGCCGAGGCAATATTCCAATAGGTATTTATTTTGGAATACACCGCCGCAGAGCACGGTTGGGATGTGTTGATACTGGGCTGCATAATCACAGATAGCATCACCTAATGTGTGTAGAAAGGCGCGGGCGATGGCATCTCGTCTGTTGTCCGTTAGCGGTTTTTCAGTCATTAATTTAACAATCTGCTTGAACATTTCACTGCTGCGCCACTGGTCGACGTCAAGAGGTAAGTTAAGCGAAATGGCTTCAAGGGCTAATGCATCGGCGCGATTGGCCGCGGCTTCTATCGCCATGCCAGCTTGACCTTCAAATTGTGTGGTTTCGATTAAGCCTAAGGCGCAGGCGAGGGCATCAAACAAGCGTCCGACCGATGAGCTTTTAAGTGCGCTGCCGTTCTGCCAAATTTTATATAAATTAGTTAAGGTATTTGAGCTCATGCTGCAGATAATCGGCAAGTTCAGCGCGAGTACAGCATCAAGGCTCATTTGCTCGAACAATAATGCAAGTAATAACCTCACGGGTTGCTTAATTGCTTGCTCGCCGCCCAGCAGGGCTATAGGCTCAAAATGGGCCAGTCGCTGCACTTTATCCAGCGTGGTTAATAGCACTTCACCGCCCCATAAACTGCCATCGTCGCCAAGCCCAGTGCCATCAAAACTAAAACCCAATACGGGATCTCGATATTGGTTAACCGCCATTACGCTGAGCACATGGGCATGGTGATGTTGCACAGCTAAACATTGGCTGGTATCGCTGAGTTCTACATTTGAGTTTGAGTGCATTTCCGCCCAGCGTGAGGGGGCATAATCTGGGTGTTTATCGCGAACAATGAGATTGGGCGCAAAGTGATACAGCCGCGCAAAGGTGGCTAAGGTGCGCTCAAAATAGTGCTCGGCGCTGACACTGAATAAATCGCCAATATGGGGACTTAAAAACACATTATTGCCAAAGCCTAACGCGATCGCATTTTTTTGTTGTGCACCCACGGCCAAAATTGATTGGGTTAGCGGTGTATCAAGTGGGAAACTCAAGGGCGCATAACCACGGGCGAGACGCAGTACTTGTACCTCTGCAGGCAAATCCATGTTGGGCTGAATCACCTGCACCACACTGTCATCGCAGCAATTAATAATCGGCCGATTATGATCGACTATCGCATCCACCACATGACTTAAGTGGCTAATAAGCTCATCACAATCAGTGATGATAGGTTCACCTGACACATTGGCGCTGGTCGCGACCAATGGCCCTTTGAAGAGACCTAACAGCAAATGATGCAGTGGAGTATAGGGCAAAAATACCCCGAGTTTATTCAGATTGGGGGCGACAGCTAAGCTGAGATCATGTTCGGGGCGACTGCTCATCAGGACTATGGGACGCTCCTGCGAACTCAGTACTTGCCACTCGGCATCCGTCCCTGTGACATAGTGCTGCGCCATCTGGATATCCGCCATCATCACAGCTAGCGGCTTGGCTTGGCGCTGTTTTCGCAGCCTAAGAGTGTTGACGGCTTTGTCGTTACGGGCATCACAGATCAAGTGAAATCCGCCCAGTCCCTTAATTGCCAGAATCTGCCCTTGGTGTAATCTGTCAGCCACCGCTGTCAGTACCGCAAGGTCCGTACTCAATTCAGGTGTGCTGAAATTTGAGGTATTGGCAATGATGTATTCCCCTTGCGGTGTTTTTAAACTGAGTCTGGGGCCACAAACTGGGCAACTGACAGGCTGGGCGTGATAGCGGCGGTCGAGTGGGTTTTGATATGCTTTGGCGCACTCGGGGCACATGTCAAAATCGGCCATGGCGGTATTGTGGCGATCATAGGGTAAGGCATTGATTATGGTGTATCTTGGGCCGCAATTTGTGCAGTTGGTAAAGGCATAGCCAAAGTGGCGATCATCAGGATTATACATGTCGTTCAAGCAATCTTGGCAGGTACTTTTATCCGCCGATACTGCCACCTGCGCACCCATTGATGAACTTGGACCATCGTCCTCATGGCTGTCGCTTTTTATAATTTCAAATGTGGTTTCGCTTAGCAAAATCGGCAGTGGTGTTTGGATTATATTGTCGATACGGGCCAGTGGCGGTGGGGTGGTATTGAGCGTTGTGATAAATTGCGTGAGGTTTTCTTCTGTGCCTTGCATCTCAATGGTCACGCCCTTGGCATTGTTGAGCACAGTACCCGTCAGTTGAAATTCAAGGGCATAACGATAGACAAAGGGGCGAAATCCCACCCCTTGCACTATGCCAGTGATGTGCAGCTGACAACGCTTTAGCGCGGCGCCCTTGTGGACAAGGTATTCCAATGCCAGCCTGCGCTTTATCTGCAGATCACTGTGCTTTTTGTGGCGACTATTATGTCTATGTGGCTGCATGCGTTGTGACTTAACTTTTGGCCTCCTAATCATGGGTATTCAGTTGGCGCTGCTTTACGTAAAGTGCACCAACGGCTAAGTTATCGCCGTCTAAATCTAGACTACGATTGATCACTAAGGGGAAGTTTTTGCCTAAGCGTAAACTGATGCGTTTACACAGGGTTTCATTCGTTAATTCATTGCCCGCTAAGGCAACATTGTGCACGCCGATATTTAAATCGATATGTTCTAACCAGTTAGAAAGATAGTCCGCCAGCGAGTCTTGCATCGCAAAGGCGAGTTGACTCGGGTCGTCATTACCTGCGATACGAAAACTCAACACTGTGCCTAAGGTTTTACACCAATTCAGGCTGCGGTGGGCTTCACCTTTGGTCAGTGGATAATCGATACGTGGGGCATTGGCGCCGTGGTAACGCATGGCGGCGGCCATCAGTGCATCGCTGAGTCTTTCTTGGCTTTGCGTTTCTTCTTGGGGATTGAGGCCAATTAAAATGGCGGCAATGGCCCACAAACTTTGCAAGTTGTCCCGTCTGCCGTGAAGCTTTAGGCTCAGGAGTTTTAGGTAATCGTCGGGGAACAGGCTTTTAAACTTCTGTGCCACGGCTTTTTGTGGGCTGCTGTCCAGTTGATGGAAAATTTCGTAACCGTTATCGGGCAGCTCGGGCAGTGCAAAGAAGAGTTCGGTGTCGCCATTATTATCACAGGTCACAATTTGACTGGCGTGGGTATGGCTTAAGTAAATGACCGCGGCATTTTTTGCCTGTCTGTGGCTGGTAAATTTACCCTTGAGTAAGGCACTGAATAACGCTGCATCCGCGATGGTATGATTTTCGGTATCGCTAGCGTGTGGCGTGCCAGCGTGTTCAACTTCAGTGTGAGCTGCTTCTTCGTTAGCGGCAAAGGTGTTAGCAGCATGAGTCGCTTCACTCGATTGAGCTAATACCGCCACATTCAGTTCGCCTTGATGGGAACGTGACCGTTTCGCCGCTTGCCATTGGGCTTGATAACCGTGAAGACTGACTTTTTCCCTTAAGGGTTCTGGAGCGATAAAGTGCTTGGTTTCAGCCTGAGTTGAGCCTAAATCTTTGCTGGCAATTTGCGCCCAAGCACCATCGAGCCACGCGAGTTTCGGCCTATTATGCTTACCTTGGATATAAACCCAATCGACGCCTTTTTGTCGCAACACTTCGGCGAGTACTAAAATCACCCGGCTGTAGGCAAAACAAATGTCGTACAGTGGCGCACTGAGTTTGTCGTGCTCTTGCGTGGGTCTGGCGCAGATAAGTGGCTTTTCAATACTGGAAAGCGCGAGCACCTGCGCATCGTTCAGGCAGAAATGGGCGTTCAGCGTATTGGGATTACAAATTAACAGTTGTGGTCGCTCGCCTAAGGGCTGAGCAAACGGTGTCAGGCTGAGTTGCAGATCATCGGCGGCCGCTAATATCAGCGGGCCTTGTGTCAGCAGCCCCTGTGCCATGGCTTTTATATCTGACAAGGTTAAGGCTTTTTGCGCGGGCGTTAATTGTGTTTCGCCCTTGCAGCAAGGGCAGGCTAAATCTAGCGCGCCAAACTTCGCCGACTGATTATCGCCAATCAGCGGATAACATTGCTGGCAAAAAGGCGCGATGGCAGGACTTGATCCAGACTGTGAGTAGGGCAGTAAGGTTTTGCCGCCTTGGGGCTCGTCGATGACCTTAATGCCGGAGTCAATCAACCAAGCGGAAATCAAAAAGTCCGCGGCAATGGCATCGGCCAGTTGCTCGAGTTGAGTCTGCTCGCCCTGGGCTTCAATAAAGTAACTGTGCTGACCAAAGTCATGTAGGCCATCACAGCCTATGCTGATGTTCAGCGCATCGTAATTTAGGTATTGATTACATAAATGCGCGTACAAAGGCACCTGACGTGAACAGGTAAAATCGAATCTGATGTTTTTCATTTTCTATATACTTTCACCAGTAGTAACGCCGCGTTTATAAGAGTCAGGGATCAGCGAGTCGATACTGTGATCGGCAATACGCGTCGCAGTGAACCCAAGGGAGGCTAAGTGGGATAACAAGCTTGATTCCATTAACGGCACTGCGGCGGCGACTTTAGGGGTCAAACCCAGCACCATAGGTTCGAGCACGGTTGGGGTGACGCCCAGCACAAAGGTCTTAGGTCTGTCGCCAACCATTTCCATCATATTGAGGGTTTGCAGCATTTCGACTTCATGGGCGCTGCCTTGCCAGTCGATTTCCTTCGGAGCCTTATCAAAATCGAAGAAGTAGACCTCGCCCGCTTCTACGCCATTGGCATTGACAGTATCGACCACGATTAAATAATCATATTGGCAAATAATAGGGATAAGTCCCTGAGCCAAGGTGCCGCCATCGAGCAGCGTTAGCTGGTGAGACTCATGGGTAAACTGATAATTATCAGCTATATAATTGACAAAATGCACGCCGATGCCTTCATCGGCGTACAGGACATTGCCAATACCGAGTAGCAATATCTTCATTGGACTCCTAGTGGTGTGAGTCTGGCTTTGGGTAGTCATAGCCAGAGACAATCGAGTCAACTGAGTTATGTTTGAAGCGTATCCCTGACCAAACCGCCATATATACGTGGATAACCACAAAGATAACAAATGCCCAAGTTAAGTAGTGATGGAAAATCCTAACCTGTGCCAGCCCACCCATTTGTGCCGTAATCCAAGCGGCGCAGCCCCAAAGCATCCCACCTAAACCTTGGTGATACACATTGGCGTACAACACCAGACCCGTTATACATATCACGAGAGCGACCAGTGAGATTGCTACATAAGTCACAAATTGCAGCGGTCCATATACACCCGCTTTATGTAAGTGACCCATCCATAAGTAAGATTTCAGCTGAGTGATCCAGCTTTTTACACTCATCACATCGCGAAATGAGCGCCGCTCAATGTCGCTTCGACTGAAAAAATACAGGTAGAAGCGGACTAAGGTGATCGCGGTCAATACAAAACCGCAGATCAAATGCGCGAAGCGGATCCAGCCTTGTACGAGCACATCCGTACTTTCAGGCGCCACAAGAAACGGCCAAGCAATATAGAATCCGGTGATCACTAGCACTAAAATTGACAGTGCCCTGAGCCAGTGGAAAATCCGTATTGCCGGACTAAAAACCAGTGTCCGAATGCGGGTTGCAGAATGGTTCATTTTGCGTTCCCTCCCTCGATTATTGACCATTGGGACTGACACGGAACTCGCTCAATGCCTGACCTTTAAAATCCATCACGTGTACAGAACACGCCATGCAAGGGTCAAATGAGTGAATAATACGTATCACCTCAAGGGGCTTAGTAGGATCTTCCAGTTTCAAGCCAATTAAAGAGGCTTCATAGGGACCCATTTTACCGTTGGCATCCACAGGTCCTGCGTTCCAGGTCGTCGGTACTACGGCTTGATAGTTCTCAATCACTCCATTTTTGATGCGGATCCAGTGGCTTAACATGCCACGTGGCGCCTCAATCATGGCGTGACCTATGTACTCTTTGCTCGGGTCGATATTGGGTTTCACATAAGTTGATTCATCAGACTGGATATTCGTCAGCAGTGCATCGAAGGTTTTTAATCCTTCTTGGGCGACGATAACTGTCTGTAACATACGGGCTGCGGTGCGACCTAAAGTGGTAAATAGGGCGGCAACGGGTAAGCCAGTGCGAGCGAGCAAGGCATTGACTGAATCCACAACCACTTTGTTACCACGGGCATAACTCACCAATAGACAGGCTAATGGGCCCACTTCGACGGGTTCACCTTGATAACGGGGGGATTTCACCCAAGAGTATTTGCCATCACCATCCAGCGTTGGCAGCTTGCCGTAGACGGTATCGCGTTCAACAAAACCAGTGTAATTAGGAATCGTTGTACCGTCATAGGGATGCTGCGGCGCATCGGCGCTATACCAAGCATGGCTAACGTCTTCGGCAATCAGATCTGGGTTTACATCGCTGACACCGGCAAGGTCGCCGTTCATGATCACGCCTTGATTGAACATGTATTCGCCATTGGCTAACACAAAGTCATCGGTCGCCATGAAGTTTTTCACATTCACGCCGCCCAGCACGCTTGGCTCAGTACCAAAGGCTTCGGCCGCCATCACGATATCCGCTTGATAAGCGCGCAGGATAAAGTCAGTCACGGTCGCATGTTTTTGCTTCCATTCCTGCAGGCGAGCAGGGCTTAACATGTCACGCACCGACGTCACACCACCAACAACAACGGATTGTGGATGTGGAGATTTACCGCCAAAGATGGCCAGCATTTCCGCCGCAACACGTTGTACTTCAAGTGCTTTAAGGTAGTGAGAAAGTGCGACAAGGTTTTGCTCTGGAGTAAACTTATAGGTGCCATTACCCCAATAAGCGTTGGCAAAGGGGCCTAATTTACCGGTTTCGACAAAGCCTTTGACTCTTTCTTGCACGGCTCTTAAATCACCTTCACCCGCGGCTATGGGCTTGTCTGTGTATTGCAGCGCAACTTGTGCAGCTTTGGCCGGATCGGCGCTCAGTGCAGACACCACATCAACCCAATCAAGACCGTGTAGATGGTAGAAATGCACAATATGGTCATGCATGTATAAAGAGGTTTGCATCAATGAACGTAAGTATCTCGCGTTCAACGGAATTTGAATTCCCAGAGCGTTCTCAACTGCTTCAGTGCCGCAGCGGTAGTGGGAATAGGTACAGACACCACAGATACGTTGCACAATAAGGCCAACATCCATAGGTGTACGGCCCTTGAGAATGACTTCAATACCGCGCCAGAGTGTGGAGGATGACCAAGCCTTGCTGATGACGTTATTTTCATCAACTTCAACTTCGATACGTAAGTGACCCTCGATACGTGTGATAGGGTCGATAACAACGCGCTTGCTCATGGGTTATTCCTCCAGCGGTTTGGCAAAAATACTGGCAACGGCATGGGCTCCAATGCCCACCACAGTCGCGCCTAAAATCACCGCACCAATAGTATCTGCGGTCGCATCCAATCCATGGAGGAGTTGACGGCCAAGGGGTTTTTCAAAGTCGGCCATGTCATCCCAGAAGTTAGGTTCTGAGCAGCCCATACAACCGTGTCCAGCAAGTACTGGCCAGCTGGTGTGATGGTTAAAGCGCTCGGTAGGGCAGTTGTTGTAGGTGTAAGGACCTTTACAACCGACTTTATACAGGCAGTAGCCTTCTTTCGCGCCGTGATCGCCAAATTCTTCAACGAATTCACCGGCATCAAAGCGGCCGCGACGTTCACAGTTATCGTGTACCCGTGCGCCGTAAGCCCATTTAGGTCTGTTAAACATATCCAGCGCAGGTAATTTGCCGAACATGATGAAGTACATCAAAGTGCCGACTATGTTCTTTTCGCTCGGTGGGCAACCGCCTAAGTTAATGACGGGTTTACTGACCACTTCGTGTACGCCTTTCGCCCCCGTTGGGTTTGGATAGGCGGCTTGCACGCCACCAAATGCCGCACAAGTGCCGACAGAGATAATCGCGGCGGCGCCTTCTGCAGCATGTTTGATGATTTCTAATCCTGTGTGGCCTTTACAGCCCACAGTGAGGAAACTGCCGTTATTGGCGGTCGGAATTGCCCCTTCAACGGCCAGTAAATAGCGGCCCTTGTAGGTTTCGAGTGCATTTTCGAGGTTTTCTTCGGCTTGCCAACCTGCAGCAGCCATTAAGGTTTCGTGATATTCCAAGGAGATATGATCAAAAATCAGTGAATCTAGATTGGGGGTATCGGTACGAATTAAGGATTCTGAGCAGCCAGTACATTCGGCCATGTGTAACCAGATTAAGGGTACACGGTCGGCTAATTCGGCAGCTTCGGCTACTAAGTTACTAAAAGGGAGCGGCAATGCGAGCATGCTCGTCACCATGGCACTCCACTTCATAAAATCACGGCGACTAATGCCGTGCTGTTGCATTTTCTCAATCAGCGATTGTTGTTGACGGGGAGCGAATTGGCGTAACGCATCTAAGCGCGCCTTTCCCTGTTCATATAGGGCTGCATGTGTGTCCATGGGTCAACCTTTTTTGTTATTTAAATGTAAATTGGTAAGGGTTTACATAATTGACAGGGTCAGTTTAGGCCGTTGGAGTGTAAAGATTCTTGATGTATATCAAGAATTTTCAAGAGATGTGATAGAACTGAATTTGACATTTAATTAACATGACGCAGATCTAATTTCACTTTTCCTAATGGGACAAAATGTCTCATATTTGC
Source organism: Shewanella sp. N2AIL (assembly GCF_022690845.1). Taxonomy (NCBI): domain Bacteria; kingdom Pseudomonadati; phylum Pseudomonadota; class Gammaproteobacteria; order Alteromonadales; family Shewanellaceae; genus Shewanella; species Shewanella sp. N2AIL. The sequence continues at coordinate 13,539 of NZ_JALBYT010000038.1, read as the reverse complement.
CATTTTGGATGAAATCGGTCACTTAATCGGCGCTCATGTAATTAAGGTTACGCTGTTGAAAATGCCGACCTTAAGTGGGGGAGTCTGCGCATACGGCTTAATTGGACTTATATCAGCTTGTTTAAGAAAACCTTAAGATTCAGTTAATAGATTCAAAGGTAATCGTTAACGCGGAATATTCTATGAAGAAAATATTGTTGTTACTTAGTTTAATGGCCGCTGGCGTACAAGCCGCGCCGTCGTTGGATCACCAAGTGTTTAATGCGCTAAACCAAGCTGTTTCTCTGAGTGAGTTTAAAGGTAAAGTCGTTTATGTCGATTTTTGGGCCTCTTGGTGTGGGCCTTGCCGTAAATCCTTTCCGTGGATGAATGAGATCCAAAAAAAGTATCAAGATCAAGGTTTGGCCGTCGTGGCAATCAACCTAGATACAGATAACGAGTTAGCCCAAGAATTCTTAAAACAAGTCCCTGCCAATTTTTCAGTGCGTTTCAATCCAGAAGGTGATGTCGCGCGCAGCTTCGATTTGCTGGGTATGCCGAGCAGTTTCATGTTCAATCGCCAAGGTCAGTTAGTGCAGCATCATGTTGGTTTTTATGCCGATAAAGCCGCTGAATACGAGCAAGAGCTCGTTAGTTTACTGAAGGAGTAATTTATGCTTAAACCCGCATTAGTCGCAGTCACACTCATTATAGGTTTGAGTGGTTGTTCAAATTTAGGGGTGCAGCCGTGGGAGAAAGGCCAGTTGGCACGCGCTGATATGGCGCTCGACAGTGAAAAGCTCGATCTGGCGCTCGATGATCATATTTATTTTAGTAAAGAAGGCAGTAGCGGCGGTCGCACCTTTGCCGGTGGTGGATGTGGCTGTAACTAAACTCTCCGTTGGTGTTAGTTGCCCTTAGATGTAACGAATAGATGTGATGAGCTCAGGGGCGAAATCCCGCGGTATTGAATAGATGAAAGTGACCTACAGGTGTTGTCAGCTATGACCCAAAAAAAGAATCAAATAAATGCAAGACAATCGAAACAGATTGCGGGTGCGTTAGCCTTAGCCAGTTGTGGATTGTTTGCCACAAGTGGCCACGCGACTGAATTATCTAAAAAAGCTGACGACTGGAAGGTCGATGCCGCTTTAATGTATTACGGTGAGCAGGATAGAGTGCAGGCCGTTGAAGCCATAGGTACAGCACAAAAAGCCTTTGGCGATGATAGCATGCTGGATCTCAAACTGGTGGTCGACAGCTTAACCGGTGCCTCGGCTTCGGGCGCTGTGGCCCAAAGTACCAGCCAAACCTTTACTCGTCCTTCGGGCAATGGCCAATACAGTGTGGCAGCGGGCGATACACCGCTTGATGACACGTTCCACGATACCCGCGTTCAAGGCAGCGTTAACTGGGCCCAAGCGCTTAATTCAGACTGGAAGGTCAACGCTGGTGTCTATGGTTCAAAAGAATTCGATTATATGTCAATGGGGCTCAATGCCAGTATTGAGCGCGGTTTTAACAAAGACAACACAACGTTATTTTTAGGCACAGCTTACAGTTTCGATGTGGTCGATCCTGTCGGTGGACGTCCGGTGGATTTATCCTCCATGGCGGTTCGCGATAACTTCGCCAGTGAAGCCGCCTACCGCACCGCATTTGATGCGACTCGCCAAAGTGGCAGCGATAACAAGCAAACCGCCGATGTGATGTTAGGCATCACCCAAGTGCTCAGCCAGCGCTGGTTGTTGCAGGCCAATTACGGCTTATCGAGTGTCAATGGCTATTTAACCGATCCCTACAAAGTGCTCAGTGTGGTGGATAACAATGGCATCACTCAGGATCTCTTGTATGAAAGCCGCCCCGATGCTCGCTTGAAGCATAGCTTCTATGTGATGACTAAAGGCGCGTTGGATGCGGGCGTGGTGGATTTTTCCTATCGTTATAATACTGATGATTGGGATCTCACATCGCATACCTTAGAAACCCATTACCGTTATTACTTTACGGGCAATTTTTACGGTCAATTGCATCTACGTTATTACCAACAAACGGCGGCTAACTTCTATCAACCTTTCTTGATGGCAGATACACCATTGCCAGAGTTTGCCAGTGCCGATTATCGTATCGGTGATATGTCGGCTTATACGATAGGGATTAAATTTGGTCATCGATTATCGGGCGGTCATGAGATGTCGTATCGCTTAGAGTATTACCAACAGGATCCAAAAAATAACGGCACTACTATCCCAGGAGAGCTGCAAAACTTTGATCTGTTCCCGACGCAGAAGGCAATAACAGCACAGTTTAGTTATTCTTTTTAATACGAAATAATGCTACTGACTCAGATAGCAAGGCGTTAAACTGTATGGGTAGCTTAGCTACCCATACTCAATTTACCCCTGAGCTTATTTAAGCTGAATGCCAGTGGGGTGCCATGTAAAGAGGTGATTTATGATGTCGACATCATCCCTAAAAACCGCACTTTATTCGCTGCAACGCCGTGATTGGGGTTATGTGGGCGAATTTAGGGCCATGGCGAGTCCCTGTGAAATACTCATTGCATGTGATCAACTCGATATCGCCGACGATATGTTGGATATGGCCGTCACTGAGGCGCTGCGTATTGAACATAAGTACAGTCGCTTTATTGCGCAGAATTGTCTGTGGCAATTAAACCATGCCTATGGTCATAAGCAGCTTATTGATGAAGAAACCTGGCAGTTATTGGCTTTTGCCAAACAATGTTTTCAGCTTAGTGATGGATTATTTGATATCTCTGCAGGGCCGTTAATGGAGCTGTGGCGCTTTGATCCCAAAGCCCAATTGCCTGAACATGCCCGCATACTTGCCGCGAAAGCCTTAGTGGGGTTTGAGCGTATCGAGTTTGATTCGCGCCATATTGAGATGCCATCGGGAATGAAATTGGATTTTGGCGGCATTGCTAAAGAATATGCAGTCGATAGAGTCGCCTATGAGTTGGCTGAATGTTATCCAGATATTCCTGTGCTAGTGAATTTTGGTGGCGATATCGCCTGTCCTGTGCCCAAAGTGAACCCATGGCAGGTGGGCATTGAAGATCCTCGCCATCTCGATCGCGCCGCCAGTGTACTGGCGATCAGTCAGGGCGCATTAGCGACCAGCGGCGATACACGGCGCTTTTTTGAAGTCGATGGAAAGCGTTACGGCCATATTGTCGATCCGCGTACTGGTTATCCCGTCGTCCAGGCGCCGCGCTCCGTGACTGTGTTAGGGCCAAATTGTGTGACCGCGGGAATGCTGGCGACTATGGCCATGCTACAGGGCCAAGATGCGGAAACATTTTTACAGCAACAAGATGTTAAGTTTAGTATTTTCCGTTAAGGGTTCATTTAAAAGGCTCTGTTAAGGACATTGAATGCGTATTATGTTGGTTGAAGACAATGAGTTATTAGCCCAAGGGATTTGCTTAAGTTTGGCAAAGCTGGGCATGCAGGTTGATCACCTTAATAGTTATCAGCAAGCATTACAGGGTGTTAAAAATGAAAGCTTCAGTGCCATAGTGCTCGATCTGGGTTTACCCGACGGTAACGGTAAAGAGTTACTTAAAGCTTGGCGTCAGCAGGGAGTGTCAATTCCTACAATAGTCCTGACCGCCAATACGGATTTTGACACTAAGCTCGAATGCTTAGACATGGGCGCCGATGATTATCTCGGTAAACCTTTTGATGTGCGTGAATTGGCCGCCCGCATTCGCGCCATTGTCAGACGCCAGTACGGGCTCGATCACAACAGTTTGATTATTGGTGCGCTGTGCATTGATTTAAATACCCGCGAAGTGACCTTTCGCGATCAAAATGTGCTGCTTTCGCGGCGTGAATTCCAATTATTGCTTGAACTGGCGCAGTCGGCAGGGCGCGTATTGACGCGCAGCCAACTGGAACAGTTAACCTATGGTTGGGATGAGGTCGGCAGCAATTCGATTGAAGTACACATTCATCATCTGCGTAAAAAACTCGCCAATGAGCTGATTAAAACCGTGCGTGGAATCGGCTATACCTTGATTGAAATAAATTAATTCACTGAATTAAGTGACAATACTCACGTTTGTGGCTATTGATACCTCAGTGATTAGCTGAGGGTTAAACGTTAGGAAACTGAAGTGATTCGATTAAAGGGGCTGGATGTGTATTCACTGCGTTTGGTACTGACATTATTGATTTTGTCAGGTATTTCAGTGTCCGTTGCTGTCTCTAGCTGGTTGAGTACTCGGGATTCTAAGCATCAAATAGAAGAACTCTTCGATGCGCAAATGCTGCAAACCGCGAAAATGCTGGAGCTGTTTTATCACACTGAGCCCGGTGCGACGCCCCAGAGTACCGCGAGACCCCAAGTGCTCCACGTTCCCGATAGCCAGATCAGTTCCTTTGCCGAAAAAGCCGATGCCCTGAAACTCGCCTATGAGCATAAATTGGCGTTTCAAATTTGGAGTGAGGCGGGCGAAGCCTTAGTGCTGTCGGACAATATTGGCCATCAACCTATCACCCGATTCGTGCAGGGTTATCACAAGAAAGTGTTCGAAGGTGAACTCTGGCATGTGTTCAGTTTTTTCTCGGTCAAAAATCATGTTTGGATTGTCACCGCTCAGCAGGATGAAGTGCGCCAAGAGCTCGTATCACAAATCATGCACAACGCGGTTATCGTGCCCTTGATTGTGGTGCCTTTGACACTACTTATCGTTAGCCTATTGTTTTATCTATTGTTCCGGCCGTTAAAAACCTTCGAAAGGGAGCTGATTGGGCGGGCGCCGAACGATCTCACGCCGCTGACTATGTCGCTACCGAAAGAGCTCGTACCCGTTCGACGCGCATTAAACCTATATATCAATAGCATAGCTAGATTCATTGCCCGTGAGCGCCGTTTTAGCGCCGATGCTGCCCATGAACTGAAAACACCTTTATCTGTGATTAAATTACATCAACACGGTTTAGAGAGCCTGATTGACGATGATCCACAGCAGAAATTTCATCTAGCCGCGATTGATGCTGGCGTGGTGCACATGAGTCATACCGTTGAACAGTTACTGGTGTTAGCGAGGGTGGATTCGATAAATGAGCTGAATGTGTCATCCCACGCTATCTTGCCCATGGTTGAAGATGCGCTTAATCAACTGATGCCACAAATCACCGATTATGAATGGAATATCGATATCGCGCCCCAGCTGACCGTGACTTGCGATCGGTTCTATCTGCTGCTGGTGCTAAAAAATATTATCGAAAATGCCTGCAAATACAGCCCGCAGGAATCAGAAATCTCAGTGTCGGCCCATTTACTGGGTGATGAGATTAGTATCTGTATCGCGGATCGCGGCCAAGGCATGACAGAAGAGCAGATTGCTAATGCCACAGAGCGTTTTTATCGTGTGAATGAAAATGAAGGCATAGGTGCGGGTTTAGGTTTGTCTATCTGCCATCACATCATTGAATTGCACCAAGGTCGTTTAGTGATAGCGCCTAGGGAGCAGGGCGGATTATCTGTGACTCTTTTTTTGCCGCAATAGTTCAGAAGTTAACATCTTAAAATAGATCCGCAGTTTAAGTGACATCACCTCAGTGGTTTTGATACATTTGGGTGAGTGTAATTGTGAGTTTGCCTGCTATCTTAGAAAAAATACCTAGGTTTACCAACAGATTGGTTCGCTAATTGTGTTTTTTCATCTAAGATCATCCACACTAAGTTGAGACTTTAAAAAGTCTCATTTTACTTTCAAAAATGTAGCATTTGGATCACTTAACCTGCTTTTGTAACTGTGAAAGCAGAAATATGCATGATAATGTTATTTTTATATTCCTTTTAGGTATAAACTTATTCTCAAATAGTATTGTGTAGAAGGGGTTAACTGCATCTTTATTTATGAGTTTTTTTCTCCTTCTGATATCTTTCGCGATATGTAAGCAACTGTTTTTTTTCGCCCCTAAGCGAGAGTGAAAAAAATTCACTGTATACATAAAAAACATTGATTTCTTAGTTTATTTTTTAGGTTACCTATCTATGGTTAGCTTGTTGCGTTGCCCATCGTCCAAACCTTATTCGTCACTCATTTGTTCACTGACGCTAGGCGCTGTTGTCGCCCTGTCTGGTGTCGCGTACGCTGAAGAGACAAAACCCGCCGAGACAGTTCCTGTGGTAACTCCGCCGAAAGTGATTTCTCAGCCCGCTACAAAAAATCAAGTGAGATTCACTAAAACAGGCGCTTTCGATAGCGATACTGTGGTGAAGATTGCAAAACGTTTGGCAGCGAAACCGTATGTGGCCCTTAAAGACCCGTTACCGGCCGGCCTGGCTAAATTGTCATACGATGAATACCGTGACATTCGTTTTAACCCGACTGCGTCTATTTGGCGTGATCAGGGCGTGCCTTTTCAAATGCAAATGTTCCACCGTGGCTTCTATTTCCAAGATCTGATCGAGATTGCGATTGTGGAAGGTCAGAACGCAACGCACTTAGCCTACGAGCCTAAGTATTTCACCGCGGGTGAAGTGATTACCCAAGCGTTACCCAATGACGACATTGGCTACTCAGGTTTTCGCATTCATAACCAACTGAATACTAACGGTGTGTTTGATGAACTTATGGTGTTCCAAGGTGCGAGTTATTTCCGCGCTTTAGGTAAAGGTAACGCCTATGGTTTATCTTCACGTGGTTTAGCGTTAAAAACCGCCGATGCCGAAGGGGAAGAATTCCCAATATTTCGCGCCTTCTGGGTTGAACGTCCATACAATGACAGCAACTTGATTGTTGTGCATGCCTTGCTAGATAGCCCAAGTGTGGCGGGTGCTTATACTTTCTCTGTCCGTCCTGGTGATAACACTTTAATTGATGTTGAAGCGACGCTGTTTCCAAGGGTTGAGCTGAGCAAAGTCGGTTTAGCACCCAGCACGAGCATGTTCCTGCATTCACTCAATGGTCGTCACGATACCGATGACTTTAGACCTGAAGTGCATGATTCAGACGGTTTATTGATGTTAAACGGCCGTGGTGAGCATTTATGGCGCCCATTGGCTAACCCACGTCAATTACAAGTCAGTGCGTTTTCTGACAACTCGCCACAGGGTTTTGGTTTGATCCAACGTGAGCGTGATTATGCGTCTTACCAAGATTTAGAAGCACATTATGAACGTCGCCCAAGTCTGTGGATTGAGCCTGTGGGCAACTGGGGCCAAGGTTCAGTGGTGTTGACTGAAATTCCGACTGAGTCTGAAATTCATGACAACATCGTTAGCTACTGGAAACCTCGTCAGCCTATTCCTGCGGGCAGTGAATTCCATTTTGCCTATCGCATGAGCTGGGGTGATGAACCCGCGGCTAAAGTCGGTGCTGTACATGTGTCTCGCTCTGCCAGTGGCCGTGCCGATATTGCTAAAGCAACACCAAGACGTTTATTTGTGGTCGACTATCAAATTGAAGGTCCGATGACAGATGAAATGCCAGTTGCTAAAGTAGAAGCGTCTGGTGGTGTGGTCACCAATGTGGTGATTGCCCGTAATGCAGCCAAAAATGGCTATCGCTTAGCTTTTGAATTAGAGCCAGAAGATAAAGAACTTATCGAACTGCGCGCTGAACTCAAGTTCCCAACTCCTCGTCAGGTTGAAACCTGGCTCTATCGCTGGACGCTGTAAGGTTCATGACGGAGCAACATGATATGACTGTATCCGAAAACTCGGTACTCGAGACGGAAGTCCTCGTGGGTGGTAGTGCTATGCCAAATGAACGGCCTGGCGCTATGGAACCCCAAAATTTAAGTAAGATGCCAGAGGGATTCCCTCGCCGTAGCACAGTGGCAAATGGAGTACGTTCACGTGCTTCGCGCCGCTTCTTAGTGGTTGGCGGTGCTTTATTACTGTCTTTATTCGCTATTTATGAAATGGGCGCGGTATTTAGCATTGGCGGAATTACGCCACTGGAATATCTCGTGTTGGCGTTATTTGCGGTCAACTTTTGTTGGATCGCCTTAGCGTTTTGTAGTGGTATTGCGGGTTTTTTAATTTTGCTGCGCAAACCGCGGGCAAAAGATCTGCAAGTGACTGAGCTACATACGCGCACTGCGATCTTAATGCCGACCTATAACGAATCCCCAGACAGGGTATTCTCGGCGGTCTCTGTGATGGCAGAAACCTTGTCGCAAACGGGTCATGGTCATGCTTTTGATTGGTTTATCTTAAGTGATACTACTGATCCTGATATCGCCTTGCTCGAAGAGCAGGCGTTTTTGGTGTTACGTCAAGAAACCCATAAACATTCGCGTGTGTATTACCGTCGTCGTCGTAAAAACGTCGCCCGTAAAGCGGGTAACGTGGCCGATTTCTGCCGCCGTTGGGGTTCGCGCTATGATCACTTGTTAGTGCTTGATGCCGACAGTTTGATGGAGTCTTCAACCATTACAGGTTTAGCCCAGCGTATGCAGGCCGACCCTGATGCGGGCTTAATCCAAACGATTCCTTCGCTGATCAACGGCACCACTTTAATGGCGCGTTTACAGCAATTTGCGGCGCGCATTTATGGCCCCGTAATTGGTACCGGTTTAGGGTGGTGGGTACAAAAAGAAGGTAACTTCTGGGGCCATAACGCCATTATCCGTACCGAAGCTTTTATGACCGCGGCCGGATTACCCAATCTTAAGGGTAAGCCTCCTTTTGGTGGTCATATCATGAGTCATGACTTTGTTGAAGCGGCCTTGATCCGCCGTGCGGGCTGGAGTGTGGTCATTGCCTATGACTTGCCCGGTTCATACGAAGAATGTCCACCGTCGATTATCGACTTAGCCGTGCGTGATCGCCGCTGGTGCCAAGGTAACTTGCAGCATTCACGTATTTTGCCGACTAAAGGTCTGCACTGGGTTAGCCGTTTGCATTTACTGACGGGCATCATGGCCTATTTATCATCACCTTTCTGGTTGATGTTGATTTTGACTGGTTTGATGTTGGCCCTGCAGGCACACTTTATTCGACCTGAATATTTCACCGATCAATTTTCACTGTTCCCCACTTGGCCCATCATGGACTCGGATAGGGCATTGAGATTGTTCTACATTACTATGGGTGTTTTATTTGGCCCTAAAGTATTTGGTGTCTTGTTGCTGCTTAAAGACGGCGAGTTTGCTCGCAGTGTTGGCGGCCGGATTAAAGCGATATTCAGTGTGATCTTTGAGGTTATACTCTCAGCGCTGATCGCACCTATCATGATGTTCATCCATTGCGGTGCCGTGATGTCAATTCTGATGGGCCGCGACAGTGGTTGGTCGCCGCAACGTCGTGATGACGGCAGTATGCCTTGGATGACGTTAATTTATCGTCACCGTTGGCATATGCTGGCGGGTGTGATGTTAGGTTATGCTGCTATTTTGGATTCTCTAACCTTGTTGGCTTGGATGAGTCCTGCCTTGATTGGTCTGTGGATTGCCGTGCCTATTTCAGCATGGACGGGTTCTGTCAAAATCGGTGAAGTGTTTAAACGTGCGGGGATTCTTGCGACGCCTGAAGAGCGCAATCCTGCGCAGATTTGCCTGCAAGCACATGAAGCCCGTGCCGCTTACCAAAAACACATCGCTGAGCCTTGGACATTGGCACAGGTACTTAAAGATCCTGCGTTGATGGAGCTGCATTTGGCTATGGTGGATAAACAGCCATTGCGTGCTGCGGGGACTCCGATTGAAGCGATGGAAGCCATAGTGCATGTGAAAGTGCATGAAGCTCGCTGCCAACAGAGTGCATTAGCAGTACTGAATCGCCAAGAAATGGCGATGGTGTTAGCGAATCCTTTGATGTTACGTAGCCTGCAGAAATTACCAGAGCAGTTTGTTGAAGAAGATCTGGTCTCTTTTTGCTAACGAATATCTAACGCACCGCGAACCAACATTAGCGCAGCATTTGCTCGCAAATGAGTTTGGTTGTAATTATTAGAAAATGCCACTGACGACCTCAGTGGCATTTTTCTTTTCATAATCTGCAGTTTGCCCCTAGTAATTAACTGATCCCCATGAAATAGTCGTATGACAGTATTATTGACTGACATGATCGCTGGCTTTCAAGTGACCTTAAATAACGAAAGGAGTATTTATGGTATTGCACAAGATCATCCAGTATTTCCCCCGCTTTGTACGCGCATCGCAAATTAAGCCAATGCCCATGAGGCGCAGTTTGGGACTGTTAGTGCTGAGTGTTATTGTCTGTTTTCCTATCACGTCAGTGGCAATGGCTACCGATGATACTCAAGCCATTTCATCGAATCCCTGCATTGGTGCACAGCAAGACATGCTGCAGCTAAACAGTGTGCAACCAAGCACTGAGAGTAAAGCCGATGAGCCCGATGCAGCCTTGCCACTTACGGCATTAGTGCCGCAGGTGTTGCTGCTGGATCTTGCGGGCGTTAATCCTATTTTTGGTCTGCATTATCGCGAATTAACATTATCACCAAATACCTTATCGGCGGCCGATGTGGCGCGGGTTCAAGCTGATGTGACGGGCTACTGGCGTTATATCAAGACCTTTGCGCAGTGTAATAACGGCGCACCTGTAGACACAGTATCAACCGTTATTCCAACGGATCTCCACTATCAAAGGGTGCTAAAACAAGTCGCCCATTTAGTGCAATTGGATGCCACTGAACCTTGGGAAACCTTAGTGCTGGATGAAAAGTTAACGGTCGGAATGAGTCATCCATTCGTTGATACTATAGCTAAACGTTTGTGGCTTTTGGGTGACTTAGCCATTGAGCCAACGACGAACCTTGTCTATAGCGAAGAATTGGTGGTCGGTGTTAAGCGTTTCCAACACAGGCATGGGTTAAAACAAGACGGGGTGATTGGTAAGCAGACCTTGTATTGGCTGAATCAATCGCCAAAGGCGAGGGCAGTCTTATTGGCTAAAAATACGATTCGGCAACGAGTGTTTGAACGTAAGTTGGAGCCAAGCTACTTGCTGATTAACGTGCCCGCTTTTGAGATGATCTTAGTCGATAATGGCACCACAGTGCTCAATTCCAAAGTGATTGTGGGCAAATCTTCTCGGCAAACCCCGCTGCTGGATAGCCAGATTTCCAGCGTGGTCCTCAATCCCAGTTGGCGAGTGCCGAGCAGCATTCTACGCCGAGATATCCTGCCGCAGATTCGGCGAAATGGTCATTATCTTAATGAACGCCAATTTGATGTGTACGACTATAACGGCCAACTAGTGCAACACATGCCAGAAGAATGGCAGGACTTAGCCAGCACTTCGTTTCCCTACCAGATAGTGCAACGCCCAGGGGCGAAGAATGCATTAGGCAAATATAAGTTCCACTTTGATAACAGTTTCAGTGTCTATTTACATGGCACTTCTGAGCCAAGTCTCTTTAATAAGGACGATAGGGCACTATCATCAGGCTGTATTCGGATTGAAAAAGTCACTGAATTAGCCCAGTGGTTTAAAGAACATTTAGTTAAAGATAAGCGTTTATGGGACAAATTAGCCCCAGATGTAACGGAGCCCCAGTGGTTTTCACTTTCTCAAAAGCTGCCAGTGCATCTGGTGTATTGGACTGCATGGCTGGATGACAGTGGGCAAGAGCAATACCGTAGCGACATTTACCATTTAGAAGCTGAGTTGACGAATGCCGTACCCGCCACGGTTTTAGATCTCAATTAAGATTTTGGCACCATAAAGCTGAGTAAGATAACAAATTGAACTCACAGGGCATTTTAAAATCGTGGGCAGAATGGGGTTGGCAAAACTTGATCTTAGGGCTTATTCAGTATAATTTGCTTGATTAGTGACCAAAAAGCATACAAAAGGTGATCATGTGACTTTGATATGTCCTGCCCGTAGGCAGTTATTGTTAGGCCTGAGTGGTGTGGCATTATGTTCTCTTATTCCCTCAAAAGCAGTAGCCAGTCGTTCAACCAAAGGGATCCGCGAGTTAAGTCTGTTTAATCGCCATACCGGTGAGCGCGATGACGGCAGTTATTGGGTTGATGGTCATTATCAAAGCAAGGTATTAAACGATTTTAATCATTTACTGCGGGACCATCGCCAGAATGTGGCGGCGCCCATGGATAAACGTTTATTCGATTTGCTCTATTCCCTTAAAACGACTTTGAATGTCGACGATGAAATCCATGTGATTTCTGGTTACCGTTCCCCCAAAACCAATGCCATGCTTGCGAGTCACAGTGGCGGCGTCGCAAAAAAGAGTTATCACATGCGCGGCATGGCTATGGATATCGCGATCCCAAGCGTTAAGCTTAAAACCCTCAGAGAAGCGGCTTTATCCCTAAAACTGGGTGGAGTGGGCTATTATCCTAACTCTGGCTTTGTGCATGTCGATTGTGGGCCGGTACGACACTGGTAGCGTGAATAATTTGTTGCTGAACTCGCTGATAGAATCCTTGCTCTAGGGCTTGAGATTCTGTCAGGTAATGCCTCAGCAGCGGGATAAATTGCTGGTTGAGCTTGTTCATTTCTCTATGCTGTTGCCAATCACAGATCAATAAACTCAAATGTTGTGAGAATTGATACTGCCTTTGCCTTTGTAACTCAATGTCGACCGACTCAATAACCTGCATGAGTAAAATTAAGCTGCGGTTTTTCTGTTGGGTGCAGGCAAGCAATTCTAAAAATTTTAATTCGAGGGTATTTTGCTGGTAAGGAACGGTTTCGATAAGCGAGACAAGTTCACGGGCCAGTTGGCATGAAAGTCTGTTTTCTTGTTGTAACTGGTATAGCGCATGACGCATTTTTTGACACAGCAGTTATCGAAATTTGCCCGAGCTTATCAGGCTTCTCAATTTCCCAGTGTGATCTAGATCGCGTGTTTTTTGTTTGAGATCAAAGCCTTTTCCCAGCTGTAACAGCCAAGATACAAGTTCTTCAATTTGATAAATTGCTACCTGTTTTACTAACGCAGCGGCGGACAAATTGACGGGTTGCGGGATTCTTGTGCGTCTTGGGTATCTATGTTAGTATTCGCGCGCTTTATATGAGCCGTCATTGGTCGAAAATGCCGGCAACTTTTTACTCTAAATTTAAGTGAGAAACACATGTCTTACACTATCCAAGCACAAACCCGCACTGAAATAGGGAAAGGTTCGAGCCGCCGCCTACGCCATGCTGGTAAAGTACCTGCTGTTATTTATGGCCAAGGCAAAGAGCCAGTTTCTATTGTTTTTGATCACAAAGATATCATCAACATTCAAGCTAACGCTGATTTCTACACTTCAACTTTGACTATCGTTGTTGATGGCAAAGAAGTGGGTGTACGTGCACAAGCTATGCAACGCCACGTGTTCAAACCACTTATTGAACATGTTGACTTCGTTTACGCTTAATTGTCGTAGCTGAAGCAAAAAAGCGCCTAAGGGCGCTTTTTTTGTGGCTGATTTTCACGCGACTGATTTTCATCTGATGGATCGGCGTGACTATTTTATTGTCATCCCAAAACCACCGCCTCTGGCGGTGGTGATTGTTCCTTGAGGCTATAGCCTGAATTACGCCCATGCTAAAAGAGACTTCTTATTCACCACAAGTAAGAGGAGACGAAAAGCATGG
>NZ_JALBYT010000037.1:0-50614 GCF_022690845.1 Shewanella sp. N2AIL | reverse complement strand
GCGGCAAAACAATGTCGAGTTTGTTGATGAGTGACCGAACAGACTCCCCTCGGAACAAAGCCATTCCGATAACGGCCCAAATCATCGCGTCCATCGGCAATTTACGCCGTCTTAACGTCGCAACGCCCTGAGAGTCTAAACAGGATTGAATTAACTCAGGTTCTAACACATCAGCTAAGCAGGTAAATTCAGTTAGGCGGGTAATATGAGTGCGGGCGAGTGCTTCTGAGAGTTGCATAAAAAAATCCGATGATATGAGGTCATCGGATTTTGATCTTTTCAGCGAGATCGTCAAGTGATCTGTCTTAACTGATCGGCATTACGCATGTGCGCCCCTCCTTTAGCCTAACTTTCACTTAACTTGTGCCTAACTTTGCCTAAAATGTCATCGCGTCGATCTAAGCTATGTGCATCACAGCAAACCCTATAAGACTTTGTTACCGTTACCCGCATTTAAAAACAGCTGATAGGCAGGACTTTGGGTTTCCTCTTGATAGACGAAACCCAACTCAGTTAAAAACTGTTGGAACGGCAAAGCATCACTCGCGGGCACTTCAAAACCCGCCAGCACTCGGCCAAAGGCCGCGCCGTGGTTGCGATAATGGAACAGACTAATGTTCCATTTGCTCTGCAAGGTGGTTAAAAACTTCAGCAGCGCACCGGGATGCTCAGGAAACTCGAAGCTAAACAAACGCTCCTCTAAAGGTTCAGGTGGATGACCGCCGACCATGTAGCGCACATGCAATTTCGCGGTTTCATCGCCGGATAAATCCTGCACTTCAAAATCGTTAGCCTCTAAGGTAGCGATGATTTGTTCAAGCTCGCCTTGGCCTCGGCTTAAGCGAATGCCTGCAAATACCACGGCCAGATCGCGACTACTGAAACGATAGTTGAACTCAGTCATCACCCGTTTATCGAGTAACTCACAGAATTTTAAGAAACTTCCCGGACGTTCAGGGACTTTCACTGCCAGTACCGCTTCTTTTTGCTCACCGAGTTCGCAGCGTTCCGACACATAACGCAGACTGTGGAAATTCACATTCGCGCCACTCAAAATTGCGGCGACTTTCTCGCCTTTACCGCTGTCGCCACTGGCATTGGCGCTGACATATTTTTTAAGCCCAGCCAAGGACAAAGCCCCAGCTGGTTCAGCAATCGCACGTGTATCTTCGAAGATATCTTTCACCGCAGCGCAGATTTCATCCGAGGTGACGGTGACCACTTCATCGACATACAGTTTGGCGACTCGAAACGGCTCAGTACCTATACGCTTCACCGCCACACCGTCGGCAAATAAACCGACTTGCGCCAGTGTCACCGGCTCGCCCGCTTCCATCGCCGCCTTTAAACAGGCCGCGTCTTCTGGCTCGACACCGACAATTTTCACCTGCGGCATCACCGCCTTGTAATAGGCTGCGATACCCGCGATTAAACCGCCACCGCCCACGGGCACAAATACCACTTCGAGATCGCGCTGCTGCTGCAACATCTCTTGGGCGATAGTGCCTTGGCCTGCGATCACGGCTTCATCATCAAAGGGCGCGATATAGACTCGGCCCTCTTCTTTGGCCATCGCCATCGCATAGCCATTGGCTTGATCGAAGGCTTGGCCATGCAATACCACGTTGCCACCTAAACGGCGCACCGCATCGACTTTAATATCGGGCGTTGTCTCTGGCATCACAATCACAGCATCCACACCGCGACTCGCCGCCGACATCGCCACCCCCTGAGCATGATTGCCTGCCGAAGCGCACACCACGCCGCGCAGACATTCTTCTTTCGTCAGCTGGGCGATACGGTTATAGGCACCGCGTAACTTGAAGGAATGCACTGGCTGCATATCTTCGCGCTTCAAAAATACCTGACAACCTAAACGCGCCGATAACTTGTTCATACTTGAAAGCGGCGTCACTTTCGCTATGTCATACACAGATGACAACAGGATTTTTTGCAGATAGCTTTGTGCCAACTGAAAATGGGCTAAATCGGTCCGAGCTTGCGATGCTGTAGACATAGAGGCAAGTGGCAACATATTAGTCCTCCAGTTTACTGCGATCGCGTACCGCGCCCTTGTCGGCACTGGTGGCGAGCATGGCGTAGGCCTTAAGCGCGAGTGATACATAACGTTGGCGACCGATAGGTTTCCACGCCATTGGGCCAAGACTGTGCATTTTTTCGCGGCGAGCATTGAGTTCAACATCACTTACTGCCAACTTGATGCTGCGCTTGGGTATATCAATTTCGATGCGATCGCCATTTTCAATCAAGGCGATCGTGCCGCCCGCTGCCGCTTCGGGTGAGACGTGGCCGATAGATAAACCTGAAGTGCCACCGGAGAAACGACCGTCGGTGATCAGCGCACAGGCTTTGCCTAAGCCACGTGATTTTAAGTAACTGGTTGGGTATAACATTTCTTGCATACCCGGGCCGCCTTTCGGGCCTTCGTAACGGATAACAACCACATCACCCGCCACCACTTCGCCGCCTAAGATACCCGCCACTGCGTCATCTTGGCTTTCATAGACTCGCGCCGAGCCAACAAAGGTCAGATTCGATTCATCCACGCCCGCCGTTTTAACGATACAGCCGTTCTCGGCCACGTTGCCCGACAATACGGCAAGCCCGCCCTCTTGGCTGAAAGCAAACTCGCGGCTACGGATACAACCTTCTTGTCTGTCGTTATCCAGTGACGGCCAGCGACAATCTTGGCTAAAGGCTTTAGTGGTCGGAATCCCCGCAGGCCCCGCCATAAAGAAGTGTTTTACTTTTTCATCTTGGGTTTGCATCACATCGTATTTCGCCAATACCGACTTCAAGGTACCGCCGCCCTCAGCGCCACCAGCAAAAGTACCATCATTGTCAGCCGCCACATGGAACACATCGGTATGCAGTAATCCGGCTCTGTCGAGCTCGCCTAAAATCCCCATCACACCACCCGCGCGGTGCACATCTTCCATATGGTATTTAGGCGTCGAGGGCGCGACCTTACAAAGGTGCGGCACTAGGCGCGACATACGGTCAATATCCGCCATGGTAAAGTCAACATCAGCTTCCTGCGCGGCAGCCAATAAATGCAAAACGGTATTAGATGAGCCGCCCATGGCGATATCTAAGGTCATGGCATTTTCGAAGGCTTTAAAGTTCGCGATATTGCGTGGCAATGCCGATTCATCATCTTGATGATAATAACGTTTTGCCAGCGCCATCACGCGGCGACCCGCTTCTAAAAACAGCTCACGACGATCGGCGTGGGTTGCCAGCATAGAGCCGTTACCCGGTAGCGATAATCCTAGAGCTTCGGTTAAACAGTTCATTGAGTTGGCGGTAAACATGCCAGAGCAAGAGCCACAGGTTGGGCAAGCACTACGCTCAATTTTGGCACTGTCTTCATCGCTCACGTTCGAGTCGGCGCCCGCAATCATGGCATCGACTAAGTCGAGCTTGATGAGTTTATCCGACAGCTTAGTTTTACCCGCTTCCATCGGTCCGCCAGAGACAAACACGACGGGAATATTAAGGCGCAGCGCCGCCATCAACATACCGGGAGTGATCTTGTCGCAGTTGGAGATACACACTAAGGCATCGGCGCAGTGGGCGTTAACCATATATTCCACACTGTCGGCGATAAGCTCACGCGATGGCAGACTGTAAAGCATGCCGCCGTGGCCCATGGCGATACCGTCATCGACGGCAATGGTATTGAATTCTTTGGCGATACCGCCCGCTTCCTCGATGGCGCTCGCAACGAGTGAACCCATATCTTTTAAATGCACGTGGCCCGGTACAAACTGAGTAAAGGAGTTAGCAATAGCGATAATTGGCTTACCAAAATCATTGTCTTTCACCCCTGTGGCGCGCCATAACGCACGTGCACCCGCCATATTGCGGCCTTCGGTACTGGTAGCTGATCGTAACTTTGGCATTGACTGTATCCTTTATCTCAAATCGAAAATCGTATTTTTCATTCACATGGCGAATGCTGCACTTACCGCATTCGTCTCAATATCTGGCACTCATAGTCACTCATAGTCACTCATAGTCACTCATAGTCACTCAACATCAGGGACTAAAATGCACCCAAGCAAGGCCTTAAGCATTCGCCGTTTGTTGCAAGCTCAGCGGTAACAATACCTTACATTGAGTCACATCAATCAGTTTATTCAGCTGATTACTTAGCAGTTCGATGGCACGTTCGCTATCGACCTCCATATCCAGCGACAGGCTCGCATCGTCGTTCATGCGCATCTGCATTTGGGTAATTGTAAAGCCACGATGGCGAGTCACGCGCAAAACACGCTCAAGCACTTCGGGGCGTTGTTGAACCGTTAATTCCAGAGAGTGGATCATGTTTGTTTCTCCATTTCGTCCATCATATCGCTGTTTGATGCGCCGGGGGGCACCAGTGGCCAAACGTTAAAAGCATCGTCGATTGCAACGTGTAATAAATACGGGCCCTTAGCCGCTAACATTTCGGTTAAGGCTTCTTCCACTTCGTCGGAAGAAAAAATCGTCCGACCGGGAATATCGAAGGCGGAGGCCAATTGCACAAAATCTGGGTTATCGGATAAATCCGTTTCGCTGTAGCGTTCTTCAAAAAATAGCTGCTGCCACTGCTTCACCATGCCAAGCTTTTGATTGTCGATAAGCACAATCTTCACTGGCAGCTTGCGGCGTTTGATGGTGGTCAGTTCCTGCACATTCATCATAAAAGACCCATCGCCAGACACAGTCACCACAGTGGCATCGGGACGGGCCACTTGCGCACCAATCGCGGCGGGTAAGCCAAAGCCCATAGTGCCTAAGCCCGCGCTGGACAGATGATCTTCTGGACGGCGGAACCACATATGCTGGGCCACCCACATTTGGTGCTGACCCACATCGCAGCACACTACGCTGTCTTCGGGTAATTTATTGGCTAAGCGGCGCAGCAGTGCAGGCGCATAGATCAAACTGCCGGGGTGTTGATAATCCCATTGATGCTTACGGGATAAATGCTCCACCTCGGCCTGCCAAGGCGTGATGTTCATCGACATGGCTAAGGCAGGTAAGATTTGGCGTAAGTCACCAGCGATTGCCACCTCAGGCATACGCAATTTACCCAGTTCGGCGGCGTCGATGTCTAAATGGATCACTTTGGCCTTGTCGGCAAAGTTCGCTAAACGGCCGGTGACTCGGTCGTCGAAACGGGCGCCAACCACGATTAGCAAATCGCAATCCTGTACCGCTAAGTTAGCGGCCTTGCCGCCATGCATGCCTAACATGCCTAAGTAGCCGGGTGTGCCGTGGGCGATACTGCCCAGCCCTTTCAAGGTTGCGACCGAAGGTATGCCCGTCACTTTGATAAACTCACGCAGTTGATCGACCGCGCCCGCCATGCCTACACCACCGCCGACATACAACATAGGCTGTTTAGCCTCTGCCAACAGCGCACGGGCGGCGTCGATATCACTCATCTCGGCTTGGGGTTCGTTCATCACGGCCAGCAAAGGTGTGCGGTATTCCAATTGGGCGATTTGGATATCCTTCGGGATATCGACCAGCACAGGGCCAGGGCGACCGGATGCGGCGATTTCGAAGGCTTGATACAAGGTTGGGATCAGGTCGTTGACGTCTGTCACCATAAAACTGTGCTTAGTGCAGCTCAGTGACATGCCCAGCACGTCGATTTCTTGAAAGGCGTCGGTGCCGATAACGGCGGTAGAAACTTGGCCTGTGATGGCCACCATAGGCACTGAATCTAACAGCGCATCGGCTAAGGAAGTGATCAGGTTAGTCGCGCCAGGGCCTGAGGTCGCAAAGCACACGCCAGTTTTACCGCTGGCTCTTGCGTATCCTACGGCGGCAAAGGCGGCGCCTTGTTCGTGACGGCTGAGCAGATGTTCGACAGGGCTTCCATAGAGGGCATCGTATATTGGCATAATGGCACCACCTGGGTAACCAAACACTGTGGTGACGCCATGTGCTGCTAACACTTTAATTACCGCATCTGCGCCTCTGATCATCTGCCCTGGTTCCATATTCTCTCTCGCTACGTTAGTCCTGAATTGCCGAAAATCGACGCTAATTTTTTACTCTTTCGAAGCTTAGGACCTTACTCTAGGCCCTGAAACGAAGAACCCCCCGGTCCTTTCGGAGCGGGGGGTTCTTTCGAAACTTTTAACCTTTTAGGTCTATCAGTTCGCCATGCGCCGCCCCCGCTGTGATTTAATAATCACGACGGTAATAATCACGAGAATGAGCTTGGCAGCTTGGTTAAACATCAATATGGATTCCTAATCGGTGTTTCTAAAATTGGGATATTGCATGAAAGTTAGTTTCGCTTTGGACTTTGCCCTACCGCGAGCTATTAGCTTTACCATAAAGCGACAGCCAAACACAATAAAAAATATCTTTTGTCAAAAAAAATTCAGCTTCCCTGCCGAGACAATGCAAAACAACAAAGTAAAACGTTAACTGTTGATCCTCAGTCGGCGCGATTCACCTACCGCAGGATTCATTCACTGAACGCACATTCACCATCGAACGCTCACTGAAGATTCACTCACTAACTATTAACTCACTAACTATGTCGTTTTTGCCCGCTCGACAACCCACTGAACAGGAAAAAATTTGTTTCTCACTACACAGATTTATCACTAAGCTGATTCATCACGAAGCAAACTCAAGACGCACGTTTCAGTCTCTGAGGTTGCTTGGGAACTGAGCTGAGACCTAAGTCCTTTGAGTCTCAACCCTCTCCCCCAATGCTGGGCTTAACTAACGATCAATTAAGCCTCAACAATGCTCTTCATATCAGTCATGTAACCGCGAAGCTCTGCGCCAACATATTCCACTGCCGTTTCACGAATCGCTTCGTTAACTGCGATGAGCGTTAGGTTGTCGACACCGGTTGCGCTGTCTTTCAGGCCAGCACCTAAATACTCAGATGACATAGCATTAACGTAATCGCGCAGCATAGGTACGGCGGCGTGATTGAACAGGTAGCAACCGTATTCGGCGGTATCTGAAATTACCACGTTCATTTCGTACAAACGCTTACGGGCAATCGTGTTGGCGATGAGTGGAGTTTCATGCAGTGACTCGTAATAAGCCGACTCTTCCACGATACCCGCAGACACCATAGTGTCGAACGCCAGTTCCACACCCGCTTTGATCATAGCGACAAGGAAAATACCTTTGTCGAAATAGGTTTGTTCGTCGATATGCTCGCTCGATACGGGTGCATTTTCGAAACCTGTTTCGCCAGTTTCGGCTCTCCAACGCAGTAAGTTCACATCATCGTTCGCCCAGTCTTCCATCATAGTGCGAGAGAATTCGCCGCTGATGATGTCATCCATGTGCTTTTCAAATAATGGCTGGAGGATTTCTTTTAAATCTTCTGCAATTTCAAATGCTTTAATCTTGGCTGGATTAGATAAACGGTCCATCATGTTAGTGATGCCACCGTGTTTCAACGCTTCAGTGACCGTTTCCCAACCTTGCTGGATAAGCTTGGCCGCGTAGCCTGGTTCAACACCATCGGCGATCATTTTATCAAAGCCTAAGATGGCGCCCGTCTGCAACATACCGCACAGAATGGTCTGCTCGCCCATCAGATCCGACTTCACTTCTGCGATGAAAGACGACAGTAACACACCGGCTCTGTCGCCACCCGTTGCGCTGGCGTAGGCTTTAGCAATCTCTAAGCCGTCACCGTTTGGATCGTTTTCTGGGTGAACTGCGATAAGGGTAGGCACACCAAAACCACGTTTGTATTCTTCACGCACTTCAGTGCCTGGACACTTAGGCGCAACCATCACTACCGTGATATCGGGACGAACTTGCATGCCCTCTTCGACGATGTTGAAGCCATGTGAGTAAGACAAGGTAGAGCCTTGCTTCATCAGTGGCATAACAGCGTTAACCACGTTGGAATGCTGTTTGTCCGGCGTCAGGTTAAGGACCAGATCCGCAGCAGGGATTAATTCTTCAAAGGTACCGACACAAAAACCGTTATCGGTTGCTTTTTGCCATGAGGCACGTTTCTGTTCAATCGCTTCAGGACGTAGGGCAAAAGAGATATTCAGACCCGAATCACGCATGTTCAAGCCTTGGTTAAGACCTTGAGCACCACAACCTAAAATAACAATATTCCAATCTTTTATGTAGTTACAGCCGTCGCTAAACTCAGAACGATCCATAAAACGACATTGGCCAAGCTGTGCTAATTGTTGACGTAAATTCAGAGAGTTAAAATAGTTAGCCATCTGATATACCACCTATAAGTCAGAAATTTTGGACGCAACCAAACTAACATAATGTTACGGCTTGGTTGTGATTGAAATCACTATAACCCATGCTTATCATTGCTTAAAATGATATATTCGAAACTTCATATTGCATTATGCGCAACGTCAACGGCAATCATGGATCAGGAACACTGACAGTAATATCGGCGCCAATATGCAGCACCGAATCACGCCGTCACTCAAGCTAGGCTTAAGTTCAAACTAAACAGGATAAGCTCATGGATATTCGTACCCTCAAATTGTACCTGCACTTATGTGACAGTTTGCACTTCGTCAAGACCGCGGAGCAGATGCATGTGAGCCCATCGACCTTAAGCCGAGCCCTGCAAAGATTAGAAGAGGAAGTGAACGCTAAGCTGTTAGAGCGGGATAATCGCAGTGTGACCTTAACCCACGCGGGACGCGAGTTTAAGCTGTTTGCCGAGCAAACTTTGAACCATTGGAGCACGCTCAAGCACAGTATCGATCTCAAGCAGGACGTACTGCGCGGTCGGTTAAATCTGTATTGCTCGGTCACTGCTGCCTACAGTCATTTACCGGGTTTATTGGATTTATTCCGCCAAGAACATCCCTTCGTCGAGATAGCCTTAACCACGGGAGATGCGGCGAACGCACTGGCCGAAGTACAACAGAATCGCGCCGATATCGCCATCGCCGCCCTGCCCGATCCGTTTCCGAGCAGCTTACACTTTGCCAAAATCGACGATGTGCCGCTGTCGATCATCGCCCCAACTATCCGCTGCGCGGTGCAGCAGCAAATTAGCCAAACGCCTATTGATTGGTCGAGTGTGCCCTTTATCATTCCCGACCACGGGCCCGGACGTCGCCGCGCCGATAACTGGTTCAAACAAATGGGCATCAGCCCTAATATTTACGCCCAAGTCTCGGGCCAAGAAGCGATCGCCTCAATGGTGGCGTTGGGCTGCGGCGTGAGCATGAGCCCAGAAGTGGTGATCAATAACAGCCCAGTGCGGGATCGTATCCAGTTACTCGCTTCTCCCGTTGCAATACCGCCCTTCGAGTTAGGTTGCTGCTGCAAAGTAAAGCGGCTCGACGATCCCATAGTCAATGCGTTTTTGGATGTGATTTAAACATCCGGCGAGTTGAGCTTATCGATAGGATCGATACGGGTCACCAATAGCTGATCGACCTTGTAAGAATCGATATCGACCACCTCAAATTTATAGCCCGCATAGTTGACGAAATCGGTACGCTTAGGGATTTTACGCAGCATATACATCATAAAACCGGCAATGGTTTCGTAGTTTTGATTATGCGGGAATTCTTCGATGCCGAAGGCGCGCATCACGTCGGTAATCGGTGTTACCCCATCGACTAACCAAGAGTTACCATCGCGGGCGATGATCTGCTCTTCGCTCTCGTGCAATGACCAAGCCCCCATCACGGCGCGTTGTAAATCGTTGGTCGTGACAATACCCACCACTAAGGCATATTCGTTCATTACCACGGCAAAATCGGCGCGGCTATTCTTAAAATATTCCATCGCCTCTGACAGGCTCAAAGTATCGGGAATAATCAGCGAAGTGTGGACTAAGTTACTGCCTTTTAAGGTGATATTCTCACCGTTGATCACACGGATCAGCAATTCTTTTGCATCCACAAAGCCTTTGATCATATCTAACTGACCATCGCAGACGAGGAACTTAGTATGGGGATCTTCAGAAATCTTACGCTTGATATCTTCTTCGCTGTCTTGCAGTAAAAAGTACACTAAGCTTTCACGGGCAGTCATGGCAGAGGTTACAGAAACGGTTTGCATTTCAAACACATTTTCCATCATCTGTTGTTCACCGCGATCTAAAACTCCAGCTTCGGCGCCTGCATTCATCACAGCATAAATGTCATCGGAGGTGATGGCATCGTTACGCACGGTTGGGATTTGTAGCAGTTTAAAGATGCCGCTCGCCATGCCATTGAAAAACCATACTAATGGACGCAATAGCACAATACAGAAAGACATAGGCCCAACAACGGCTAATGCGACTGGCTCAGGCATCGCCATCGCAATGCGCTTTGGCATCAAATCGGCCACCAGAATAAAGGCACTGGTGACGACAACAAAGGATAAAATAAAGCTCAGTTGGCTCAACCAAGGATCGGTCAGCAAAGGCGATAGTAATTCATAGAAATAAGGTCGAAATGCCGACTCACCGACGATACCGCCCATGATAGCAACGGCATTAAGCCCGATTTGTACCACAGTAAAAAAGCTGCCGGGAACGGCTTGTAACTGCAACACTTTTTCTGCGCGGGCATCGCCCTCATCGGCCAATTGACGTAAACGGATTTTACGTGAAGCGGCAAGTGCAATTTCTGACATAGAGAAGAAACAACTCGCACCGATTAGGCACAATATAATCATCACGTTATCAAAGAGACTCATGTAACACCTTTCATTTAACACTGGACTAACTAGGACCAACCCGCGCTTTATGGCTCGCGAGTCAGCTGAATTCATTTAATTGGGGCACAGTTTGCTAGGGGTTATCCAGCCTACAAACCGTTCAAACGGCTGCGCCAGCTCCTTGCTACCCTAAGATAAAAAGCACTTACATTGCCGTTTTAGGCTGCTCTGAGTATATCTGCAAATTCACGGCTTAGGCGCGACTCGACATCATTAAGACATCTCAGTGCGGTGGCTTTGATATTGAGCTGCTAGAACGTACATTTAAGCCAATGGAATTGACTAGGCAGTCGTGGCTTTCGCTTAGTTGCGTTACGAGAAATACGTCCAGAATGGCAGCATGGATGTCACTCAGAGTGCATCGCTAAATCGACTATGGGCGACAGATTATATCTCATTTGCCGCCTAATATTACCTCACCTTGAGTAATTTTTATCTTAACGATGGATCTACAGCACAGTTTCATGCAAATGTTATCAATTAGTTAGCATGATTGAATGCGGTCTGTGACATAAAGAGGCTCAGCTGATTTAGCCTAAATATCGCCGGATGGCTAAATGACGGACGCTGATGACCTAAACATTACTTAAGCATGGAGATAGGGCAATTTGAGGCTTAATCCCAATTATTAAGCGCAGAGAGCACCTAATGATGGAGCAATACTCAACTGGTGCCGAGCAACAAAAGACTGCAATAGGTATAGGTACAAGGCTGACTTGCCCCTATGCCATTAAATCACTTCAACTTCGACCCTATTACGCCCTTTATCCTTAGCGCGATAGAGACAAACATCGGCACGGCGTAACACGTCGGGCATCTTAAGTCCCGAGACCTTATCTAATGGCAAAAACACGCTGCCAATACTAATCGTTACCACAGCCAACGGTGATGCTTGATGGGGAATACTGAGTTGTTCGACGAGATAACACAGCTGCGTGGCAATAGCCGTTAACTGCGCAGGTGAGACGAGCTCAACGACTAAGGCAAACTCTTCGCCCCCGATGCGCGCTAACAAAGCATTGTGCGGCAAAATATCGCACTGCGCTAAGGCATCCGCCACACGCTTAAGCACCAGGTCACCTTCAATATGACCATAAGTGTCGTTATAGGATTTAAAATAATCGACGTCCAACATAAACAGTCCCGCAGGGATATACGCCTGTAGTACGGTTTCTAATCTTTCGGTGAAGGGGCGTCTATTGGCTAAACCCGTTAACTCATCGGTTTCGGCCATTTCTTTCAATTGAGTATTAGCAGAAACCAGCGCTTGTTGCAGCACTATCATCTGCCGCTCTTTTTGCTCGCGCAGCAGTAACTCGTTCAATGCGGAGGCAAACTGAGTCAGCATATTCTTTTTCTGGGCGTTCCAATTCAAGGGCCGCGACACAGTCGACAGCGAGAGCAATCCCAATAACTCCCCAGCATTTTTAATCGCAAAGGCGGCAATCGAACATATCCCCACGGATTTCATTACCTCAGATTCCTGTGGTGAGAAGTCCTTTAACGCCTCAAGATCCTCAATCACTAAGGTCGATTCTGTCTCGAGTTTTTTAGCAAGCTGAGTAATGTTGTCCACCGAAATCCCTTGGGCCTTGTTAGCATGTAACTCGCTGGTCCAAAAACTGCGGTAATAAGCATGCTGTTGATGAAATTCGAGAATGCTCACCCTTTCAACATCAAATAACTGACCGATTTTGTGGCACACCTCAGCTAAGGTTTTGTCTACATTGCAGGTGTCGATACTCAAAAATTGCAACGAAATCTCCGCCAACAGCTGATTCGATTGCGACTGCCAATCCAGTTCTTTGGTCCGCTCTTTCACTAAGTCCGACAATAAATGCTGCTGTTGCTGTAACGCACGTTGATGGCGCTTATTGATAGCGAGGTCATTGCGTATCCTTTGGTACATGGCCTTAAGCGACAATGCCACATGAGCAATCTCGTCAGGACTGGCGGTCACTGTTTCGGGAACAGACAACTTTTTTAACGATTTTAGATTGATTTTATTAGTAAAATCTTCCAATGCCGACAGTCTATCTGTCACCATGAGTCGCACTAAGGTCAAGATCAAATAGATCATCAGCAGGGTCTTTAAACCATTGCCGAGCACGATAAAAATCAACTGCCGCCACAGCTCGTAGTAAAGCTGGTTGGTGTCTAAGCCTACGGTTAAAGTGGCGATCGGCTGGTCTTGATAAGTCACCGGATAATTAAACAGAGTTTGCGACTCATCATCGGTTAACAGCGGTTTACCCAGCTGCATAGTAACGCCGTCGATACTGTCTAAATGCACACTCGACACTAACGGCATCATCCCTAAACCTGAGAGCAAATCAGATAGCAGGCTGCGGTCGACATCCCACAGCGACTTCGCCACGCTCGGCAGAATAGATTCTGAATATTCGCGGATATCCGACGTGGCATTGTCGATACTATCCTGATAGTTCCAAATCAACTGCACCAGCATAGTTAACACGGCAAAAAATGAGCTCACCCCGATGATGGTCAGCGTCATTTTATGACTAATAGAATGATTTCGATGCTTCATGTACACCCGTTATTACGCCTTGAAGGGCAACTTATTCAAAATCTGAGACTGGAAAATCTGCGGCCAATCCCGAGCAACTAACATTTGATAAAATGCCGAATCAGGCAGTAAAACGCCGAACAAGGTGACATTGTCATAGGGAATATAGTGCTTATGCTGCTGATAATATTGCAACTCGACCAAAGCTAACGCGCCAGCCATAAAGTGCCCGCCACCAATAATGCTCACCGCGTGTTGGCGACAAAGCTATAAAATCTCAGGTGACGTATTGATCGTACTGACAAATACATCTTTACCCGAGACTAAGCCTTTTTCCTTCAATGCTTTAAGCACTCCAATTGCCATACGATCACTGGCGGTCCAAATCACGTTTAGATCGGGATAACGGTTCAGCAGAGTGAGCGCTTGACCATAAGCTACTGCGTCACTCCATTGGCCATAAACCGTTTGAGTCAGAGTGGCATTGGGCTGCATAAAGAAATAATCGCTGGCACCTTGGGTACGAAGTACTGAAGCAGGCGTCGACTTATCGCCCGAAATCAACAGAACTTTAGCCGCCTTTCCTTCTAAATCGTCCATTAAGGCCTTAGCGGTCGCCGAACCAATAGCGTAATTATCGGGAATAATGGCGGGTAACAGATATTCTTGCCAATGGGGATCTTGCAGCAAGGCATCACGCTCGCCAGGGGAAATATCATTTAAAATCAATTGCACATAGACAGGGTGAGGATAAAGCGCCTGCAACATTTTTATCGCGGATTGTTTTTCATTAACCAGAATAACGTAATTAGGTAACGCCTTTGCAGAAGCTAACAACTCATCGAGTTGGGTTATCATCTTGAAGTGATTGCGATCGGAATGAATGATATCGAGTTTAATATCGAGTGTCGTCGATGCCGCCAACATCAATTGGTCGACGTCCCCCCAAAAACTGTCATCGACAGCCCCTGGATTAAAGAAAACCACATCGAGTTTTGCCCAAGCCGCCCCACCAAAACCCGCAGTACAGATAAACACACACGCTAACATCCACGAACGCATAGGCGAGTTCTCCTCGACCATGTTCCCTCAAATGTCATCCTTCACAAGAGGTCACTTTATTATTATCGATTCACAACCTTGTTACCGCATCGCCGCCCAAAATGTTGCTAAAATCGGCAGCAGATGTTTCGATTAAACCACAAAATGATACAAAGTATACTTTATATGCTGACTATTTATTCCGACACCCTGTCGGTATAGGGGGGGTCGAGTGGCTCAGTAGCAGAATGTTTATGAGTCATTGCAGACTGTCTTATAGGCCAGTCTGACGACTTAACCACTGAGAAAATGACTGGGATTTAAACGTTCTAAAAGGGTAAGTTGTTGGTTCGTCATTAAGAGTCACAAGGTATACGAGTTCACTCTAGCCGTTAATCCGGCCTAACGGCCGAGGTGAATCAAGGTCGTGGGGGGAAACCATGATTTTCAGTTATAGAGTCGACCAAATGAGACTACTCACCCAATCTCATTGAATGAGCCCCTCAAGACGTCACAAACTGAATTGAAATCCTTTGCTCAATGAGCAAATTCACATTGTTATTCCAGTGACTCGCCATTAACTCGTCCCTGAGGGCTCGACGACGGCATCCATGCCGTCAACGGTCACTTACATACCAATGTTAATTAGCTAGCTTCGGTGTGACTTTCCTAGTTCTGGGACATTCTCTAGTTTAGTATTATTGGTCAATATACTTGCCTAGGCTTCCTTATTATTACTCGACCAAATAACACTAAGCACCGAACTCATCGCCTGACTTCACTTCAACTTCACTTAAGGAGTCTGTCCATAGATCCATTAATCATTGATTTAAGACTCATAAAGCCGCAATACTGAACAAAGAAGCGCATATTTGCGATTATTGTTATTTCTGGAAAACCTAATGATTGAACTCATCAGCATCATTCGGCAAATGAAGCAGGGCGTTACAGGACCGTTTCTATGTGAAGCGAATAATGGACAAAAATACGTCGTCAAAGGAGCAAAGGCGACAAAATCTGGTCTCGTTAAAGAGTGGATATGCGCCCATTTGTGTCGAGGTTTCGGCTTACCAATTCCTGACTTCCAACTCATTTATGTGGATCAATTGCTGGTAGAGTATGGCTATGAAGATCTTGGCTCAGGCATTTGTTTTGCCTCAGAATATATAGAGAACATTCAGGAAGTAACCTTCTCTCAACAAATCAAAATGAGCGAACAACTTTTGCGAGATCTCTTTGTTTTTGATTATTGGATCAAAAATGAGGATAGAAGTTTATCTCCTTTAGGCGGGAATCCTAATCTGTTTATTCACCCAAAAACAGAAGTGATTTATGTTCTCGATCATAATTTATCTTTTGACCTAGACTTCAATTTGGATAGGTTCAAACAGGGTCATATAGGCACTTCTTGTTGGGATAAAGGTCAAAATTTTTTTGACAAGCAGTTTTATGAGGGTAAGTTCAGTAACTCAATAGCTACACTTGGAATCGCAA
This sequence comes from Shewanella sp. N2AIL, assembly GCF_022690845.1. NCBI lineage: Bacteria > Pseudomonadati > Pseudomonadota > Gammaproteobacteria > Alteromonadales > Shewanellaceae > Shewanella > Shewanella sp. N2AIL. Next base: position 34,836 of record NZ_JALBYT010000037.1, on the reverse strand, counting down.
TCAATAGCTTGCCAGAAGAGTGGCTTGAATTGTTTGATCTTCATAGAATTGAACAACAAATCACAGTAGTATTAGAAAAATATAAATATGCAGACTTTTGGGAGGGCATACATCGTGAGCAATTTATGTAAATACGCAATTATCCGCTTTACGCCTTACTCTGAAACACAAGAGTTTGCGAACGTCGGCATACTGATGTTTGCACCCAAATTAGGGTTCGTTGATTTCAAGTTGGCGCCAACTCGATTTGCAAGGGTTACAGATTTTTTTGATGACGTTGACGGTGGCCTATATAGTTGCGCAGTTAAAAATTTCGAGAACGAATTAGATAGAGTTCGTGACTTAGGCAAAGGAATGTATGGAAAGAAATTAGTTGATTTCATACAAGAAGTCACTCGCTACCGTGAGGGTGTGATGACGTTCGGCGAGACAAGCTCTATGCTATGCGACAACCCAGCCGTTGAATTAGAATTGCTTTTTAATCGGTATATTGGAAGAAGCTTTGCGACTAAAGAATATCGAGAGAATCAAATGGTCAAAGCGTTACGAAATGAACTTAAGGCACACGTTGATAATGTCAGGTTTAAGCAGAGAACACTGATTGCTGATTATGTTCCAGTCAACATGCCATTAGTTGCCATGGTTGGCGGTTTAATAAAAATTATTAAGCCGATCGCTTTCGATCAATCTAAACCTTTAGGCCTCATTGAACACGGTGAGCAGTGGATAAGTAGAGTGAAAAGGCTGATTCAAGCAGAAGAAGTTAAGCCTCAACACATGATGTTTGCATTTGAGAGTCCCACTGCTAAAGACAATAATATTATTCGAGCCTTTAAAGAAGTATCAAATGAAATGTGCGCTCTTGGGGTGAATGTAACCCCATTTGAGAACAGGGAAAGAATTTTTAAGTTTGCTTCTGACCTTCATCAAGATGAGCCTTTCGAACTCATACACAGTTAGAAAAAGCCAGCGTAATCGCTGGCTTTTTCTTATTCAAATTTATGACAGTCACTCTTTTCTGCTCAAATCCATAACTGCTGAGTTCACCATCCCCTCGGAGTTGACGCAGGACGAATAGATAAATTGCGTGAGTCCAGCCATGGATAGATGGCTAGCTTCCGCAGGTGTAGGGGCGAATGAAAGTCAGTGATTTTCGCGTTTATGAGCGAGAGTTAAGGATTGCCGAACTGGAGTGATTTACATGGATGTAAAGTGAGGACTTCAGAATCAATAGCACATTTGGCAATGAGCACAAGGGGCTTTCAACTTCGTTGGGGGCGTCATGGAGAATCCAAGGAATGTAGGACGAGCAGTCCTTCTTGGTCGACTCTTGATTAAAAAATTAGGGGGGCGAAGCCCCACAACTTTAACTTTAATCAAAACGAACACCCGAACTTAAAACTTAACCTCAAAAGCCCACCGTTTGGTGCAACCAAACGGTAATCCCCATCGATGGCGAAGCCATAATCCCATTTACTGCTACACTCAAATTCTGTGCGAAATGAACAACAAAAGGATTTGTTTATGGCGATTGCCTGCGTCAATACCCGAGCCAGTTGTGGGGTCGAAGCGCCCCAAGTCACAGTTGAAGTGCATCTCAGCAATGGCTTACCGGCATTTAATCTGGTGGGATTACCCGAAGCGTCGGTAAAAGAAGCCCGTGAGCGAGTACGCAGCGCGCTGATCAATGCGGGATTCGAGTTTCCAATGCGGCGGATAACCGTTAACCTCGCGCCAGCAGATTTACCTAAACAAGGTGGCCGCTACGACTTACCCATAGCCGTAGGCATATTGGCTGCATCAGAACAAATCCCCCTTAATAGCCTAAAAAATCTCGAGTTTGTCGGTGAACTGGCATTGTCTGGACACATACGTTATTGCCAAGGATTATTACCGGCGATTATCGCCGCAAAGCGCCAAGACCATACCTTGATATTGCCGCTGGATAATCGCCACGATGCCGAGTTAGTCGGCTATCCCAATGTGTTGTTTGGCTCGCACCTTCAGAGCTTAGCCGCTTATTTACAGGGGCAAAATCAGCTGCCAACGTTAGCGCCGCAATTAGAATGGATCAGCCAAGAGACGCCTGAGTCCCATACCTGCCTGAGCGATGTGATTGGCCAATATCAGGCCAAGCAAGCACTCGAAATTGCCGCGGCGGGAAACCATAACCTCCTGATGCTTGGCCCGCCAGGTACAGGCAAGACCATGCTTGCCAGCCGTATGATGGCGCTATTGCCCGCGCTTAATTATGAGGAAGCATTAGAAGTGGCGGCGATTCATTCCGTTGCTGGACTCGACATTAAACCGCAGCATTTTTTGCAGCGACCCTTTCGCTCGCCGCACCACACGAGTTCGTCGATATCCCTCGTGGGTGGCGGCAGTATTCCAAAACCCGGTGAAATTTCCCTCGCCCACCGTGGCGTGCTGTTTTTAGATGAAGTGGCTGAATTTCCGCGTAAAGTCTTAGATTGCCTGCGCGAGCCGATGGAGACCGGCGAAGTAGTGATTTCCCGCGCCGCCGCAAAGCTGACATTTTTGAGTCGCTTCCAACTAATCGCGGCGATGAATCCCAGCCCGAGCGGCGATATCGATAGCCAACACAGATCGAGCCCCGAACAGATTCAACGTTATCTCTCAAGGCTTTCTGGCCCATTTCTCGACCGCTTCGATTTAACCATTGAAGTGCCCAAACTGCCCGCGGGTACCTTGACTCAAGCTGCGCCGCAAACAGAAACCAGCCAAGATATCGCCAAGCGGGTCAAAAGGGCGCGTGAGCTGCAACTCGCCCGTTCAGGCGTGCTCAATAGCGAACTCACAGGGAAACAATTGAAACGCTTTAGCGGGATCAGTGATGCTGATTTAGTGTTTTTGGAACAAAGCGTGGTAAAACTTGGCCTCTCGGTTCGCAGCTTCCACCGTATACAAAGGGTGGCGCGTACTATTGCCGATCTGGAACAAGCGCCTAACACAGAACGCCGCCATATTGCCCAAGCACTGGGTTATCGCGCTATGGATAGATTACTCGCCCGCTTATCTCAGCAATATTGAGTTTTCGCGGGAACAAATGTTAACAAATGCACCGACCAGCAGTGCCTAAGATTGAGCCAAACGCCGACACCGAGTAACATAGGCCTCCAATTTTTGTCAGGGGGCTCGGATGGGAACGCTGTTTTCACAGATAAAAGGCTGTATCGCATTTTTAGGCTACGTTATAAATACCGTCTTTTGGACTATCCCAATCCTGTTGGTCAGTTTTATAAAACTGATACCTATCAGTCCATTAAGGACTGCGACGAGCCATGTACTCGACTTTTGTGCCAGCGCTTGGATCAGTGTTAATGGCGTAATTGAACGCTGCTTACATCCCGTTAAGATTGAACTGAGTGGTGACACCAACTTTTCCACTAAGGAGTGGTACATGGTGATTGCCAACCACCAGTCTTGGGTGGATATCCTGATCCTGCAGCGGGTTTTTAACCGAAAAATCCCTTTCTTGAAGTTTTTCCTCAAGCAAGAACTGATTTTTGTGCCGATTTTAGGCTTAGCTTGGTGGGCGCTCGATTTTCCTTTTATGCGCCGTTACAGCACGGCAGAGTTGCGTAAAAATCCTAAGCTAAAGGGCAAAGACATTGAAATTACGCGTAAAGCCTGTGCTAAGTTCAAGGCTAAACCAGTAAGTGTGATGAACTTTGTCGAAGGCACGCGCTTCAGCAAAGCTAAACATCAAAAGCAGAACTCACAGTTCCAACATTTGTTAAAACCCAAAGCGGGCGGCATGGCCTTCGCGCTATCAGCCATGGGTGAACAGATCCACAAGCTCGTCGATGTCTCCATTTACTACCCAGACACAGTGCCAAGCTATTGGGACTACCTGACAGGCAAGTTGCCAAGCGTTAAAGTACACATCAAGGTCTCTGATATTGATCCTGCGATGCGCGGCGATTATATGAATGACCGCGATTTTAAAATTAGCTTCCAAGAACAGTTGAATCAACTCTGGTTAACTAAAGATCAAGTGTTAAGCCAACTCGCTAGTCAAGTGAATAAAGAACAAAGGTAACCCCATTATGTTGAATTTCTTGCCCGGGCCAGTGTTGTTTATAATCAGTTTGAGTCTACTGATTATTAATACCTTAGTGTGGAGTTCGCTTATCAGTCTTGGCGGATTAGTGAAAATCGTAATGCCTACGCAAGGTACACGTAATGCGGTGTCCACCGTCATGAATCGTTTTATGTGGGCGTGGGCCTGCTGCAACGGTGGCATTCTATATTTGATCGCTAAAATTGAGTGGGACGTCGAAGGCCTAGAAGGACTCGATAAAAACAGCTGGTACTTGCTGATCAGCAACCACCTCAGTGGATTCGACATTGCCGCGCAAACCTATGTGTTACGCAACCATATTCCTATGCTGAAGTTCTTCCTCAAAAGAGAACTCGCCTATGTGCCGATTATGGGACTGGGTTGTTGGGCGCTGGATATGCCTTTTATGAATAGAACCAGCCCGGCAAAACTCAAGAAGAATCCGAAGCTTAAGGGCAAAGATTTAGCGACCACACGCCGCGCCTGCGAAAAATTTAAAAATATGCCCACCTCGATCATTAACTATGTTGAAGGCAGCCGGTTTACCCGTGATAAACATCAACGCCAAAACTCACCTTATCAACATTTGTTACGTCCTAAAGCAGGTGGAATCGCTTTTACCCTATCGGCCATGGGTGAGCAATTTACTAACCTGCTGGATATGACAATTGTCTACCCAGATGCGCCTGACGATATTCTGTTTGGGGTGATGAACGGCAAGGTCAGCAAGATTATTGTGCGGATCAATGCCCTGCCCGTACCTCAAGTCGATCCAACGCGTTATTTCTCTGAGTCTGAGTATCGCGTCGAATTCCAGCGCTGGTTAAACCAAGTGTGGGCGGAAAAAGATCAACAAATTCATGCGTTACTGCAAACAAATCAAAATGTCGCGGATAGCGCCACCAGCACTAATCACACTCAAGCAAGCTAGCTCGTCTCTAGCTTTGCTCTAGTTCAGCAACGCATGTCGCTGCAGCGGATAACTCCAATTCATTGAATACGGTTATTCCTGCGGCGCTGAGTTTTTCAGCCGTTAATCCTTGTCCCGCAATTAACTGTTTTACAAATTGACCATCGTAAATCTGCCTATTACCACAGGATGGACTGCGAGCTTTTAAAATCGCCACTTTAATCCCGTGTTGCTGCGCCAGCTTAAGCGCGAGATCGGCTCCTAGACTAAAAGCGTGGGTCACATCCTCACCTTGGGCAGTTAAGATGCGCAGTCCAATCCGCTTGCCCGAGTAAACAACTGCTCACTAACACTTTTTCCTCTGTCATCCCCAAATGTCTCATTCCGCCCATAGCATAACGCGAAGGATAAACATGCCAAATGTATTTGGACGATTTTCCCCAAACCATCAACATCCGCAACGAAGTCGGAAAATGAAAACCACATCATTGTTGACAATTTAATATTTAAAAATGCGTAATTAAAAATATTAAAATCGACAACCTAAAAATAAAACAATTTAAATCAATAATTTAAATAATATCAATCTACAATGTAGACTTACGTCTAAGTAAACACATTGTTGACAATCCACCAAGGGAGGGCTATTTTTTACCCATTGTCGACAATCCTATTAATAGTGATGCGCTCTATGTTGAAGCAAGACACGACGTTCGTTTCTGATGACACTCAAGTTCCCCACCTGCATAAGGTCAAATCGACCTCGGCAGATAAAACGTCGACCACACTCGCCGATCAAATTTTGGTGCAGATCCAAACCAGCATCATCAAAGGCGAACTGCCTGCGGGCAGTAAAATTAACGAGCAAGCGCTGGCCGAAAAATACGGCATCAGCCGCGGCCCAACCCGCGAAGCCCTGCAAACCTTAGAAAGACAGCGCTTAGTGGTGCGCGCCCCCCATGTTGGCGCCCGCGTCGCACAACTGACAGTGAGCGAACTTAACGACTTATATCAACTGCGTAGCGTACTCGAAGGCATGGCCTGCGAACTGGCCGCCAGCCGCATCACGCCTGAGCAACTCGAAAAACTGCAAAACCTGCTGGCGGTACAAGAAGCGGCGCTCGCCAAGGGAGATACTTACTTCCAAGAGGAAGGCGATGTCGATTTTCACTACCAAATTATTCAAGCCAGCGGTAACAAGCATCTGCAGGAAACCTTAGTCGGCGGCCTGTACCACCTGCTACGTATGTATCGCTACCAGTGCACTAATAAAAATCGTCCCGTGAAAGCGATTGCCGAGCACAGACGCATAGTCGAAGCCATTGCCCAGCGCGATGGTGAACTCGCCAGTTTGCTGATGCGCCGCCATATCGAACAGGGGCGTAAAAATACCGAATTACGCTTAATTGAATTGCAAGCCAATGCAGCCGCAAAAGAAACCTTAGCCAACATTAGCTAAGTTTATACGGCTCACTATGCCCACTTCCCATAAATGGAAAAGGATAAGACCATGACCCAAAGCGCAGGATTACGTTTTCGCCAAGCTCTTGCTAAGGCTAAACCGTTACAAATCGTTGGCACCACCAATGCCTATTTTGCCTTGATGGCAGAGCAAACTGGCTTCCAAGCCTTGTATCTTTCGGGCGCTGGCGTTGCCAATGCTTCCTACGGTTTGCCTGACTTAGGTATGACCTCAATGAACGACGTGCTGATCGATGCCGGTCGTATCACCTCAGCCACACAAGTGCCTTTATTGGTAGATATCGATACTGGCTGGGGCGGCGCATTCAACATTGCTCGTACCATCAAAGAATTCGAAAAAATCGGCGTCGCCGCAGTGCACATGGAAGACCAAGTGTCGCAAAAGCGTTGCGGCCACAGACCTAACAAAGCGGTCGTGAGCATTGAAGAAATGGTGGATCGCATTAAAGCGGCCGTCGATGCCCGTACCGATCCTAACTTTGTGATCATGGCGCGAACCGATGCAGTTGCCGTTGAAGGCTTAGAAGCGGGTATCGAACGTGCAAAAGCGTATATTGCCGCCGGCGCTGACATGATCTTCGCCGAAGCCTTAACTGAGCTAGACCAATATCGCCACTTTAAAGCGCAAGTCAAAGCACCGATTTTGGCCAACATGACTGAATTTGGCCAAACCCAATTGTTCAATAAAGAAGAACTCGCCGAGGCGGGCGCCGACATGGTGCTTTATCCACTCGGTACTTTCCGTGCAGCCAACCAAGCGGCACTGAACGTGATGCAAGCGCTGATGAATGATGGCCATCAACGTAACGTGCTCGACACTATGCAGACCCGTAAAGACTTGTATAAGTACTTAGGCTACCACGCCTTTGAAGACAAGTTAGATCAACTGTTTAGCCAAGATAAATAACCGACAAGCTGCCGCCCTACATCAGCAGCCTTAACCAATAAACACCAGTGCTCGGCGCTGGCAATAATCAAATAGCGTTAACGGAAGGATTACATTATGTCAGAAGGTAAAAAGTTAAGCGGCGCAGGACTACGTGGCCAAAGCGCAGGCGAAACCGCATTAAGCACAGTGGGCGTGTCAGGCTCGGGCCTCACGTACCGCGGTTATGATGTGAAAGATCTCGGTGAAAACGCCACCTTCGAAGAAGTCGCCTATCTCATTCTTTACGGCGAGTTGCCCACTCAAGCACAATTAGATGCTTACAAAGCCAAACTCAAAGGTCTTCGCGGTCTGCCACAAGCCTTAAAAGAAGTGTTAGAGCGCATTCCTGCTGACACTCATCCTATGGATGTGATGCGTACTGGTTGCTCTATGCTGGGCAATTTAGAAGCCGAGCACAACTTTAGCGAACAGAGTGAAATCACCGATCGCCTATTAGCCGCCTTTCCATCAATCATCTGTTACTGGTATCGCTTTAGTCACGACGGTGTACGTATCGACACTGAAACCGATGACGACCAAATTGGCGCGCACTTTCTGCATTTATTACACGGTAAAGCGCCGTCTGAGCTGCATGCAAAAGTGATGGACGTATCCTTGATTCTTTATGCAGAACATGAGTTTAACGCATCAACCTTTACCGCTCGCGTCTGTGCTTCCACCCTGTCAGACATGCATTCATGCGTCACTGGTGCCATTGGTTCACTGCGCGGCCCGCTGCATGGCGGCGCAAACGAAGCGGCGATGGAACTCATTCAAGACATGAAAGATGAAGCCGATGCGCGCGACATCTTAATGGGTAAACTCGAGCGTAAAGATAAAATCATGGGCTTCGGCCATGCGATTTACCGCGACAGCGATCCACGTAATGCCATCATCAAAGAATGGTCAGAAAAACTGGCGGCAGCCAACGGTGACGACCGCCTATATCGAGTATCGGTTGCCTGCGAAGCCCTGATGTGGGAACAGAAAAAGCTCTTCTGTAATGCAGATTTTTTCCACGCCAGCGCGTACCACTACATGGATATTCCGACTAAATTGTTTACGCCTATCTTCGTGTGTTCACGGGTAACAGGCTGGGCGGCGCACGTGATGGAGCAACGCTCTAACAACCGCATCATCCGCCCGAGTGCCGATTATGTGGGTGTTGCCCCGCGCAAAGTGGTACCGATTGCCAACCGTTAAGCAAAACTGACCCCACTTGGCGCGAGATTTCACTCAACGTGATGCTCGCGCCAACTTCATTTTCCGAAATGGATGATGTTATGAGCACTGTTATGAACACCCAATATCGCAAGCCCTTACCAGGCACCAAACTCGATTACTTCGATACCCGCGAAGCCGTGGAAGCCATTGCGCCAGGCAGCTACGCCAAGCTGCCTTATACCTCGCGCGTGCTGGCGGAAAACTTAGTCCGTCGCTGCGATCCGGCCGTTTTAACCGACTCGCTAAAACAGATTATCGAATCTAAGCAAGAACTGGATTTTCCTTGGTTTCCTGCCCGCGTGGTGTGCCACGATATTTTGGGGCAAACCGCCCTCGTTGACCTTGCGGGTCTGCGTGATGCGATTGCGGCTAAAGGGGGCGATCCCGCCAAAGTGAACCCAGTGGTGCCAACTCAATTAATTGTCGATCATTCACTTGCGGTGGAATTTGGCGGTTTTGATAAAGACGCTTTTGCGAAAAACCGCGCTATCGAAGACAGACGCAATGAAGACAGGTTCCACTTTATTAATTGGACACAAAAAGCCTTTAAAAACATCGATGTTATCCCTCAGGGTAATGGCATCATGCACCAAATTAACTTAGAACGTATGTCACCTGTAGTGCATGCACGCGACGGTGTTGCCTTCCCCGATACCTTAGTCGGCACCGACAGCCACACCCCACACGTTGATGCACTGGGCGTTATCGCCATTGGTGTCGGCGGACTAGAAGCAGAAAGTGTCATGCTGGGCCGCGCCTCTTACATGCGCCTACCAGACATTATCGGTGTCGAGCTCACGGGCAGGCCGCAAGCTGGCATCACAGCGACCGATATCGTACTGGCGCTGACCGAATTTTTACGCGCACAAAAAGTTGTGTCTTCTTACTTAGAGTTCTTCGGCGAAGGCGCCGCGGCGCTGACACTGGGCGATCGCGCCACCATTTCGAACATGACGCCTGAATTTGGCGCCACCGCCGCCATGTTCTATATCGATCAACAAACGCTGGATTATTTGACTTTAACCGGCCGCGAAGCCGAGCAAGTCAAACTGGTTGAAACCTATGCTAAAACTGCAGGTTTGTGGAGCGATGACTTAAAACAGGCCGAATATCCACGCGTATTACACTTTGACCTCTCGTCAGTGGTGCGCACCATTGCTGGACCGTCTAATCCACATGCACGGGTGCCAACATCAGAATTGGCCGCACGCGGCATTAGCGGCGTAGTCGAAAACGAGCCGGGCCTAATGCCAGATGGCGCAGTGATCATCGCCGCCATCACTAGCTGCACTAACACCAGTAATCCACGTAACGTAATTGCCGCCGGCCTGATTGCCCGCAACGCCAACGCCAAAGGCTTAAGCCGTAAACCTTGGGTCAAAACCTCACTGGCCCCCGGCTCCAAAGCGGTACAACTCTATTTAGAAGAGGCCAATTTATTACCTGAGCTTGAGCAACTTGGCTTTGGGATCGTCGGCTTTGCCTGTACTACCTGTAACGGCATGAGCGGCGCACTGGATCCTGTTATTCAAAAAGAAGTCATCGACCGCGACTTGTACGCCACTGCCGTATTATCCGGTAACCGAAACTTCGATGGCCGTATTCATCCCTATGCTAAACAAGCCTTCTTAGCATCGCCGCCATTGGTGGTGGCCTATGCGATTGCTGGCACCATACGTTTCGATATCGAAAAGGATGTGCTGGGATTAGATAAAGACGGTAACCCAGTCAAACTTATCGACATTTGGCCATCGGATGAAGAAATCGATGCCGTGATTGCCAAAAGCGTTAAACCTGAACAGTTCCGCAAAGTGTACGAGCCTATGTTCGATTTAGCCGTCGATTACGGTGAGCAAATAAGCCCGCTGTACGATTGGCGTCCGCAATCTACATATATTCGTCGCCCACCTTACTGGGAAGGCGCATTGGCCGGAGAGCGCGCACTCAAGGGTATGCGACCACTGGCGGTGCTGGGTGACAACATCACCACAGACCATTTATCGCCGTCGAACGCCATTATGATGGACAGCGCCGCAGGCGAATACCTGCACAAAATGGGCTTGCCGGAGGAAGACTTTAATTCCTACGCCACCCACAGGGGGGATCACTTAACCGCCCAGCGCGCAACCTTTGCCAATCCTAAGCTTAAAAACGAAATGGCGCTGGTTGATGGCAAAGTGCAACAAGGCTCACTGACGCGTATCGAGCCAGAAGGTCAAGTGACCCGTATGTGGGAAGCGATTGAAACCTATATGGAACGTAAGCAGCCGCTGATCATCATAGCGGGCGCTGATTACGGCCAAGGTTCGTCCCGCGACTGGGCTGCCAAAGGCGTGCGTTTAGCGGGCGTTGAGGCCATTGTTGCCGAAGGTTTCGAGCGCATTCATCGCACTAACTTAGTCGGTATGGGCGTGTTGCCGCTGGAATTTAAAGCCGGTGACAATCGTGCAACTTATGGAATAGATGGCACAGAAGTGTTCGATGTCCTAGGCACGCCAGCGCCACGAGCGGATTTGACTGTCGTTATCAGCCGTAAAAACGGTGAGCTCATCGAAGTGCCCGTCACCTGTCGTCTCGATACCGCCGAAGAAGTGTCAATCTACGAGGCGGGCGGCGTATTGCAGCGTTTTGCTCAGGACTTTTTAGAGTCGAATCTGAAGTAAAACTCGCTTTAAACAGGTGGCGACTCCACACGTGAATCGCCACCTTTGATATCGACACTAACCTGTATCGCTATTCCCTTTGGAGTTAATAGCATGAGTAATCATCTTTTCCCGCCCCAAATCAAAGTCGCCGCAACCTATATGCGTGGCGGCACCAGTAAGGGCGTGTTTTTCCGCTTGCTGGATTTGCCCGCAGCGGCACAAGTGGCCGGCCCCGCCCGTAATGCCCTGCTGCTGCGGGTGATTGGCAGCCCAGACGCTTACGGCAAGCAAATCGATGGCATGGGCGGCGCCACCTCGAGCACCAGTAAAACCGTGATTTTATCCAAAAGCACTCAGGCCGATCACGATGTGGATTACCTCTTTGGCCAAGTGGCTATCGACAAACCCTTTGTCGATTGGAGCGGTAACTGTGGCAACTTAACCGCCGCCGTCGGTGCTTTCGCGATCAGCAATGGCTTAATTGACTCTGCCCGTATTCCACAAAATGGCATCTGCACAGTGCGAATTTGGCAAGCCAACATAAGCAAAACCATTATCGCCCATGTGCCTATCACCAACGGTGAAGTGCAAGAAACCGGTGATTTTGAGCTCGATGGTGTAACCTTTCCCGCCGCCGAAGTACAAATCGAGTTTATGAATCCGGCTGCTGACGAGGATGGAGACGGTGGCAGCATGTTCCCTACGGGCAATGTCGTCGATGTGCTAGACGTGCCGGGGATTGGCAGCTTTAACGCTACTATGATCAACGCGGGCATTCCCACCATTTTTATCAACGCAGAAGACTTAGGCTACACAGGCACTGAGCTACAGGATGATATTAATAGCGACAATGCCGCCCTTGCCAAATTTGAAACCATTCGCGCCTATGGCGCCGTGCGTATGGGGTTGATTTCGCATATTGATGAAGCTGTTGCACGCCAACACACGCCTAAGGTTGCCTTTGTTGCTAAACCCAAAGCCTATGTGTCATCGAGCGGTAAAACCGTCAATACCGATGATATCGACTTGCTCGTGCGCGCACTGTCGATGGGCAAACTGCACCACGCCATGATGGGCACAGCAGCAGTGGCAATTGGCACAGCAGCAGCGATCCCCGGCACCTTAGTTAACTTAGCCGCTGGCGGCGACACTAAGGACAAAATAGATGCGGTGCGTTTTGGTCATCCCTCAGGCACGCTGCGTGTTGGGGCTGAGGCGTCAATGGTCAACGGCGAATGGACAGTTGTTAAAGCCATTATGAGCCGCAGCGCCCGCGTACTGATGGAAGGTTTTGTGCGAGTGCCCGCTGCGTAACTTTATCTAAGTAAAACCGTTCAACCAAAGACCTTGCTTTTCCCCCTTCCGGCAAGGTCTTTTTCTATTCTCGCCCATCATGTTAATCTTCTTCACCCGTATTTGTCTTAGCATGATATGTTGACATACCAGAAACAATGCTAAGCTCCTTTAGCAAAAACGCCAGAAAACAAACTCGGCATAATCAGCACAAAGACACTGAAACAGTATATTTAAGCTATCGCATGATCGGTGATAGAATCGCGCCCATCGATTTTGGTTGTTTTTAAACCAAGTCAGTTATTTAAGCTAAATTTTTACAACAAAATGGCATGTAAGGTCTAGGCTAAGAACTAAACTAAATAGAAACCTAATCAGGATGGGTCCGTTTTTGGTAGGGGAAAATTTGAGTCAACTAATCCACAAGCTAATGCTAAGTACGCTTTTTATCCTAAGTTTGTGGGGGATCTCGTGCAATGGATTAGCTCAACCATTGAGCGCGGCTTCTACACAGCTCAAATTTGAACATATTCGCAGTGAAGATGGCCTTACCCAAAATACGATTACTAGCCTGTTTATGGATAATGCAGGTATGTTATGGATTGGCACTCAAGATGGTTTGCATGCTTATAACGGCCACAGCTTCAATATTTTCCCCCACTCACCCAATGATCAGAGGAGTATTTCTGATAGCTATGTCTCTGACATTATTCAAGATTCAGAAGGCTACATCTGGGTTTCCACGTTCAGCCAAGGAGTCAATCGACTCGATTTGAGCACTGGAACCTTTGAACACTTTGGCCGAGAACAAGGCTTAACCGAGCCCCGCACCACCAAACTCAGCATAGTGGGTAATACACTCTGGATTGGTACTAAAGCAGGACTATTTTCCCTATCGATCAAAACTAAACGTATTACCCAAGTAAGTTTAGGTAATAGTGTCGAACCCCATATCACAAGCCTAGCCAATGTTGAAAACACTTATCTGTTAGCTGGAACCCAAGATAGCGGCACCTTTGCTGTCAGTGCAAATACCATCACCCGCTTGAACGTGCCGCAAAATGTCACGGCCTATCAAATTAAAGCGAACTCGGCCTACTCGATCAGCTTAGCGCTCGGTGGACAACTATGGCACTACAACTTAGCCTCGCAACAGGGCGAAATCCTTTGGCAGACCGACGATAACGTGCCTTATATCAAGGATTTTATCCAAACTGAACAGGGTGATTTTTGGGTCGTCGGGCCTGAAGCGGGTCTTATTCAACTGGAGAGAAACAACAAAGCATTTAATGCGACTTACCACAGGTATGATCCTAAGCGCACCAACAGTATCAGTGAAAACAACATACTGAGTTTGCTACAAGATCCCTTTGGTAATTTATGGTTAGGCGCCAGTTATTCGGGCTTAGATAAAATAAATACCCGCCGCCAGTATTTTCAGCATATTTTCGAATACACTCCAGATCTGTCGCAACAGAGTAACAATATTCGCACCTTGTTCCGCAGTAAAGATGATGCCCTCTGGATAGGTACTGAAGGCGCAGGGCTTAAGCGCATGTTAACGAACGGGCAATATGAGCACTTTACGGAGCGATTTGCGAACGCCTTAGGGATGCATCAACGCAATTTAAATCTCACCCTGCGAGATATTGATCAAGACAAAGCAGGCGTGCTCTGGTTTGCGACTAACTATGGACTTGGTCGGCTATCGCCAGAGGGAGAATTCCAATTACTCAAGGTCACTGCAAGTACGGACCAAGGCTCTGAAGCCAATTATATTCGTAATCTAGAAATTGATGATCAAGGCCATCTCTGGGTAGCAACGACTCACGCCCTCTATCGCAAGGCTATAGATAACGATGAGTTCACTTTTATCTCATTGGCGAATATTGACCATTTCTCTCCAGCACAAAACCAACTTTTAATCCTAAGAGCACATAAAGATACGCTATGGATTGGTACACTCGATGGTTTGTTGAAACTGGACATGCAGACGGGTATAGGGAAATCTTACTTCCATCAAGCTGCTAATAAGAAAAGCTTAATCAATAACCGTGTCCGCGATATTTTAGTGACTCAGGCGGGCGAGGTGTGGTTCGCCACCCATGGTGGCATCAGTATATTACCTTCTCAAGATGCCAATGCAGGCTTTACCCATTACACCCGCGATCAGGGATTACCAAGCGATACTATCTACGCCTTATTAGAAGACCAACAACATAATATTTGGTTTAGCAGTAATGCGGGCATAGGCAAACTAAATCCTAAAACCAATCGTGTCATCATTTTCAACGAGCAAGAGGGATTACAGGCGCTGGAGTTTAACGGTGGTGTAAAACTGCAAGACAGCGATGGCGATCTCTGGTTTGGTGGCATTAATGGTATCAATCGTTTTAATCCCAAGTTGATTCCGGATCAACGACCCGATGTTAAAGTCGCGCTCACAGGCTATAGCATTGCAGGAAAAGACCACACTATTCTCGATTTGAGCCATCCACCTAGCATAGTAATGGACTATAGCGATCAGCTGATCAGTTTTGAGGTGACCTCATTGGATTTCAGCTACACGGGTAAAAACCGCTTCAGCTATTTTCTTGAGGGATTTGATAACGAGTGGCATGAGCTCCCCACAGGTAATGAAATTACCTTTACCAATATTAACCCTGGTCACTACCAACTGCATGTTCGCCATGGGCTGCAATATAACACTCAAGGTGACTACGCCCTTTCTGTCGATCTTCATGTACAAGCGCCCTTCTATCGCACTCATTTCGCCTACGCCCTTTATTTCTTACTCACATTAGGCTTACTGGTTTGGATTATTCGCTGGCGTAAAAAGAAACGTCACATACAAAGTGAATTTGAAACCAGTATCCGCGCCTCTGAGGAGCGACTAAAGCTGGCACTGTGGGCATCTGGCGATGGCATGTGGGACTGGAACATACCCGAAAATCGAGTCTATCGTACCAATATGGATGCTTCGATTCCCCATTGGAATAGCAGCAATATTGCCCATGAGAGCATGCACTCAGAAGACAGAGAGAGATTCAAACTTGAGCTAAACGAGCATCTTCAAGGCCGCTCACCTTTCTTCGAAGCCGAGTACCGTGTCGAACGCTCACCGGGTAATTGGGTATGGATTTTAGATCGTGGCAAAGTGGTTGAAAAAGATAGTTTAGATAACCCGATCCGCATGACAGGGACTAACCGTAACATCACCTCTCGTAAGCTGATTGAGAACGAGTTGGTCTTGTCCTCACAAGTGCTCAACAGCATGAATGAAGCCGTTGTCGTAGCGGGCCTAGACTATCGCATTCGCTCAGTAAACCCTGCATTTTGCACGATAACAGGCTACACAGAACGCCAAATCAGCGACAGACATTTTACTCACTTAGCCTTTGGCCGCCAACAGCGTGAATTGTTCAATACCATTGAACAGCAGCTGCTGCGTCATAAACATTGGGTTGGGGAACTGTGGATCCGCAATAAACAACGGCAGGCAATTCTAGTCTGGCTAGAGATCAACCAAGTTATCGACATTAAAGGTGAAACCAGCCACTTCGTTGCGGTATTTACCGACATTACAGAGCGAAAAAAAGCCGAAGAAGATCTGCGTTTCCTCGCCAGTTTCGACACGTTAACTGGCCTACCCAACCGAACCTTGTTCCAAGACAGGCTTAATCACGCGATAACCCAAGCGCACAGAGCGAATAATATCGTCGCCTTACTGTTTTTAGATCTCGACCGCTTTAAACATATCAACGACTCCATGGGTCACCATGTCGGCGATTTACTGCTCAAAGCCGTTGCCAGAAGACTACAAAATGCAGTGCGCGATGGCGATACGGTTGCACGCTTAGGCGGTGACGAATTTACCATTATTTTAGAAGGAGTGGCCAAAACCAAAGCCGCTACTTTGATCTCAGAAAAAGTGCTCAGAGCATTCCAAACGCCCTTCTTATTGGACGATAAAACGCTGACCATTTCGACCTCCATCGGTATCAGTCTCTATCCAAACGATGCCGACAACGCCGACTCGCTGATTAAATTTGCCGATACTGCCATGTACCACGCAAAATCGTCAGGCAGGAATAACTTCCAGTTTTACACCTCTAAGTTAAATGAAATTGCCACACGCCATGTGCAACTCGAAAGTGGGTTAAAACAGGCGATTCAGCGCAACGAGTTGAGCTTAGTTTATCAGCCTAAGTTCTGTTTAAAAGATGGCTCGCTGACTGGGATAGAAGCGCTTTTACGTTGGCATCACACTGAACTTGGCCCCATCTCCCCCGTCGAGTTTATTCCGCTGGCGGAAGAAACTGGCATCATCACCCAAATTGGCCACTGGGTGATCAACCACGCCTGCCAGCAATTAGCCGAATGGAATAGCCTAGGATTCAATGGTATCACTGTCGCCGTCAACCTATCGGCTCGCCAACTGAAAGCGGACATTATCTCCACCATCGAAGTTGCTTTAGCCGTATCAGGTCTCCCGGCTCAATCCCTTGAGCTTGAGCTTACTGAATCAATGATCATGGGCAATCCGCAGGAATCGGTCAGCATCCTATCTAAACTCAAGGCCCTAGGATTGACCATAGCCGTGGATGATTTTGGTACGGGTTATTCGAGCCTAAGCTATCTCAAACGCTTCCCGATAGACACACTCAAAATCGATAGAGAATTTGTCAGAGACATCACCAACGATCCCGACGATGCCGCCATCACCAGCGCCATTATTGCCCTCGCTCACAGCTTAGAACTGAATGTCGTCGCCGAAGGCGTAGAGACCCAAGAACAACTCAACTTCTTGGCGATGCAAGGTTGCGATCAAGTACAAGGTTTCTTACTCAGTAAACCCTTAAGTGCCGCGGACTTTTTAACTTTACTCAAGAATCACTCTAAACCACAGCCACTTTGATTTGATTTGAGGCGAAGTCTACCAATGTCATCGCAAAATTCAGCCAATAAAAAAGGCTCCTAGGAGCCTTTAAACATCACCACAAATTCCTTACTTTGCTAAACGTTCAACACGCTTAACCCAGCCTTCAGGACCTTGAATGTGGCCCTTTTGGATTTCGGTATACAGTTTGTAGATGCGCTGAATATGCTCGCCCACTTCACCATTACCAACTGTGACTATGTGGCCATCTTCAAAAATGTAGGAGCCCACGGCTGAAACCACGGCTGCCGTACCAAAACCACCCGCCTCGATAATTTCACCCGATTCGATATCGGCGATAAATTGATCAAGCATGACAGTCTCTTGGCGCACTTCACATCCGAGCATCTCACCCAATTCCATGATGGATTGCGAGGTGATCGACTTAAGAATGGTATCTGTGAAGGTAGGAATAATCACAGTGCCATCTTTTAAGATGTGGAAATGGTTCATCGCGCCCGCTTCTTCAATCTGTTGATTGGTCGAGTCGAGATATAACACTTGCGATGCACCAAAGGCTGCCGCGGCTTTACCCGCACGCAACGAAGCCGCATAGTTACCCGCCGCTTTTGAGGCGCCAGTGCCGCCCGATACCGCGCGATGGAAAGTTTTGCTGATCAGTAAGCGTATGCCTTTGTTGACACCCGCTGCGTAATAAGCACCACTTGGGCTTAATACCACACAGAAGGTATAACGCGTGCTTGGGCTAACAGAGAGACGGTCTTCGGTCGCAAAAATAAAGGGGCGAATATACAGACACGCACCTTCTTGCATCGGGAACCACAGGCGATCGACATCGATCAACGCATTGATCGCATCCATCTGCACTTGTTCATCGATATTAGGAATACAGACGATATCGGCGGAGCGATTCATCCGCTCGGCATTCTTATTAATACGGAAAGTATAAATCTCGCCATCTTCGTGCATAAAGGCTTTCGCGCCTTCGAAGATCGACTGGCCATAATGCAACGCCATTGCACCCGGTGCCATTTCAAATGGACCATAAGGAACGATGCGCGGATCGCACCATTGTCCGTCATGATAATCCATCAAAAACATATGATCGGTTCTGAGGCTACCAAAGCCCACATTCCCCTCGGGCTTGAATTGCTCAGTACGGCGCTCGGACGCAGGTTTTAAATTGTAAGTTATTTCCATCGCATACCACCTTGATTACTGAACAAGCAGACTAGGGAGCGACAGGAATAAAGTCAAGAGGGGCGCGCATATCTATACCCAAACAATCTGAAGATGCAGGATTCAGCGGCTGATGTTAACGGAATGGTAACGCACTTTAGGCAAGGCCCTTTATTGCTCCTGCATAAATGGCATTCACGCCATCCATGGCGATTGCGGTTATTTGCGGACCTAGTGGGCTAAGTTAAAAATAACCAACACAGCATAAAGTGCATTAAAACCCGCCGGGACGGAGCGCCTAGGGAACTCCACTTCCGTGTTGCATCAATTCAAAAGGTGACCGACATTCTGTCATTGATGCGCCTTGAATTGAAGCACCCTATGCGCTCTGAAACTCGTATCTTCAGGTAGCTTGGGTATAAAGGTCTAAGCAATAAAAAACTCGCTAACATGCTTGGCTCAGCCTTTCACACTGCCTTAGATACAAGATAAAACAATCCGCATTGGGTCACACATAATGCCAATGGCAAGTATTTTTGCCACAATGGGGTCGAACTCCCGATGAGATAAACCTATGTCTGACTATAAGATGATCCCCTGCGAGCACTACGATTACCTCGAACTTGCCTGCCTGCGCGGTTATCAGCTCAAGATTGAGTTGATTGATGGCACGCAGTGCCAAGGCCAAGCCATCACCACGCAGACAAGGGCCGACAAAACCGAGTGGCTGATTATCCAGCTACAACAAAATAAACAATCCCTTAGGCTCGACCATATCGTCGCCATCACGCCTGTCGATGTGAATGCTGAATTTGGCAGGATGCAGATTGCCACTAAACAAGGTTAGCAAGGACAACACATGGCAAAGATAATGTTAGCAGTTGAAATCGGTCACTGGACCGGTGGGCATAATGGCCAATATCCCCAGCTGATTGAGTTTGATACGGCGCATCTTGATAGACCCTTTCAGGTCAGCGAGGGTTGGGGTCATGGTTTAGGTGGCGCGGCTTACTCACTCGCACAATTTGTCGCCACGCCTTATTTCCTTAAACTTAAAACCGAGGCTCCTTGGGCGTTTGCCATTATCGAACAGGGCTTAGCACAACAGAATATGGATACGATCGCCGCGGCACTCTCAATCCAATATGTGGATCATCCCCCGCTTGTGCCTGCACATTTAATGGAATACTTATTAGGTTAAAGCTGAAGGGTTTCGCTAGAAGGGAGTGAACGTGCTGAATAATGCAGGTTTAGATAGCGAGGTGTATTGCGGAAAAGCTTCACCGAGTCATGACACTCGGTGACAGGATTCTATACTGGACGAAAAATAGCTCCGCGCTTAAACAGCGACCGCCGCTATTACAGACACTTCAACCAAATATTCCGGCTCAGCAATAGCAGCTTGCACGCAAGCGCGGGCTGGCGCATGGCCTTTAGGCACCCAAGCATCCCATACGGCATTCATCGCATCGTAATCACCCATGTCTTTCAGATAGATAGTCGCTGACAATACATGCTCACGCGAACTCCCCGCCTGCGCCAACAAGGTATCGACTTCTTCAAGCATAGTGACGGTTTGTTCAGTGATATCTTGATACTTATCCTTGGCCACTTGACCACACAGATACACAGTACCTTGGTGAATGACTATGCTGCTCATGCGGGTGCCAACGTCTAAACGGGTAATGCTCATATTGATCATCTCTTAAATCAGTACATTTAAATAATTGGTTTAACTCAAACTGAATAGGCCATTTTAACGATAAACAGGCGTTATGTCTGCGCCGCTAACTTAGGCCAAGGCGAATAGAAGCGCGCCATCAAGGCAAATAAACCGAGACCACAGCTCACCACGGCCAACCACACTAACGGCGTCGCCACTTCTAAATTCACTAATTGGAATCCAACCAAGGCCGAACACGCCGCGATTAACGCAAAGGGCAACTGAGTCACCACGTGGTCATGGGGAGCGCAACCTGAACTGGTCGCACTGAGCACGCTGGTATCTGAAATGGGCGAGCAGTGATCGCCAAAAACTGACCCCGCCATCACAGCGCTCAATACTGGCAATAACAGATGAGGATCTAAATTATGGGCAATCTCAGCGCCAATCGGGATCATAATCGCAAATGTGCCCCAGCTTGAACCCGTCGCAAAAGCCATTATCGCGCAGAGTAAAAACATTCCCGCCACCAGCAAGTGTGGAGAAAGATAAGATTTAGCCCAAGCGGCCAACAATTTCGCCACGCCAAGATCTTGGATAACAGCGCCAATCATCCAAGTGCAGAGCAAGATCGCAATGGCGAAGGCGATCATGCGCACACCGTGGCTCAAATCCCCCACTAAAGCCGTTAAGCGTCGCCCAGACAAGCCCAACATAATCAGAGTGACCAAGGTCGCCAACAAACAAGCATCGCGCATAGAGGCGCCAATATCGGCCTTAGCCAGCCAGAGCGACACATCCCAAGAAGAGACCTGCTGGGCACCAGACCACAAAGTTAATCCCACCGAAGCCAATAACAGAGTCAGCATAGGAATAGCGAGTAGCCAAGGATTGCCCTTGGCCTCGACTGTACTAGAAGATTCCACCACGGTAGCGGCGACAAAAGAGCGAAAACCCACGCCATACCAAGCGACAAGCACGGACAAACCTAAGGTCACTATGGCGTAAAAGTTAAATAAGGCCACATCGATGAAGGCTTCCAGCGGCGACATGGGCAAAAAGCTGATCCCCGCGATAAGCGCCATCACATAGGGGCCCCAACTGGAGAAAGGCAATAGCGCGCATAAAGGCGAAGCATTGGAATCAACCAAATAAGCGAGCTGCTCATGGCGAATGCCATAACGCTGGCTCAGTGGCTGACAAACATGACCGACGGCCAGGCAACTGAAAATCCCATCAATGAACACTAACCAACCGAGGAACACCACTCCCAGACGCGCCTGACGCTCAGTGCGGATACGGCTATATAGCCAATCGCCAAACTGACCCACGGCGCCGCCACGTGCTAACAATTGCGTCATGCTACCTAGCAGCAACATGGCCAATAGCACGTTGAGGTGCCACGCTTGCCACGCGCCTTGGGCATAAAATTGTTTAACACCGATATCAAGCAAATACCGCCCAGTTTGCAGCGGGTCAAATTGGGCGATCAATAGGGCGCCAGAGAAGATACCAACGCCTAACGCCACCAGCGTGCGGCGTAAAAACAGGGCTAAGGTTAAGGTCAACAGTAACGGGAGTATGGCGAGCAGACTAGGCGACATGGACCATTCCGATAAAAAATAAAACCAAGAATACTAACGAGTTAATAACAAATGCAAAAAAACTTAATTTAGAACCCAGTAATAGGGTGTTTTTTAACCAAACGATAAGAATCGCTATTCCTTAAGTTCTAGGCACTGCTAGAATCACAGTCCCATCCAGAAACCATAGGACTCTCCAGATGAGCCTTGAATTACTGTCCAAACTGGAAACCAAAATCCAGGCTGCACTCGAAACGATCGAGCTTCTAAAAATGGAGCTTGAAGAAGAGAAGCAAAAAGCGTCTACGCTGAGTGAGCACAATCAACAATTGAATGCGCAAAACCAGCAACTACAAGAAGAACTCACTTCTTGGAACGAAAAAGTTACTGGCCTTGTTGGCTTGTTAAACAGCGAAATCTAAACAGCATTTGTTTGATGATGCTGCGCTTCGATCAGTTCGTTCAATTCTAAAATAGCCTGCTTCACTTTTGGCAGGCTTTTTCTTGGCAGTAAAAACCGCCCCTTCTCAAATTCCAATCGTCCTAAGTCTTTAACCCAAATAACACCAGTGAGAAAAATACGCGCGTGCTTAACGATAAGCTTAGGTGCGTAGACAGGAAAAACTCTCATATGACCACCTACAAGCATTCTTGTTGTTATTGATTACAGTTGTTTGACAGAAGCTTTACCACTTGAGTTCATCTTTCGGGGGCTTTTTTTCATATTTGATTGCCCAACACTGTTAATCATCTGATTTAGTTAACTTACCAATATGCCATGCTGCAAACCAAAAAAACAAAGCGCCACAATAATGTCACTTGCCAATTTTTTGACGCTCTGTTAAATTAGCAGCGTTACTCAGGGTAAAAATGAGTCCTCTGGCTCAAGTCCGTACTTTCCGTTATAAGAAGTACGGTTTTTTTTGCCCATTTTTTACCTCGTCTTTATTCAATGAGTTCAAACGACTAACCTCTCTAACAGCCTACCGTATGCCTTACAGCAGCTGTCTCTGCTCGTTTCACCTTACTGTTGTTCTTTGCCGCAATAAAAAAGGAGCCTTAAGGCTCCCTTTAAAACGCTGTACGTGCAGTATTATCAACCGCTCACATGACAGCGGTGTGATAAGGTCACCCGAACTATTTTTTCGCTAGGTAGAAAGCGATATCTAACAGTTCGTCGTAGGATTTAATCGCACCGGTTTCAACACGATACTTACCGTTAACGACTAGAGCAGGTACGCCAGTCAGCTTAGCGTTTTCAGTATCACGCTTCATTTTCGCCATTTGCGCCTTCACCATGAAAGACTCAGCGGCCGCATCGAAGGTTTTACCATCAACACCATTAGCCACGAAAAGAGCGCGAATATCGGCAAGGCTAGTGAAGTGTTCTTTTTTCTCATGAATGGCAGAGAATAACGCCGCATCCATTTTATCATCGACGTTTAACTGATGCGCAACTGCGAATGCGCGTGACATTTCAACGCCCATTTCTTTACCAATAAAATCAACGTGTGCTTGGTTAAACGCTACGCCTTCAGGCTTTTCGGCGAGAATTTTTGGCACTACCGTTTTAGAGAAATTAAAGCAGTGTGGGCAATAGAAAGAGAAAAACTCGGTGATCTCTGGCTTAGCGGTTGCTGGGCCATCGTTAATCACTGTGTAATGCACACCTTCTTGGTATTCCACAGCCGATACAGCCAGTGGCGCCAGTAACAAAGCCGCGGCCATAAGTAATACTTTTTTCATGAACATTCCTTAAATCATTTTTGATAAATTGGCTGGAGACTAACATATTCCATTTTTTGAGTGTAACTCAAGCTTAAGAGTTCAATCTAATGTCACAAGATACGTCTGTGACATCATATTTTGCTCAATACTAATAAGGCACTAGGCTCAGTGGTGGCTCGCCAAGGGCAAAAAGTTGCTCCTTAAATGCCAAGATCTGCTGTTCCCAATACTTTTCATCCCCAAACCACGGGAAGTTCATCGGGAAAGCAGGATCGTCCCAGCGACGACCAATCCACGCGTTGTAGTGCACCATACGCAGCGCCCGCAGCGGTTCAATCAAGGCTAACTGTCTGGTATCAAACTCACAAAACTCTTCATAGGCTTCGAGTAATATCTCGAGCTGCATCAACTGCTGCGCTCTATCACCCGTTAACATCATCCATAAATCTTGAATCGCCGGCCCCATGCGAGCATCGTCTAAATCGACGAATCCGGGACCATCTGGCGTCCACAAAATATTGCCTGGGTGTAAATCGCCATGCAAACGAATGGCCGCAAAATCTTGGCGATCCCAAATCGCATTCGCCTTAGCCAACACTTGCTCAACGACGGTAAAAAACGGCAAGCGTAGGCTGTTAGGCACTAGATTAGATTGCTTTAACCACGCGAGCGGCTCGGCGCCTAGAATCTGCGGATTCAGCGGTTCACGTTCAGCAAATACAGTTTGCGCCGCGTACTGATGTATACGACCGATGAATCGGCCAACTAATTCCAGCTGTTCTAAATTATCGACTTCAAAGGCGCGGCCACCCAAGGAAGGGAACAGGGTAAATCGATAGCCTTGGTACTTGTGTAACGTATGACCTTCGATGATCACAGGCACGGCAATCGGGATATCTTCTGCCGCGAGTGCGAGCGCATAATCATGTTCCTCTTGGATCTGCGCGTCGCTCCAACGGTCGGGGCGATAGAATTTCACCACATAACGCAGCCCTTCATCGCTGCGGAACTGATACACGCGGTTCTCGTAGCTGTTTAGCGCGAGCAAGCCTGTTTCCGGGTACACGCCCAGACTTTCGATCGCATCTAAGATCAAATCCGGCGTTAGGGCTTGAAAATGGAACTCAGCGCCGCTAGAACTCGTGGTTGATGGCGTCATATTCTGACTCATATTCAGTTCACTCTTAGGTGAGGTTGTAGCAAAGTGGCTAAGTATTCCAGCACCTCAAAATCGGCTTCTCGTTCGGTCGAGAGCCAGCAAATGTTGCCGTAAAACTCATAATTGAGCCATAACTGGCTGCCTTCAAATTCTAATAACCATTGATGCCTGTCGGCGCCCCACTGACGCTCGCGCACAGTGCAATCGAGCGCCGCGGCTAAAGGTTCGGCAAAGTCGGCGAAACGATCAAAATCGATATCCGCACTGACCGCTAAACTTAAGGCGCTTCTATCTAAGCGAATGGTATTTAAGCTAATGGCTTTTAGGTGCGTGCTTGGTAATTTCATGCTTGTTATCCAATCAACTACTACATGACATGATCAAACCTTGGCCCCAATCCGGTGGACGCTTGGCCAAGTCTTCATGCTCTGCGTGTTCGGCAAAGGGCTGAGTTAAGATTTTTTGCAGCAAATGCAGCGGCGCAAGATTACCCTCTTCCACCGCGATTATCGCCTCTTGGGCTAAATAGTTACGCAAAATATATTTGGGATTCACACTATTGCGCTCAGTTTGCCACGCGGGAATATCCGCTACTGCGCCCAATCGTTGTTGGTAGGCTTGATACCAAATATCAAACTGACTTACATCAATAAAGTCATCCCGTAGCGCACTGTGTTTGCTGGTCGGATCTAACTTGCCTAATTGGCGCCAAGTCTGAGTGTAATCAAGCTGATTTTTCTCCATCAGCACAGTGAATCGACCTATGAGGTCGAGATCCTGTTTGTCCTGCTCCGCCGACGGAACATCAACTGCAGAGAGACCTAATTTCGCCCGCATCAAGCGCAAATAAGGCTGCACTAGCGCCTCTTGGTATTGATTAAGAATGGCAATTAAGTCATCGGATGGGATCACAGGTGTGAGCGCCTGCGCTAAGCGTTGCAAGTTCCACAAACCAACGCCCGGCTGTTGACCAAAGGCATAACGACCTTCGGGATCCGAATGATTACAGATAAAATCCTCTTGGAACGTATCGAGGAACGCAAAGGGGCCGAAGTCAAAACTGTCACCCAGAATCGACATATTGTCTGTATTCATCACGCCATGGGCAAAACCGACCGCTTGCCAGTGGGCAATCATCTTGGCGGTATCTTGCACTACCTGTAAAAACCACGCTTTATAACCTTCGGCATCACAACTCAAATGGGGATAATGCTGAGTAATAGTGAAGTTGAGTAATTGAATCAGCTTATCGGCACGGCCGCGCTCACTGTGGCAGAAAAACTCGAAATGACCGAAACGAATATGGCTACGGGCTAAACGCACGGTAATAGCTGCGGTTTCTTGGCTCTCACGCCATACGGGTAAGTCAGAGCCAATCACGGCCAAAGCGCGGGTCGTCGGCACGTGCAAATGATGCAACGCTTCAGAGACTAAAAACTCACGCACGGCAGAGCGCATCATAGCTCGACCATCACCACGGCGCGAATAAGGCGTCGGACCGCCGCCTTTAAGGGCGACATCCCATGCGCCATTTGGGCCAATCGCTTCACCTAAAATGATCGAGCGTCCATCCCCTAAGCGCGGCGTGTAACCGCCAAATTGGTGGCCGCTATACACTTGAGCATAATAAGTTGCGCCATCGACGGCGGCATTGCCAGACAAGCCCAATAACAGCTCATTTGTGGGTTGGCTTAAGCCAATCAATTGCGCAGCGTCATTACTCCATGCCAGCCATTCAGGCTTAGTAATCCCTTGCGGGTAAACTTGCGAGTAAAACTCAGGTAACTGCGTAAAAAAATCCTGTTTAAACTTCATCTTGTCCACCTATTGGCTCATGGTCTTGCAAACCAGCACCGACTTATCGTCGAACTCACATAGGTGCCCACATTGATACACACCAAGGCCAAAGCCACTCACACCAGAGCTGCTTAGACGCTGCATGCCGTGGGCCTTGCTCTGGCATTGCGCTAGGGTGTCGTAGTAGCCATTAATATCCTCGGCCTGCAAAGGCGTCACCGGAATGGCACTCACATCGGGATAATAAAATAGGGTCCATTCTGGGGTTTTAGTACAGCCACTGAGTAGCAATAATCCAAGCCCGAATAAGACATTCGGTAAGGCGTAGCTTAGTTTCATTTTTCCCCTATCAAGCCCATAAAAAAAGCGAACCTTAGTTCGCCTTTTGCGCATCCAGTTAGCAGGGATTCTACACTGCTTAGACGAGGGAAATAACCGCTTTTCGTTTAAGGGTTTACCCGCTAAGCGCTCCCAACCAAAGTGTTAAGCCGTAGTTGCTTTAGCCTGTGCTTTCTCAATCCGATTGATCCGGCCCTCAAAGCCAGTGACAGTGCCATCGCTCAGCCCAAGCTCTAATGCTTTACGACAAATGACAATGGCGGCATCGAAGGCTTGGGTATCATTTAGCAAGGTGGCTAAATGCAAGAAACCGGAAGACTTAAGCTCAGTATCTTTGCCTTGCTCGGCGCTAGCCGCTTGGAACAGTGCGACATATTCTTCAGCTAACTGAGCGCCATAGTTAAGATAATCCGCCGATTTACGCTGCTTGTAGCACTCTGCGACCATATTTTGCAGCGCGGTATAGCGAGCACTGGCTGACGTTGCCCCTTGATATTCTTCAAAGGCACGAACTAAGGTTACATTCGCCCAAGCCCCTGGCGCACCGACCTCTGAACGCGTGCTCGATGCTGGCTCAGCCTCAGTCTTAACGTCAGCTTGTTCATCTGTTGGCGTGGTGCCTAAAATGATCACCGCCTCTTCATTATGGGCCGCAGGAATATCGACTTCGATGATATCTGTGTCTAGTTCCACCGAAATGTTCGCCGGCTCATTCGTCTCACGGGGCATCAATTCGGCTTCTACTTCGATGACAGGCTCAACTTCCACCACGCGAGTGTCTTCTGCCTGCTCAACTGGTTCAGGCTCTACGCGCTCGGGTTCAGCAGCGGAGGAAATAGGTGCCTCTTCGGTAGGAACAACAGGTTTTACCGTGGTCGATTTAGGTTTCATCGCCTCTTGTTCTTCTTTCGCCAATCGCTGCGCGCGAAGAAATAAAAACACCCCGACAGCAATTAGTATAAATACGACTATGATCTTCATTCTTGTTCACCTTTGATGGCCGCTTCTCGTCAGAAGCCGTGTCAATTGGTTTGCCAAAATCCATTAGGACAGTGTCCATGGCAACCGAGTCTAGCTAAAAATTGAGCAGAGATTAACCGCTATTAAAGTCCATTGTGTCGGTGTAAATCAAGTATTTATGCCTTTTTATACGATCTTGCGCTCAAATAGTTATAGCCAATTGCGCTAGACTGACGGAACCGCGTTGCCTTATCACCCCAATCGCCCAGTTTACGACAAATATAAGGAAAACCTGATGCAAAGTATTCTCATCGTGGCCCACGCTAGCCCCTACGGGACAGAAAAGCTATTTAACAGCCTACGCATCGCATTAGCACTGAAGGATCAGGATGAACAAGCCGTCGATCTTAAACTCTTTCTCATGTCTGATGCCGTGTTTGGCGCACTCAAAAATCAAACCACACCCGACTTAAGCTATAACCTACAACAGATGTTCGAGATCCTCTCAGCGCAGCAAGTGCCTATCCTGCTTTGTAAGACCTGCGCTCAAGCGCGAGGCGTCACGGCGGAAATGATTATCGAAGGCGCGCACATAGGTACGCTGCAAGATTTAACTCGCTGGACACTGGCTGCCGACAAAGTGATGCATATCTAAGGTTTACTTTTAGGTGTGGATTAAGATGGTTGGATTATTTAAAGCCCCATTTTGTGCGCACCTTCATAAATTGGCGCTTTCGTTTTGTCAGCGCCAATTTCACTGCCTATGATGGGATATCCGAGTGACAAGCTAAGGTATTCCAATGGGCACAGCCACACTGCTTACGGGCAAACTCCTGTACGAGCACCAGACCATTGCCGCTATGGTGACGATTTATTGCAAGGCGAAACACCAAGGCCAAGGCGCGACAGGCCTATGTGCAGATTGCATTGAGTTATTGGATTATGCCGCAACGCGCCTAGATCGCTGCCCCTACGGACAAAGCAAACCCACCTGTAATAAATGCCCTGTACATTGCTACAAACCAGCGCAGAAACAAATCGTTAAAGAGATCATGATCTTCTCCGGTCCTCGGATGCTGTTACCGCATCCCATTCGTGCAATCAAACACTTACTTGCGGAACGCATTCCCGTTCCCAGCGCTGTGCCCGAGGCGGCTTCAAATCGTCATCGGCGCATAGCAAGCCAGCAGAAAAACTAACAGCGATACTTTTACCGAGCCGATTTCCCTGATATAACAGGGCTCGAGGTATCGCATATGAACGATTTTAATACTTTTTTCGCTCAAGCTTACTGGTGGTTGTCGTTATTCGGAGGCGTACATTGCCTCGCGTTAGCTATTTATATTCGCTATTTTTATCACCCAGACGGTAACCAAAAACTCCTCGCAGCTTTCTTAAGTCTCATCGCCCTGTACTTCCTAACGGGTTTATTGAACCGCGATAACAGTCCAATTCCGATCCATATTCTATTCAACCTGATTAACCCTATCTATTTTTTGCTTATGCCTTTGCTCTATCTCTATTGCAAACGCAGTTTAGTTCCGCCCCATAAACCGCTAGGGTTTTCAAAACATTACTGGCCGTCGGCATTCACCTTAGTTTTCGCCATTTTAGATATCGCCCTAAGATTAAGCGCACACCCCAACGGGGAGTGGCAACCTTTAGCCCAAATGCTGAAGGAAATTAGCATTAGCCAATGGGGCGCCATACTACCCGCACTGCTATCGGTACAAACCTGTTGTTACTTTGTCGCGTTGTGGGTACTGTTTCGTCGGCATAAACGCAATCAAACTGATGTCACACTCACCCAAGAGGCGCTCGGTACCATTCGATTTCGTTGGCTGATAGGTTTGACCTTGGCCATGTTGTTGAACTGGTTGATCCGCGTATTTGTGGTGATTTTACCCTTCTATCTAGGTGATAACTTGTCATTGCTATCCCATGCGTTACCTAGACTCACCTTACTGCTGAGCATGTATATGTTGGCCGTATACGGCCTGAAACAAATCACCCGCTCAGCCTATCTAAAAGGTCGCATGGCGAAACCCCAATCACAACCACGCCCAATCGCGATTGAAAATGTGCTCACTCCTGAGGAGTATGAATTCTTGCATCAAATTCAGCAGGACGACGCAGAAAATCCCCAAGCTTCTTCACCACCTAAGAACTAATTAGCGAAACCATACTCCAATCATCACCACCAATATCACTCCAAGCATTAAGCCGAACACTGAACCTAAGCTGACACATATGTCACTTTTGGCTGTCATTTGTGTCGATAAAGGCTAGTCTGGAGCAACCGAAGACTTGAAGAGGCGTTACCATGAAATCATTTTTAACTGCCATTGCGGCATCGACATGCCTTATCGTGAGCCTATTTGCGGCGCCCACTGCACATGCGGATGAAAGCTATGATCAGGCGGTAGTCAATTTCCAAAAAGCGAAAGAAACCAGTAAGTTTTTCGACACAGCCTATGGCTATGCGTTATTCCCGACTGTGGGTAAAGGCGGCATAGGCATTGGCGCTGCCTATGGCAAGGGCCGAGTCTATCAAGGCGGTGTTTATATGGGTGATTCGAGCCTGACTCAATTATCCATCGGTTTTCAATTAGGTGGACAAGCCTACAGCGAGATCATCTTCTTTAAAGATGCTAAAGCCTATGAAGCCTTCACAAGCGGCAGTTTCGAGTTTGATGCCCAAGCCTCGGCGGTTGCCATCAACATGGGCGCAAGCGCTCAAGCGGGAACCACAGGCAACTCAGCAGGCGCAGGCCAATCGGGAGGAAATCGCTCGGCCAGTGGCTCGTACATTAACGGCATGGCGGTATTTACTGCAGCGAAAGGCGGTTTGATGTTTGAAGCAGCGCTTGCGGGTCAAGCCTTTAGCTTCGAGCCTAAAACTAACTAATACGAACCATTAACGGTTAACTCAAACGGCGGGCCTCAGTGCTCGCCGTTTTTTTGTTAGATCTTTTATAACGTTATGATTTAAAGATAGAAGTAAACAATGTTTCAAACCACTTTTAGCTTGTTCCCAAGTAACTTGGTCGTATAAAGGCTGAATACATGAAATAACAGAATAAATAAGCCATTGAATAAAAAACTAATTAAGTGCTAACAGATCTGCATGAATTACCTGATTGCGACCTTTAGATTTAGCCTCATACAAAGCCTTATCGGCCCGAATAAGCAAAGGCTCAATACTCGAAACACTACTAGACGTCGCCACACCAATACTAATTGATAACCGTATATCTGGATTTACATTAATTGTTTCAATAGCTAATCGAAGTTTTTCGGATACAGCTAATGCTTGTTCGCTATCTGCTCTGGGTAAAATGGCGGCGAACTCTTCGCCACCGAAACGGCCAATAATGCCATATTGCTTTAGTCCATCTTGCAAAGCATCAGCACAAAGCTTAAGCACAGTATCGCCGACATTATGTCCGTGTACGTCATTAATTTTCTTAAAATTATCAAGATCTAACATAAGCACACTAACGGGAAAGTTTTCACTGGCGATGATACTCGTCGCATTATGCATAAAAGCCCTTCGGTTAAATAAACCCGTCAAACTATCCTGCGAAGCTAATGTGGATAACTCTTTGTTTAATCTATCCAATCTAACTAACAGAATGACAACCGTGCTGAAAATGATATAAATCATTCCAGCAATCACTAAACCACTCTGAAAAGAACTTTTGGCGACTAAATGAATAAATAATTCTGGTTTTACATAACAAAATAAGGCTCTTACGATAAAGCCTACCCCAAATAAGCCAGTAGAATACATCAACCAGCCCTTTAGCTTTTCACTTCCAGACCAGTTGCCTCTCGTTAAAACAAATGCCATTAAGATCAATTGAGTACCCGTAATAATACTTGCAAAAATAACTCGCATGGCTATGTCATCAATATAAATAGACATAGTCAGGATCATCACGAATATGGGGAATAAAACGAGCCAAAGCGGCGCTTGTTTACCCACTAAGCGAGCAAACGCCAGATAACTGAATGAAAACGCAGTAGTGACGCAAAAATTATAAAAAATAACCGCAACAACGGGAGGTAAATAAGGACGAGAAAACAGCAGTAAATTAGCAATCCCGTGAATAAACAGTGCAATAACCCAGTATTTTGTCCCTTTATCCATTCCCCTCTCAGCCATCAGTAATATTGCAAGCAGCCATTGAACAATAGCTTGTGCGATGATTAGCGTTGGAGAATCGAGTTCTATCATGTTTTGGACTGATAAGTTCATATCTAGGTTTAGATAGAAATAGTATCAGAGTCGATACTCATACGGTAAGAAGTAATTCCACAATGAAGACAAGGGTTCGGATAGAGAATGTCAAAGCATGCTTTCAGCAAAGGTTTCTGCTGAAAGCAAATCACAAATAAAATACATAGAATAAAGTGAAATACATCAGATTATAGCGACATCAGCCCAATAATAGGCCCTGCTAAATTACTGTCGCTGAAACCATACCATGACATAGCAGAGTGCCTAAGAACAACTACTTAGCTAAATCATATACCCATACATTGACATAAAATCTACCCATAGTCTGACAAATAAGAAATCCCAAAATAACTCTAGTGATAAGTGTAATTTTACTACGAATATCCATATAAACCTTTGCAAACTTACAATGGGGCATAAGGGATTTAGAAATGGCAGCGTACCTATGTGAGCGCTGCCATTTTGGTAAGAGACTTTATTACTCTCCCACAGCCAGCGGGCTTGTTTCATAGTGATGACATCGTCCATAGCTTGCTGAGAGTCGTAAGGATCAGCAAATTGTGCCGTCAAAATGCAATCAACATCGTACCATTGGCGGGCTAGCCGCGCAGGGTCGGATCATGTTCTTGGGTTGAGAACTGATACAGAGCGGTGAGCTTTTCCCAAAGAATGTACTCCTAGTGGTAGACCATAACCGTCGCTTTAGGTAAGCCCAGGGACTCAAGACCAGGGATGTTAGCGATATAAGTCTCAACTTGGATTCCTTTGGTTGGTTTGCCACGGTTGCGACCACCGAACTCCAACAGAATATGGTCGAGTTGATAATCATTACCGCTCAGGGTGGTTCGAGGGAAATGAATGTCAATTTTCTCACCTGAAGCTCTATCATCTTTGTCCAACTCAAATTCAGCATACAGGCCTTCGATTTTGTACACAGCAAGACGTTGGTTTAACCTGTCGAGTAGATCAGCTGTCCAGCCTCGCAGCTTTTCACCTTGTTGTTTACGAAACTTGCTAGCTTGGCTTTTATTAGCGATACTCGCTTGCTAGGCTGCTGCTTGCTCTTCAGTAAGCCCTGAGAGATCCGCTCAATGGATCGAAAGGTCTATATCTTCAGAGAAACGATTAATCGCATTCCAACACTTGCTGAGCGCGGTACCGCCCTTAAACGCAACGGAACAATCACCCAACAGCTTTTCATCAAAGAGCAAGCAAAGGATCTCTGTGACCCAAACATCTTTTTCTAAATAACAAGCTGGAAGTCCATGTGGATGTTGCAGGGAAGCAGCGTTAAACAGGGCGGTGAGTTCGGCGTGTTGCTTTTGGGCTTATTTATCAAAAATATTCATGGGCTTTTTGTAGCTCGGATGCACTTTCAAGGGCGGCCCGCCAGTTAGTCATTTCGGGGATAGACGCAACTTTTTGCAGTACATTGCAGGCTTCAACTGGCGTCAGTTTGAGTCGTTTAATGGCAGTCAAGATTTCGTGTACTGGTGCGTGTTTTGCCGATTCTGAGATAGCCAGTAAGCCACGAAACAATTCTCCTTCGGGCCTTTCAGGCCAGCGGAGTTTCGCTTCACTCGTGTGTTTGACTGTCGCGACTTGATTTCCAATTCTGAACTCGCGACTAGGGCCGGTCGTCCATAGGATCGTTTTCATTGGTGCTTGGGTTTGCAGGCCAAGTCGATAGGCTGACTGTAAGCTCTGAGGCGCGATTTTATAATGGTGGGTCTTGGCCCAAGCTCTTGCCACGGCTTCAGCTTCCGCTGCAAAAGTGATATTGGGTAGTCCAGCAATGCGGACAGGCCGGCTATATATTCCTTTAGCAACGCGTTCAACGGTGCCTTCCTTAGCAAGTCGGCTAAATGCTTTTTGCACAGACGTCACCGAGCCTAAAGAATAAAAATTCTCTATGGTGAACGGTGTGCCTTTTTTAAGCCGTGAAACACGTTTAGCAACAAGCTGTGCGACTGACATATAACCTTACCAAGCTGGCGCCTATGGTGTGATGTGAGATAATTCTACATCATACTGCAAAAGGCTTTCGATGAAAAATTCGCCAGGATGATATTAGGTGACTATCGTCGCGTCAAAGCACCTTTTAGTGCAGTGCTTGTTCTGGCTTGTAATGCTAATAAACGAGTAAATGGAAGGAATAGGTATTCCGTGCCTACGACAAGGCTGCGCCCTTGAATACGGTGACTGTACAGACTTTGGCAAATCGACTAACTCTGCTCGGTTGTAGGAAAGGAATAAAGTTTCATACTAAACTGTCAATTAACCCTGCTCCAACCGTTTAAGATTAAACGTTACCAAAAATAAAGATTCATACTAATTGCGACTACTAAGTCTGAAATGAGCTACAACCGAGTATTAAAGTATCATCCTCGTTGTAGCTCACTTCGGGACATGGCTAATCCAAAGGACTTGCTACCGAGGACTTTCGTAAGGTCCAGCTACCATCTTTATTATCAATCCAGTCAATGACATCGCCATCTTGCCATTTTAGGTCAACAAGATATGCATCAGGTATTCTGAAAAAGCCTCTCCATCTTCGGTTCTTTCAATTTCGACTTTCATTATTTCCCTCTTCCCCCTGTGTCAGGATTGTTGTCACCCCTAAATAATCATTATGTTTAAAGACAGGGTGCGGCAAAAGAGAACGATATGGCTCGGTATTCACCAGAACGTAAAGAGGCGATCCTTAAA
Organism: Shewanella sp. N2AIL; assembly: GCF_022690845.1. Lineage (NCBI taxonomy): Bacteria > Pseudomonadati > Pseudomonadota > Gammaproteobacteria > Alteromonadales > Shewanellaceae > Shewanella > Shewanella sp. N2AIL. The sequence goes on along the minus strand of NZ_JALBYT010000037.1, from coordinate 10 downwards.
AAATTATTAC